>ONCI01000033.1 GCA_900316255.1 uncultured Eubacteriales bacterium | reverse complement strand
CGTGGATCTCGATCAATTTCAGCGGTACCGCCAGGCACATTCCGAATCCTTCCCTGCGCCCCGTGGGTACAGAGCGCATATGTTAACACTTTAACAGCACTAATTTACCACACAGTACTATGGAAAGCAAGCGTTTTTCCCTGATTTGTCCCTCTCTCGCCAAGGCAAGTTTCTGCGCTTTCCCATTTGATTTTCATCGCCCATGTCACGCTGGATTTTTCCCCGTGGATATGGTATAGTAAAGATACAATCCAGATTTGACGAGGTGATCCTATGAGAGGTGTGCACAGCGCCATTGACGACCTGCGCAGAGAAGTCTTTGCCCAGGTAGCCCGCCTGGCCTATGAGGGTGGGGACTATTCCCGGATCGATGAGATCCCCTATCAGATCGTCCCGGGAGAAGAAGCCAGATACCGTGACAATATTTTCCGCGAGCGTGCCGTGGTGGTAGAGCGTTTGCGTCTGGCCTGCGGCCTGCCCATGCGTTCCGCGGCGGAATTCGGCCCGGCAAGCAAGGGCATCGAAGAGGCCAGCATCCCGGAGAAGTTTTATGAGCCTCCTCTCGTGAACATCATCCCCTTCGCCTGTAACGCCTGCCCGGAGAAGGAGATCCGCATCTCCTCCAACTGCCAGGGCTGCGTGTCCCGCCCCTGCATGAACGTCTGTCCCAAAAAGGCCATCTATATCGGCGAGGATCGCCGCTCCCACATTGACCAGAGCAAGTGCATCAAGTGCGGACGCTGCCTGAACCAGTGCCCCTACGACGCCATCAGCCGGATGGAGCGCCCCTGCGCCGCCGCCTGCGGCATGGACGCCATCGGCTCGGACGAATACGGCCGGGCCAAGATCGATTACGACAAGTGCGTCTCCTGCGGCATGTGCCTGGTGAACTGCCCCTTCGGCGCCATCGCCGACAAGAGCCAGATCTTCCAGCTGATTCAGGCCATGCGCCAGGGCGACAAGGTCATTGCCCTCGTGGCCCCGGCCTTTGTCAACCAGTTCAAGGGCGCAACGCCTCCCAAGCTCAAGAAGGCCATGCGTATCCTGGGCTTCAGCGACGTGGTGGAAGTCGCCATCGGCGCAGACCTCTGCACGGTGGAGGAGGCCCACGACTTTCTGGAGAACGTGCCGAAAAACATCCCCTGGATGGCCACCTCATGCTGCCCGGCCTGGAGCGTGATGGCCAAGACGCTCTATCCCGAGTTTTCCGACCGGATCTCCATGGCGCTCACGCCCATGGTGATCACCGCCCGCCTGGTGAAGAAGGACCATCCCGACGCCCGGGTGGTCTTCGTCGGCCCCTGCGCCGCCAAGAAGCTGGAGGCCAGCCGCCGCTCCGTCCGCTCCGACGTGGACTTTGTGCTGACCTTTGAGGAGCTCAACGGCATGTTCACCGCCAAGGAGATCGACTTCAACACCATCACCCCGGACGAGTGCGACCTGGACTTCACCACAGGCACCGCATCCGGCCGCGGCTTTGCGGTGGTAGGCGGCGTTGCCGGCGCGGTGAAGGAGTATATCTCCCGCCTGGATCCGGAGCTGGAGGTCAAAACCGAATTCGGCGACGGCCTGAAGGAATGCAAAAAGATGCTGCTCTTTGCCAAGAAGGGCATGCGGGACGGCTACCTGCTGGAGGGCATGGCCTGCCCCGGCGGCTGCGTAGCCGGCGCCGGCACCATCGCTCCGGTGGTCCAGGCCACTGCCGCCGTGAATCAATACGCCGCCTCTGCCGAGATCCGCAGCGCCGGGGACAGTCCCCTTCTTGCGCGGCTGAAAGAGGCGGAAAAGTGAAAGATAAAAACGTTCGCTTTCTGACCTTTACCGCCATGGGCATCGCCCTGGTGATCCTGGCCCAGTTTCTGGGCAACTTCCTCCCCGCAGGCTTCACCGTCGTCGGCCCCTTCACCGGCAAGCAGCTGGTGACCGGAAGCCTGGTCAACTGCGTGCTCTATGTCTTCACCGGCGCGGTGGGCATCCTCTCCGGCGTCGTCATCGGACTGCTCAGCTCTCTGCTGGCCTTCCTCTTCGGCATCGGCCCCATCCTTCCGGTGGTGCCGGTGGTGGCCTGCGGCAACGCCCTGCTGTGCCTGGTGTTCGGGCTGCTGCGCAAAAGCGGCCAGCTCCCCGCGGTGGCGGACGTGGTCATCTCCGCCCTGCTCAAATGCGGCTTTCTCTGGCTGCTGGTGCCCATGGTGGTCCGGGCGGCCGGCGTGCCTGCCAAGCAGGTGGGCGCGCTCTCCATCATGTTCTCCTGGCCCCAGGCCATCACCGCCCTGATCGGCGGCCTGCTGGCGCTGGTGATCCTGGGAAGACTGAAAAAGTCCTCGAAGCACGATTGACTTCTTTCCACAAGAAGCAGGAACAAACAAGCGTATCCCGGGCGAATCCTCTGCGGATCTGCCCGGGATACGCTTGTTTTCTTTCAGTCTTCCCGCCTTGTCGCCTCGGCGATCATCACCTGGCCCAGGCTCAGTCCCTCGTCGTTGCAGGAGACTCTTTGATGGGTCCGGGGACGAAGCCCCGCCCGCTCCAGGGCCGCGGGGAGACGGTTCAAAAGATACTGATTCTGGAAGCTGCCGCCGGAGAGCACCACGTCCCGGATCCCGCTCTCCCGGGAAGCGGCCAGGGCCGTCTCCACGGCCATTTCGATCAGGGTGTTCATGAAGCGGGCGGCGATGCAGCCTGTGGAAACGCCCGCGTCCCGCTCCCGCACCATGGCGCGGACCGTGTCCCGCCAGTCAAAGCGCAGGGGGCTGCCGGAGAGGGATACGGGATAGACGCCCGCTTCGTCCGCCTCCGCCGCCGCTTCCAGCAGCACGGCGCCCTGGCCCTCGTAGCTCACAGCCTCCCGGATGCCCAGGATGGCGGCGGCGCCGTCAAAGAGCCGGCCCATGCCGGAGGAAGGCGGGCAGTTGAGCCCGCGCTGCAGCATGGCTTCAAAAAACGGGGCGTTCTCGACGCCGCGGGTATCGCAGCCGGCGTCCCGCAGCAGGGCAAAGCCCACCCGGGAGATCTCCTTCACCGCCCGGTCCCCGCCGATGAGGGGGATGGACCGGAGGCTTCCGAAGCGCCGAAAGCTCCGGTAATCGCCGATGAGGCATTCGCCGCCCCAGGCGCTGCCGTCCTCCCCGTAGCCCACGCCGTCCCAGATGAGGCCGATCACCGGCCCGCTGAGGCCGTTGTCCGCCATGCAGGAGGCCATGTGGGCGTGGTGGTGCTGCACCTGCAGAACCGGAATTCCCTCTTTCTCTCCCCGCTGCAGGGCATAGGCGGTGGAGAGATAGTCCGGGTGCCTGTCGCAGACAAGAAGCTCGGGTTTGGTATCGAAGAGACGCTCAAAATGGGCGATCTGCTGTTCGTAATGCTCCAGGGTCTCGGCGTTTTTCAGATCGCCGATGTGCTGGCTGGGGAAGAGATATTCTCCCCGGGAGAGGCAGAAGCTGGCCTTCTGCTCGGCGCCGCAGGCCAGGATCCCGCCCCGGCTTCCCGGGACGCGCACCGGGAAGGGCACATAGCCCCGGCTCCGGCGGACGAAGTATTCCTTTCCCGCCCGCTCCCAGCAGAGGGAATCGTCGCAGCGGGTCTGGATGTCCCGGTCGTGGAGGAGGAAGCCGTCGGCGATGCCGCGCAGCCGCTCCAGCGCCTCCTCATTTCGATAGACGATGGGTGTATCGGAGAGGTTGGCCGAGGTCATCACCAGGGCCTCCAGGTCTTCGCCGAAGAGCAGCACGTGCAGGGGCGTATAGGGCAGCATCACGCCGAGCCAGCCGTTTTCCGTGAGGGGCGAGGGGCTCCTGTCCCGCCGCCGCAGCAGCACGATGGGCTTGTGGAAGCTCTCCAGCAGCTCCCGCTCCTTTCCGGAGACGAAGCAGAGCTTTTCCGCCGCCTGCACATCCCGGCACATGAGGGCGAAGGGCTTTTCGTCCCGCTCCTTGCGGCGGCGCAGCTCCCGCACCAGCTCGCTCCGGTCGGCGAGGCATGCCAGATGCACGCCCCCCAGGCCCTTGACCGCCAGGATTTTCCCGGCCTTCAGCCAGGCACGGGCCGTCTCGATGGGGTCTCCGGGGACTTCCCGCCCCTCCCCGTCCAGGAAGAAAACCCTGGGGCCGCAGACCGGGCAGGCGTCCGGCTGGGCATGGTAGCGGCGGTTTTCGATGTCGTGGTATTCCCTCTCGCAGTCCGGACACATGGGAAAGCGGCCCATGGAGGTCAGGGCCCGGTCATAGGGCAGGTCCCGGATGATGGTGAAGCGGGGCCCGCAGTTGGTGCAGTTGATGAAGGGATAGCGCCAGCGCCGGTCTGTAGGGTCCAGCAGCTCCCGTCTGCAGTCGGCGCAGATCCCGATGTCCGGGGAGACCAGAGTGTTGCGCTTTTCCTCCGCGTGGCTGCGGAGGATCTGAAAGCCCGTCAGCCCCCGGGGGGGGAGGCCGTATTCCGTCTCGATCTGCTCGATGAGGGCAAGTCTGGGCGCCCGCTCCGGCAGGGAGCGCACAAAGGCCTCCAGCGCGGCCCGCTCCCCTTCCAGCTCCAGCTCCACGCCGGAGGAGGTGTTGCGGATGGAGCCCGCCAGGCCGTGCTCCCGCACCAGCCGGTGCACAAAGGGCCGAAAGCCCACGCCCTGGACGATCCCGTGTATTTTGATATGGACAGACTCCAAGGCGCGCACCTCCCTTTCCCCATCTGCAAACCTGTCCCACAGAAGTTATTTGTTATTATACCACCTGCATGCCGTTCCGGCAAACAGAAAAACGCCCCGGCAGGGCTCCGTCATCCGACAGGCCCCCGCCGAGGCGTCTGCTTTTATTCTTCTGCTTTCTGCTCCTTCTTCCAGGGCAGGCGCAGCGGCTCATAGAGATTTCCCAGCCGGTGCAGCAGCTGCATGGCGTCGTGCTCGGACTGGTAGGGCCGGTCCAGGAACACCTCCACCGGCTGCAGCTTGGGGTCCTCTTTCCGGAGCAGCTCCATCACCTTGTTTTCCGCCAGCTTCACGCTGACCCGGGCAGAGTAGATATACAGGGCGCTGATGCCGCTGGTGCCGGCCTCCCGGCGGATGACGCCCCGCAGGTGGCGGCTGTGCAGGAAGCTCTGCAGCGTTGCCAGCCAGCGCGCGGTCTCCTGATCGGTGCCGATGACCTTGAGATACACGATCTCCTCCGGCGGGAAGTCTCCCTCGTCCAGGTAATCCCGGTAAGGGGAGCGCTTCATCCGATTGTAGATCACACGTTCCTCCTCCCGCATGTCCCCGCTGTGGAAGATGCAGGTCCGGTGGCTGTGGACCGTGTAGATAAAGTAGCTCAGCCCCATACGGTCCAGATATTCCCGCATCCGGCGGGAATCCTGGGGCCGGATATTCTCGGTATAGAGATAGGTCTGCTCGTTCAGATCATAGATCGCGGCGCCGCCCATGACCACCAGCGGAACGCTGAACACGGTCTGGCTCATCTGCAGGGTGAAGAAAGCCGGCGCGTGCTCGGACATGAGGCAGATCCTGGCCCCGTCCTGGCTGAGATAGTTGAGCCGGTAGAGGGCCGAGGAGGGGATCTGGGAGAAGCGGTCCGGCGCCAGGTCCCGGGCGCGGACGAAAAACACAGCCTCCCGGTTCTTGCTCCTCGGCAGGCGGAAGGTGTTCACCCCGATGGCGACGCCCGTCCCCAGCAGCACGCCGAAGATCCGGTCCCCCGCCTGGCGCAGGGGTTCTTCGATTTCCGGGAAGGCAATGACGATGCAGAGAAACACGATGGCGGCAAGGCCCGAGGCGTCCGCCCGGCGCAGCAGCACCGCCGTGTAGAGGGAGGCCAGAACGCCAAGGCCCATCATGGTATACACAAGGAACAGATGGTTTTCCAGCTCCGGCGCGGCCAGCAGCACCAGCAGCAGCAAAAGTCCCCAGAAGGAGCCGATGAGGGTGCCGGTCAGGCGGCTCACGGCAAAGTCCCTGGTGTCATGCAGATAGGGCTGCATGCAGATGATGGCGGTGATGCCGGCCTCGGTGTTCATGTTCATGCCCCGGTAGCCACGGAGCCAGTAGTAGAGCAGGCACAGGAACACCGCCACGGCGGTCTTCACGATGCGCTGTCCCAGCGGCGGCAGCAGCCTCGACAGAGCCTGCCTGGCAGGACTCTTCTCTTTTTTTCCCATGACGCCTCCTCTCCGCGGGTCCGACCCGGTATTGTTGGGTTTTGCTGTATGATAGCACAAGATTTCATAAGGGTCAAAGCTTTTTCGTGCCGATTTTTGTTGTTTCTCCTAATTGATTTTTGACCCCGGTTTTTCTAAAATAAAAAAGTGTTTTTTCCGGGACCCCCGCTGTTTCCCGGGTCAAACAAGTGAGAGAAAGAGAATTTCTTAGGAGGAAAAAATGGAGAAGATCTTTCAGCTGAAAAAGAACGGCACCAACGTTCGCACGGAGATCATCGCAGGCCTGACCACCTTTATGACCATGGCCTACATCATCGCCCTGAACCCCAACCTGCTCACCAACTTCGCCGTGGGCAGCCCCCTGTGGAACGGCGTGTTCCTCGCCACATGCATCGCTTCCGCCATCGGCACCATCTGCATGGCCTTCCTGGCCAACAAGCCCTTCTGCATGGCTCCCGGCATGGGTCTGAACAGCTTCTTTGCCGTGGTCGTGGCCAACATCGTCTCCCTGGCCGCCCTGCGCGGCGCGGAGATGAGCTACACTGAGGCCTTCCAGACCGCTCTGGTCATCATCTTCATCGAAGGCGTCGTGTTCATCGTCCTGTCCATCTTCAACGTCCGCGAGAAGATCGTGGAGGCCATCCCCCTCGGCGTTCGCCTGGGCATCGGCCCTGCCATCGGCCTGATGCTGATGAACATCGGCCTTGGCTCCAACGTCTCCCTCTACGGCGAGAACGGCGGCCCCTTCTTCGCCATGCGCGACTTCTTCGGCGCCCTGACCGCCACCTACGCCAAGGAGACCATGGGTTCCGTGTACCCCCAGATGATCCTGGCCGTGGTCACCATGTTCTTCGGTCTGTTCGTCATCGTGGCCCTGAACCACAAGAAGGTCAAGGGCTCCGTGCTCTACGGCATGCTGGCCGCTTCCGTGCTGCACTGGGCCGGCCAGGCGATCTTCCTGCACTCCAATCCCTTTGAGAGCCTGAAGACCGCTTCCTTCGTGCCCCCCTTCGCCGACATGGCCGAGACCACCCTCTTCAAGCTGAACTTCGCCGGCATTGCCAACATCGGCTGGTTCACCATCATCACCCTGGTCATCACCTTCTGCATCATCGACATGTTCGATACCATCGGCACCCTGGTGGGCACCGCTTCCCGCGCCAAGATGCTGGACAAGGACGGCAACATGCCCCAGATGAAGGAAGCCCTCCTGTCCGACGCCATCGGCACCGTGACCGGCTCCCTCACCGGCACCTCCACCGTCACCACTTTCGTGGAATCCGCCTCCGGCGTGGAAGCCGGCGGCCGCACCGGCCTCACCGCGCTGACTGCCGGCATCCTGTTCCTGCTGTGCATGTTCATCGCCCCCATCGCCGCCATCATCCCCGCCGCCGCCACCTCTTCCGCTCTGATCTACGTTGGCATCCTGATGCTCGCCAACCTCAAGCAGATCGACTTTGAGGACATCACCCAGATGCTGCCGGTTGCCATCATGCTCATCGGCATGCCCATCTCCGGCTCCATCGGCCACGGCATCGGCCTGGCCCTGATCTGCTTCACCATCATCAAGCTCGTTACCGGCAAGGCCAAGGAAGTTTCCGTCCTGACCTACGTGCTGAGCCTGATCTTCCTGGTGAAGTTCTTCCTGGCCGTCTGATCGCGGCAAATCCCGACACATTGAAAACGCTGCCCGAAATCGGGCAGCGTTTTTTCGCATGGAAATCCCGCTTCTTGCAGAGCAAATTGCAACTAACCGTTGTTCCTGCTGCTCTGATATGGTAGAATTGAGATGTTGCAAGTATCCCCCGCTCCGGAATCCCCTCGTGATAAACACCTCCCCGAATCTCTCGGCAAAAAGCACAAAAACCAACCAGGCAACAGCGAAGCCAGACTTGCCTTTTCGTCTTTTTCGGGACTTGACGGACGTGCTCCCAGCCCATATACTGCTGTCGGTGAAAACCGCTAACCCTTTGAACGCGAGGTTTATATGGATATTTTCGACGTGATCTCTCTGCTTGGCGGACTTGCCATGTTTCTGTACGGCATGCGTCTGATGGGAGATTCTTTAAAGGAAAACTCTTCCGGTGCGATGAAGCGCGCCATAGAAAAAGTGACGAACAATCCCATTAAGGCTTTCCTCCTGGGCGTTTTCGTCACCGCGCTCATCCAGTCCTCCACCGCCATGATCGTCATCACCGCCGGTCTGGTGGGCGCGGGCATCCTGACGCTTCGTCAGTCTCTGGGTATTATCGTGGGCGCCAACGTGGGCACGACGGTCACCGGGCAGATCATTCGTCTCCTGGATATCGACTCCTCCGGGGCTGCCTGGCTGAGATTCTTCCAACCCTCTACTCTGGCGCCCATCGCACTGATCCTCGGCATGCTGCTGATCATGGGGCATTTCATCAAAAACGCCAAATCTTTCGGCAACATCGCCATAGGCTTCGGCATCCTGTTTTCGGGCCTTTTGGACATGACCGGCGCGGTACACAATCTCTCCCAGTCCGGCACCATAGAGCGTCTCTTCTCCGGCCTGGGCGAGAACCCCTTCCTGGGTTATCTGACCGGCGCAGGGGTTGCCTTCGTGCTGCAGAGTTCTTCCGTGACGGTGGGTATTCTGCAGGCTTTTTCCGCATCCGGCATGCTGGCCTTCAAGTCCATTTATGCAGTGATCGTCGGCATCTATCTGGGCGACTGCGTCACCACCGCCATCGTCTGCTCCATCGGTGCCAACAAGGACTCCCAGCGCGTGGGCTTGGTGAACATTCTCTTCAACCTCGGCAAGACAGTTCTGGTACTCGTCGGCGTCACCATCGTGCATCGCCTGGGCCTGCTGGACAGCCTGTGGGACCGCACAGTGAATTCCGGTGTGATCGCCAACACCAACACCGTCTTCAACCTCGTCTGCTCCGTCTGCCTCTTTCCCATGCTTCCGGTCTTCGAAAAGCTGAGCCGCCGCATCGTGAAAGACGCGCCGGCGCCGGTCAGAGAAGAGAAATACCGGGATGTGCTGGATGCGCTGAATCCCAGCTTTCTCAATACCCCGGCCCTGGCTCTGCGCAGCTGTTACCATCTGCTGCTGACCCTGTTTCGCGCTTCCCGGGCCAATATAGAAAAGTCCTTCCGTCTGCTGGAAAGCTACGATGAAGCCCTGCATCAGGAGATCCTGGAGGAGGAGCAGAGCATAGACCTTCTGACAGACCGCTGCAGCCGGTATACGGTGGAGCTTCTGCCCCATCTGCAGCAGGAGCAGCACATCACCATCCTCAACCAATATTACAAGGTCACTTCCGAATTTGAGCGTCTGGGTGACCACGCCGTTAATATCGCGGGCATCGCCTCCGAAATGAAGCAGAACGGGATCGGCTTTTCTCTGGCCGCCGTGGAGGAGATCCACGTGGTCGAGAATGCCCTGCGGGAGATCCTGGGGCTCACCGAGAAAGCGTTTCGCATCCGCAACGAGACCGCCGCCCGCCAGATCGAGCCGCTGGTGCAGATCGTCAACGAACTGAACACAGCTCTTCGGCGCAACCATCTGCGCCGGCTGAGTCTGGGGCAGTGCAACATGTACGCCGACAGCAGTTTCTCCAACCTGAGCGTCGAGTTTCGCCGGATCGCCGCTGTGTGCTCCAATGTGGGCGTGGCCACGGTCGTGCGCCTGCACCCGGAGCTGGCAGATCACGAGCATCTGTACTTTGAGAGCCTTCACAACGGCCATGACGCCGAGTTTAACCTGGCCTACGAGCATGCCCACAACGTGTATTTCCATCTGTTGGACGAGGCGAGGCAGGCCGGGGAGAAGGCCGAGTCTTCATCGGACTTGGCTCAGGCCTGACCGTTTCTGTCTGACTACACCGATTTCCCCTGGGCAACACGCCGGAAGCGTTTGATTTTGATTGGGAGGAAGCTGTCATGGAAGAGCACATCTGTCGCCAGATCGAGCAGATCCTGGCGGAGGAGCTGATCCCCGCCACGGGCTGTACGGAGCCGGTCTCCATCGCCTATGCCGCCGCCAGGGCGCGCCAGCTTTTGGGCCGGGAGCCGGAGCGGCTGCTGGTGGAGGTCAGCGGCAACATCCTGAAAAACGTGAAGAGCGTGGTGGTCCCTCACACCGGCGGTCTCCGGGGCATCCGGGCCGCCGCGCTGGCCGGGGCCCTCATCGGGGACGCCGGAGCGGAGCTGGAGGTCCTCTCCCGGGCCACGCCGGAGCAGATCGCGACCCTCTCCCCCGCCCTGGAGCGCATCCCCGTAGAGGTCCGCTTTGCCGACACGCCCCATATCTTCGATATCAGCATCTCCGCCTTCGCCGGGGAGGACAGCGCCTTCGTGCGCATCGCGGGGCACCACACCAACCTGGTCTGCCTGCGGCGAAACGGCGAGACTTTGCTGGAAACGCCCCTGGACGAGCCCAAGGGCAGCGAGGCGGGCCGGGACATCCTCACCGTGGAGCGGATCGCGGACTACTCCGAGCACGCCGACCTTGCTCCCGTCGCTCCCCTGCTGGAGCGGCAGATCGCCTATAACATGGCCATCGCGGAGGAGGGGCTTCGCCATCCCTACGGGGCCAACATCGGCAAGACCCTGCTGCGGGGGCATGAGGACTGCCTGGATTACAAAATGCGCGCCTATGCCGCCGCGGCCAGTGACGCCAGGATGAGCGGCTGCGAGCTGCCGGTGGTCATCAATTCCGGCAGCGGCAACCAGGGCATCACCGCCAGCGTCCCCGTCATCGTCTATGCCCGGGAGACGGGCAAGAGCCATGAGGAACTGCTGCGGGCTCTGCTGGTCTCCAACCTCATCACCATCCATCTCAAAACCGGCATCGGCCGTCTCTCCGCCTACTGCGGCGCGGTCAGCGCCGGCTGCGGCGCAGGGGCGGGCATCGCCTGGCTCCAGGGCGGCCGTCTGCGGGAGATCGCCCACACGGTGGTGAACGCCGTGGCCGTCACCTCCGGCATCGTCTGCGACGGGGCCAAGGCCAGCTGCGCCGCCAAGATCGCCGCCGCGGTGGACGCGGGGCTGCTGGGTCTCAGTATGTTCCGGGACGGGAACCAATTCTACGGCGGGGACGGCATCGTGAAAAAGGGCGTGGAGAACACCATCGCCAACGTGGGCCGCCTGGCCCGGGACGGCATGCGGGAGACGGATCGGGAGATCCTGCGCCTGATGCTGGAGAGCTGAGGCGGGAGCAATCGGCATGAAACTGAACTATTGCCCCGTCTGCGGAAAGCCGCTGCGGCTGCGCCCCCACCCCACAGAGCCGCCCACGCCCTGGTGCGAGGGCTGTGAGGACTGGCGCTTTCCCCTGTTCAGCTGCGCCGTCAGCGGCATATTGCTGGACAAAAGCGGCAAACGCATGCTGCTGATCCGGCAGTACGGCGAGCCTGACCCGGTGCTGGTGGCGGGCTATGTAGACAAGGGAGAGACCGCCGAGGAAGCCCTCATCCGGGAGGTGCGGGAGGAACTGGGCATGACGGCCCTGGCCCCCCGCTTCCTGGGCAGCCACTATTACGCCCCCTCCGAGACCCTGATGCTGAACTTCCTTGCCGTGCTGTCGGAGGAGAGCCCCTCCCCCGGTCCCGAGGTGGACGGCTGGGAATGGGTCAAGGTCCAGGACGCCGCCCGGCTGGTAAAGCCCGGCGGACTGGCGGAGGTCCTGCTGGCGGACTGGGACGGCGGCTGCTATTGTTAACTCGTTTTTATTCTTTTGGTTGACATTTTCGGTTCTGCGCGTATAATGGGGAGCGCTGAAACAGACAAGTGAGGTGCTTTCTATGCAGAACAAGGTTTTTTCCGTGCGCGACATGGCCTTTGCGGCCATGGGTGCCGCCCTGATCGCGGTGTGTTCCTGGATCTCCGTCCCCGCGCTGCTCCCCACCGGGGTGCCCTTCACCCTGCAGACCTTTGCGGTTTGCCTGCTGGCTGCCCTCTTCGGCTGGAAGCTGGGTCTTGTGACTGTGGCGGTCTATCTGCTGCTGGGCGCGGTTGGCCTGCCGGTGTTCGCCGGCTTCAAGGGCGGCCTCGGGGCCCTGATGGGCGTCACCGGCGGCTATCTGGTGGGCTTTCTCTTCACCGCTCTGGTGACGGGGCTGCTGGCGGACAAGGTCTCCCGCCGCTTCCCCCTGCTGCTCCTTTGGATGGTCCTGGGCCTTGCCCTTTGCTATACCTTCGGCACGGCCTGGTTCGTGCTGCTCTATGCCAAAAACACCGGCCCCATCAGCGTGGCTACCGCCCTGGGCTGGTGCGTGCTGCCCTATCTGCTGCCGGACGGGGTGAAGCTCACCCTGGCGGCGCTGCTCACCGGGCGGCTGTATCCGTTTCTGAACAAACGCTGATCCATCGTTTACTTGAAAGGAAGATCTGCATGACCAAAGACCGGGTCCTGGACTTTCTCTGGTCCCACGCGGATGAGAGCATCTCCGGTGAAGAGCTGGCCGCCCGCCTGGACCTGAGCCGCACCGCGGTATGGAAGGCGGTGGAACAGCTTCGAAATGAGGGCTACCTCATCGAATCCGCCCCCCGGCGGGGCTATCGGCTGCTCTCCAAAAGCGACGTGCTCAGCGAGGCGGGCATCCGGAAATATCTGAACTGCCCGGAGCTGCGGCTGCGCTGCTTTGCGGAGATCGGCTCCACCAACACCGCCCTCAAGGAGCTGGCGAACCGGGGCGAAGCCGCCGGGCTTGCCCTGGTGGCCGGGCGGCAGACCGCCGGACGGGGCCGCATGGGCCGCAGCTTCTTTTCCCCGGAGGACAGCGGCGTCTACCTGAGCCTGCTGCTGCGCCCTTCCCTGCCGGCGTCGGAGGCTACCGCCATCACCGCCTGCGCGGCGGTGGCCGTGGCGGAGACTCTGGAGGAGCTTTCCGGGCGAAAAGCGGAGATCAAGTGGGTCAACGACCTGCTGATGGCGGGCAAAAAGGTCTGCGGTATTTTGACAGAGGCCTCCCTGGACTGTGAAAACGGCCAGCTGAGCTACGCGGTGGTGGGCATCGGCGTGAACGCCCTGGAGCCCGCCGGCGGCTTTCCGGAGGAGCTGCGGGACATCGCCGGGGCCGTTTTCCCGGAGCGGAGCCTGCCTGAGCTGCGCTGCCGCCTCGCCGCCGGGATCCTGGACCGGCTCTGGCGCTATTGCGGTGGAGCAGAGCTGCAGGACTGCTTCGAGGGCTACCGGGACCGGTCCCTGGTGCTGGGCCAGGAGGTGGAGCTCCTCTCCCCCGGAAGGGAGCCGGAGCGCGCCCTGGTGCTGGATCTGGAGCGGGACTACTCCCTGCGGGTACGCCTTGCAAACGGGGAAGAGCGAAAGGTCCTCTCCGGCGAGGTCCGGGTGCGTCTGGAGAAAAACTGACCCTTGGCAAACCGGAAAAGATAGGCTATACTGGTTTCATACTGAATACTCACAGGAGATGATCCCATGAAAAAATGGACGATCCTGGCGCCCCTGGGCCTGGCCGCCGCCGGCGCCGCCGCCCTGGTGCTGCTGAAGAAAAAGCCCGAGGCGAAAGCGGCTCCCGCCAAGGGAGGCCCTGCCAAAAAGCCCGCCCCCGCCAAGGCTCCCGCCAATCTGAAAACCGGCAGCTACAGCTTCATTTCCGGTTTCCAGAACGCCTCCACCGTGGAGATGACCCTGGATTACGACGCGGACAGGTTCAGCTTCGCCGTGGTGGAGGAGAACTTCCTCAGCTATTCCAGCGACTCCCATGTGGCCATTCTGGAGGGCGAGGACTTCAGCCTGCAGCTGGAGTACGCCGCCTTCTATCCCGGGGAGGACTTTGCCGCCCACTGCGCCTCTCTGGCCGAGAAGCACCAGGACTTTGCCCCGGTGCGCTACGGCAGCGTGGACGCGGTGAAGTACCTGGAGGGAGACGCTCTCTCCTTCTGCCTGCCCATCCCGGAAGACGCCCACAGCTATGTGCAGGCGCTGCTCTTCAAGGCCAAGGGCAACGACACGCCCCTGCCCGAGCTGGCAGAGGACCCGGATCTCAGCGCCATTCTTTCAAGCGTCCGCTTCCACCGGGCATAAACCGCTAAAACAGTCTGATACTGAACTCGAATAGAAATCAGACAATCTTTGTCTTCATCTTATTGGCGTTCAGCATGAAAAAAGCAGCCGAAAGGCTGCTTTTCAGACTGTCGACAAAGCCTAAGGGCTTTGCCGACAGGAGAGGCTTCAGCCTGCTGCGCGCACTCGCTTGCGGGAGACGCTCGCACACTTGCAGGC
>ONCI01000039.1 GCA_900316255.1 uncultured Eubacteriales bacterium | reverse complement strand
CGGATCTTGCCGTCGGCAATGTCGTAGAAGCGGTTGATGAGGTTGGTGATGGTGGTCTTGCCCGCGCCGGTTGCCCCCACGAAGGCCACCTTCTGGCCGGGCTCGGCGTAGACGGAGACGTCCTGGAGCACGGGCTTGCCCTCCACATAGGCAAAGTCCACGTCCACCATGCGCACATCGCCCCGCAGCGGAGTGTAGGTCACGCTGCCGTCGGCCGTGTGGGGATGCCGCCAGGCCCAGTGACCGGTGTGCTCCTCGGTCTCGGTGACGCTGCCGTCGGGCAGGATCCTGGCGTTCACCAGGGTGACGTAGCCGTCGTCCACCTCGGGCTTCTCGTTGACCAGGGAGAGGACCCGCTGGGCGCCGGCGCCGGCCATGACGATGGAGTTGATCTGCTGGCTCAGCTGGTTGACGTTGCCGGTGAACTGCCGGGACATGTTCAGGAAGGGCACCAGCACAGTGATGTCAAAGACCATGCCGGAGAGACTGAAGCTGGGGAAGTTGGACAGGATCAGCACGCCGCCCACCAGGGCCAGGGCCACGTAGAGGATGTTGCCGATGTTGGCGATGATGGGGCCCAGGGTACTGGCAAAGGCGTTGGCCTTGTAGCTCACCTCAAAGAGCTCGTTGTTGACCTTGTCAAAGGCCTCGATGCTCTCCTCCTCGTGGCAGAAGACCTTGACTACCTTCTGGCCGCTCATGGTCTCCTGGGCGAAGCCCTCCATGGCGCCCACAGCCTTCTGCTGGCTCATGAAGTACTTGGCGGAGCCGCCGCCCACGACCTTTGTCACATAGAACATGGCCACCACGCCCAGCAGCAGCACCAGGGTCATCCAGATGCTGTACCAGAGCATGATGAAGAACACGGCCAGCACGATAGAGATGGAACGGACCAGCGAGGGCAGGGAGTTGGAAACCAGCTGGCGCATGGTGTCGATATCGTTGGTGTAAAAGCTCATGATATCGCCGTGCTGGTGGGTGTCGAAATAGCGGATGGGCAGGTCCTGCATGCCGTTGAACATCTCCCGGCGCATCTTGTCCAGGAAGCCCTGGGTCATGATGGCCATGAGCTGGGTCTCCAGGGTGAGGGTGCAGATGGAGACGAAATAGAGCCCGATGAGGATGAAAATATAGGGCAGCAGCTCCGCTTTGGCGGAGGCCCAGTCGCCGGACTGGACCCATTTCTGGATCACAGCCAGGATCTTCTGGATGAAGATGGAGGGGATGGCCGCCACGATGGCGGAGAAGAGGATACACAGCATGGACAGGGGAGCCATGCGGGGATAGTATCCGAAGAACTTTTTCAGGGTCCACTTGATGGCGCCGAAGTTTTCCTTCAGCATTTCGCCCCGGGATTTATGCATCTTCTTCACCTCCCTTGGTCTGCTGCTGGTAGATCTCGCGATAGATGCCGCCGGCCTGCATCAGCTCGGCGTGGGTGCCGCGCTCCACGATGCGGCCGTTGTCCATGACCAGGATCAGGTCCGCGTCCTCCACGGAGGCCACCCGCTGGGCGATGATGATCTTGGTGGTCTCGGGGATGTAGGCCTTGAAGCCTTGACGGATCAGCGCGTCGGTGCGGGTGTCCACCGCGCTGGTGGAGTCGTCCAGGATCAGGATCTTTGGCTTTTTCAGCAGGGCCCGGGCGATGCAGAGGCGCTGCCTCTGGCCGCCGGAGACATTGGTGCCGCCCTGCTCGATGCGGCGGTCGTAGCCATCCTCGTGGGCCAGGACGAATTCGTCCGCCTGGGCAAGCCTGCAGGCCTCCCGGATCTCCTCGTCCGTGGCCTCGGGGTCGCCCCAGCGCAGGTTTTCCTTCACCGTGCCGGAGAAAAGCTGGTTCTTCTGCAGCACCACGGAGACCGCGGAGCGCAGGGTGTTCAGGTCGTAGTTCCTGACGTCCACGCCGCCCACCTTCACGCTGCCCTCGGTCACGTCGTAGAGGCGGGGGATCAGCTGGATGAGGGTGGTCTTGCTGGAGCCGGTGCCGCCCAGAATGCCCACGGTGGCGCCGGAGGGGATGTGCAGGTCGATGCTGTCCAGCGCGTTCTTTTCCGCCTCGCTGCTGTACTTGAAGGAGACGTTTTCAAAATCGACGGAGCCGTCGGCAACTTCGGTGACGGGGTTCTCCGGATTGCGCAGGCTGGGCTGCTCGTTCAGCACCTCGGTGAGACGCCGCATGGACTCCAGGGAGATGGTCATCATCACGTAGATCATGGAGATCATCATGAGACTCATGAGGATCTGCATGCCGTAGGTGAGCATGGCGGAGATCTGGCCCACGTCTATGGTGGTTCCCCGGTTCGAGACGATGAGCTTGGCGCCCACCAGCAGCACGAAGACCATGTTGAAGTTCATGCAGATGGTCATCAGGGGGTTATTCAGCGCCACGATCCGCTCAGCCTTGGTGAAGTCCTTGGCGATGCTGCCGGAGGCGGCGGCGAACTTTTCCTTCTCATAGTTCTCCCGGGCAAAGCCCTTCACCACGCGCATGCCCCGGACGTTTTCCTCCACGCTCTCGTTCATCCGGTCGTAGCGGCGGAAGACGGAGTGGAAGGCGGGCATGGCCTTGCGGGCGATCAGCAGCAGGCCCACGATCAGTACCGGCACGATCACCAGGAAGGTGGCGGCCAGGCTTCCGCCCATGCGCCAGGCCATCACGATGGAGAAGACGAACATCAGCGGCGCGCGCACCGCGGCCCGGATGGTCATCATAAAGGCCATCTGGACGTTTGTGATGTCGGTGGTGAGACGGGTGACCAGAGAGGCGGTGGAATACTTGTCGATGTTCTCAAAGGAGAAGCTCTGGATCCGGCGGAACACGTCCCCCCGGACGTTTTTGGCAAAGCCTGCGGAGGCCTTGGCGCCCATGAAGCCGGCGCCGCCGCCGCAGCCCAGGCTCAGCAGGGCCATGGCCACCAGGATGAGGCCCATCTTCACCACGCCGCCCATGGGATCGCCGGCCTTGATGGCGTTTACCAGGTCCGCGGTGCGGGTGGGGATCAGAACCTCCAGAAAGACCTCCAGAATAATAAAGAACAGGGTCAGGATCGTGGGAAGCTTGTATTCCCGAATGCATTTGACAAAGGTTTTAATCACAGCCGCAGCTTCCTCCCTTCGTGTGGTATTCGCCCCATGCGTTCTGCAGCATGAGGTCGGTAGCGTTCAGCAGCTCCGCCACCTGCGCGTCGCTGAGTCCCCGGCAGAGCCAGGAAAAGGTCTCGTTCTCCGCCTCGGCCAGCTCACCCAGGAGGGCATAGGCCTTTTCCGTGGGACGGATGCTCTTGAAGCGCCGGTCCCTGGCGCTCTGCTCCGAGCGGAGAAATTCCTTTTTCTCCAGCCGCTTCAGGATCTCGGTCATGGTGGCGTGGCTCACCCGGGTCCGCTCCTCCAGCGCCCGCTGGCTGATCTCCGATCCGCCCTCCTTTTCCAGGCGGATGAGAGCCCCCAGCACGCCGAACTGCACCCCCGTCAGCTCCTTCTCACTGAGCAGGGCGTCCATTTTCCGGCGAAAGGCCCGGTGGAGCAGGGAAAAGCGCAGGCCAATGGGCAAGGGTTCTTCCATGCGTTCACCTCAAATCAATAAGTCGTACACGACATATTATAGAGAAAAAAAGGAAAAAGTCAAGAGAAAGCGTGGGCGGAAACAGGGGAAAGCCGCAGCGTCCCGGCGGAGGGACCCTGAAACATTTTTCCCTTTCTCACAAAAAGGACTTGACAAATATATCGGGAGGCGTTATATTGGAAGCACGATATAACGAGTGACGATATATCGGCAGACGAAGGAGAGCAAAAGGATGAACAACGACATTGCCCTGACGGAATCCACCTATTACATCCTGCTGTCCCTGTTCGAGCCCCAGCACGGCTACGGCATCATGCAGCGCACGGAGCAGCTCTCCGGCGGGCGGGTGAAGCTTGCGGCCGGGACCCTGTACGGGGCGCTCAGCAGCATGAGCGAGCGGGGATGGATCCGTCCGCTGCCCGGGGAAAGCGGCAGCCGAAAAAAGGAATACTGCCTGACGAAGGAGGGCCTGCTGGCCCTGAAGAATGAGGTGGACCGGCTGAAGGAGCTGGTCGAGAACGGCGAGAAGGTTTTGGGAGGAGAAAACGATGGCTGAGAGAAAAACGGTGCGCAAATGGTTCTGGGTCTGGGAATTCGACAAGGAGGAGCGCTGGCTCAACCAGATGGCCCTGAGCGGCTGGGCCCTGGTGGAAGTGGGCTTTTGCCGCTATGTGTTCGACGCCTGCGAGCCCGGCGCCTATATCATCCGGCTGCAGATGTGCCCCCGGGACGAGAACTACCTGAGCTTTCTGGAGGAGACCGGCGCGGAATACATCGGGCGCGTGACCCGGTGGATCTATGTCCGTCGGGACGCGGCGCTGGGTGACTTTGCGCTGTTTTCGGACAATGCTTCCCGACTGGAGCATCTGGGCTGGATCGCCCGCATGCTGCTGGTCATCGGCGTCATGAACCTGGTGATCGGCGTGGTGAATTCCTTTAACGGCACCAATCTGGGCTCCATCAACCTGATCTGTGCAACGCTGCTGATGTACGCTCTGGGCCGGATCCACGGCAAGATGGAGAGTCTGGAAAAGGACCGGGAGCTGGAAGAATAGCCATGGACTTCTGCGTTTATGAGCAATATTTTGAGGCCCGCCACCCGGGGAACGGGTGCCCACGGCATGGGGCAAGGGCTGCGCTGACGGTCTCCACCGGAGAGGGCCGGGTCCGCTATGAGGCGCTGCTGAGCTTCTTTCCCCATGAGACGGCGGAGGACTTTCGCATCAGCTATGACGTCTGCGGCGGGAAGCTGCTCTATGAAGCCAAGGGCCGCCGCAGCAAAAAGCGGGAGACGGCCCTGCTGGAAGGGCTGCGGGACACGCTGGACGCCCTGGCAGCCGAGAGCGGGGGAGAGGTCTTCTGGGAAAAGCCCCTGATCCCGGCCCGCTTCGGTTGACCGATGGCGCAGACTGTGCTAAGCTGAGGGCGGAAGGGGGCGAGAGACCGTGGAAAGCACGAGAGAGCGCTGGCACATCCTGTTTTCCGGCAAGGTGCAGCACGTGGGCTTTCGCTACACCGCCTATTACATCGCAAGGGACCTGGGCCTGACCGGCTGGGTGGACAATCTGCCCGACGGCCGGGTGGAGATGGAGGTCCAGGGTCAGCCCTCGGACCTGAGGCGGCTGCTGCTGCGGCTGAAGGGCCAGCGGCACATCCGCATCACACAGACCCAGATCCGCAGGATCCCCCGAAGGACCCTGGAGCGGCGCTTTGCCGTCCGGGGCGGCGGGGACTGAAAAGGAGGCAGAAGCATGGGACTCTTTCGCAAACGGGCGCCGGAGCCGCCCCGTTTCCCGCCGGAGGACTTTGAGCCGGTGCTGCGCTGCAGCATCTGCACCGGGGAGCAGACCGCCTGCATGCGGGAAAAAGCCACGGGCAAGCTCCGGGAGCTGGAGCTGATCCGGGACGAACGGGACCTGGACAAGTTCTGCAGGGACTACGGCGTGAAAAAGGAAGACATCAAAAGGATCTACTGAAAAAGCCGATCAGGCGAAGACAAGACTGCGTCTTCGCCTGATCGGCTTTTTCATGGTCGCCGCAATATGGGTGGGTGATAGACGCCCCTGCGGCGAGGGGACGACTCCCTCCGTCATCCGGCGGGCGTGACACGCCGGATGCCACCTTCCTCAAAGAGGGAGGCAAAGGCCGTCCCCTGCGGAGGGATGGAGGGAACGGGCGATTCGTGAATCGCCCCTACGACGGGGCGGAGGTTTCTGCGTAGGGGCGGCCCTTGCGGCCTCCCGGCGGGACAACGCAAAACAGGTTGTCGGGTTGGGCGAATACGAAGCCGTGGACGAATTCGCCCTGCCTTTGATTTGGATCAATAACCGGTTCTGCCGGGAGGGCCAAGGCCCTCCCCTACGGCGGAGACGATAATAGGCGGACGGCCAATGGTCGTCCCTGCGCGGGAAGACTCCCTCCGTCATCCGGCGGGCGTGACACGCCGGATGACACCTCCCTCAAAGAGAGAGGCAAAGGCCACCCCTGCGGAGGGGGCGGCTCAGATGAGACCCAGCAGGACCACGGCCAGGGAGAGCAGCGCCAGCAAGATCAGGTTGGCCGCCGTGAAGGCCAGCAGGAAGCGGCCGGTATGGGCGTGCTCGGAGTGGGAATAGAGCTTCATGGCGATGAGGGAGGCCAGGCTTGCGATGGGGGTGCCCAGACCGCCCACGTCCACGCCCAGCAGCAGCGCTCCGGCCTTATCGGTAAAGCCCGAGAGCAGCAGGGCCGCGGGGACGTTGCTGATGATCTGGCTGGTGAGCAGGGCGGTCCAGTATTCCCGCCCGGAGAGCAGGGAGCGGAGCAGCCGGTCCACCGCCGGGACCCTTGCCAGGTTCCCCGCAAAGACGAAGAAGGCCACGAAGGTCAAAAGCAGCATGAAGTCCGCCCGCAGCAGGGTCCGCCGGTCCAGCACCAGCAGCACCAGCAGCACGATGCCCAGCATCCAGGGCCAGCTCAGGAGCCGCAGCACCGTGCCCAGGCAGACCAGAAAGAGCAGGGCGTAGAGCCAGAGCTCCTTCTTGTGCAGGATCGGCTCTTCCCCCAGGAAAAGCTGCAGCCGATCCCGGGGCAGCAGCAGGCAGCCCAGCAGGATCAGCGCCAGGGACAGCGCCCAGACGGGGAAGGTGAGGGAGAGAAAGTCCCCCATGCTCAGGTCATAGTGGGAATAGAGGTAGAGATTCTGGGGATTGCCCACCGGGGTCAGCATGGAGCCCAGGTTGGCCGCCACGGTCTGCAGCACCACCACCCGGATCAGCGCCCGGTTTTGGTGGGCCATGCCCAGCACCACCACCGCGAAGGGGACGAAGGTCAGCAGGGCCACGTCGTTGGTGATGAGCATGGAGGAAAAGAAGCTCAGCAGCACCAGCAGCACGCCCAGCACCCGGAGATTCCCCACCCCCAGGCAGAGCCGGTGGGCCAGCCGGGA
The DNA here is from genome assembly GCA_900316255.1 of uncultured Eubacteriales bacterium. Classification (GTDB taxonomy): domain Bacteria; phylum Bacillota; class Clostridia; order Oscillospirales; family Oscillospiraceae; genus Limivicinus. The sequence continues at coordinate 40,151 of ONCI01000039.1, read as the reverse complement.
GAAGAGCCCGGCCTGCCTCAGCCCCGCCACCACGGTCATGAGGCAGTAGAGCAGGGCCAGGGTGCGCAGGTCCAGATAGCCCCAATAGGCCTTGTCCGGCGGCACGAAAAAGCAGCTGATGAGGGCTGCGAAGGCGGCGATGAGCAGCACCGGCTCCCGCCGGATAAAGCTGCGGATGGAAGACATGGCAAGAACTCCCCCCTGTTTAAGATCCCGCCCAGTATATGCCATTCTTTTCGCCTTCGCAAGATTGAAATGCGCCCGGGCCTGTGATAAAGTAGGAAAAAAGAGAAGGGAGCGGGAAGCATGCTTCTGAACGCAGAAAACGGCCGCCTCACGCTGGATGGCGGCGCGATGGACTATATCCGTTTCGGCAGCGGGGAGAGGACCCTTGTGATCCTGCCCGGCGTGGGAGACGGCTTTCGCACCGTAAAGGGCACGGCCCTGCCCTTCGCCCTGGGCTACCGGAAGCTGGCAAAGGATTTCACCGTCTATATGTTCAGCCGGCGGGAGCCTCTGCCGGAGCACTGCTCCACCCGGGAGATGGCGGCGGACCTGGGCCTGGCCCTGGATCAGCTGGGGCTTTCCCGGATCAGCCTGATGGGCGTCTCCCAGGGGGGCATGATCGCCCAGTGGGCCGCCATCGACCAGCCCGGCCGGGTGGACCGGCTGATCCTGACCGTCACCGCCGCCCGCCCCAACGACACCATGCGTCATACCCTGGAAAGCTGGATAACGCTTGCCCGCAAGGGAGACTACAGGGCCATCATGGAGGATAACGCCCTTCGCTCCTATTCATCAAAAACCGTGGCGCGGCAGAAGGCTGTGGCGACTCTGGTAAGCGCCCTGACGAAGCCCCGGGACTTCTCCCGCTTCCTGACCCAGGCGGAGTCCTGCCTCACCCACGACGCCTGGGAAGAGCTGCCCCGGATCTTCTGCCCCACCCTGATCATCGGCGGCACCGAGGACAGGATCGTGACGGCGGAAGGATCCCGGGAGCTGGCCGGGCAGATCGGGGGAGCGGAGCTCTTTCTCTACGAGGGCCTGAGCCACGCCCTCTATGAGGAAGCCGGGGACTTCCTGGACCGGGTCAGAGATTTCTGCCTGAAAGAGTAAAACACGAAAAAAGACTCGCACTTTTCAGGAAAATCTGGTATACTACTCCGGCTGTCAACATCCATCGTAAGATTCCGGGAAAGCTTTGCCTATGAGTACAAGAAAAAAATGGTTCTGGACCCTGTTCTCTCTGGCTCTGGCGGCCCTCTCCATCTGGGGGGTGCTGGCCCAGAGCAAAAAGTGGTCCCTTGCCGGGATCCTGGAGAGCCTCCGGAGCGCAGACCCCCTGTGGCTGGGAGCTGCGGTGCTCTGCACGGCCCTCTTCGTGCTGCTGGAGGCTGCGGCCCTCTCGGCGCTGCTCAAGGGCATCGGCTATCGGGAGGGCTTGGGCGCAAGCCTCCTCTACAGCACCTCGGACATCTATTTTTCCGCCATCACCCCCTCGGCCACCGGCGGCCAGCCCGCCAGTGCCTTCTTCATGATCAGGGACGGGGTCCCCGCCGGCGCCGCCACGGTGACGCTGCTGGTAAACCTGATCCTCTACACCCTGTCGCTTGTGATCCTGGGCCTGGGCTCGGTGATCGCGGCGCCCGGCCTCTTCTTCGGGCTGAGCCTCCTGTCCCGGGTGCTGATCGCCTTGGGCTTTGTGATCCAGCTGGGCCTTACGGCCCTGTTCTTCCTCCTGCTGGGGAAGGGAAGACTGGTCTTCGACCTGCTGCGGCGCTTTGTGCGCTTCCTGCACAGAAAGAAGCTGATCCACCGGCTGGATCGGCGGCTGCGGAAGCTGGACGAGGCCCAGGCGGAATTTGAGACCTGCGCCCGGGTCATGAAGGGCAAGGGCCCGGTGCTTCAGCGGGCCCTGCTGTGGAATCTTCTGCAGCGGGCGGCCCATCTGGCGGTACCCATGTGCATCTACCTGGCCCTGGGCGGCCGGCCTGAAAACGCGGGGCTGCTTTTCGCCTCCCAGTGCCTGGTGGTGATGGGCTATGCCCCCGTCCCCGTCCCGGGCGCCATGGGCGTGGCGGATTTCCTGATGGTGGACGCCTTCTCGGGCCTGGGCTTCATCCCTGTGGAGGAGGCCTTCCGTCTGGACATGCTGAGCCGCGGCCTGTCCTTCTATCTCTGCGTGGCGGTGAGCGGCGTCATCACCCTGCTGGGCTACGCGGCCCTTCGCAGACGAGAGCATAAGAAAGAAAGGAAACATGAACCATGATCGGCGTATACGATTACACCGTGATCCTGACCTATCTGTCCCTCCTTGCCGGCTGCACCGGCACCATCATCGCCATGAGCGGCGTGGGACACCCCTATATCGGCATGTTCCTGATGCTCTTTGCCGGCCTCTGCGACGGCTTCGACGGCCGGGTGGCCCGCACCAAGAAAAACCGCAGCAGCCTGGAGCAGCGCTTCGGCATGCAGATCGACTCCTTCTCGGACCTGATCTCCTTCGGCCTGCTCCCCGCCGCCATCGGCATGTCCATGCTGCGGGGCAATATCCGCCTCTCCGACCTGCACGAGCTGCCGGAGAGCTGGCTGGATCCCTCCCTGGCCATGGCCCACTCCAACCTCTACCGGGGTGTGCTGATCATCATCGCACTTATCTATATCCTGGCCGCCATGATCCGCCTGGCCTACTTCAATTCCACGGAAGAGGAGCGGGAGGAAGAGGCGAAGGAGAAGGGCGCGGCCTATTTCACGGGCCTGCCCGTCACCAGCGCGGCCATCGTCTTTCCCATGGTGCTGCTGATGCACTACATCCCCCGCTTTGATCTGAGCGTGCCCTATTTCATCGTGATGTTCGTGATGGCCTGCCTTTTCGTGGGCCGCTTCAAGATCCGCAAGCCCGGCAAGAAGGGCCTCTGGATCATGGTGGGCATCGGCTTTGCCGAGTTTATCGCCTTCATGATCCTGATGAGCGTCACCAACCGCTGATGGAAAGCCTGGACTTTCTCTACGGCACGGCCCTGGGCCGGGCCCTGCTGCGGCCGCTGGTAAGCCGCCCGGTGTCAAAGCTTGCGGGGGCCTTTCTGGATACCCCCCTCTCCCGGCCTTTGATCCCGATTTTTGTAAAGAACTGCGGCATCGACACCGGGGACTATGACCTGCGGCAGATCCGCTGTTTCAACGATTTCTTCTGCCGCCCCCTGAAAGCGGGGAGGCGTCCCATCGACATGGACCCGGGAAGCCTGATCGCCCCCTGCGACGGGCTGCTCACCGCGGTAAAAATCGATGAGGACACGGTGCTTCCCGTGAAGCAGAGCCGCTATTCTCTCTCCCGCCTGCTGGGGGACGAAGCCCTGGCTACAGACTTCCGGGACGGGCTCTGCCTGGTGTTTCGCCTCTGCGTCAATCACTATCACCGCTATTGCTATGTGGAGAGCGGACGCAAGGGAGAAAATGTGTTTCTGCCCGGCGTCCTCCACACCGTGCGGCCTGTGGCCCTGGAAAAGACCCCCGTGTTCACGGAAAACTGCCGGGAGTACTGCTGCATCGAGACGGAGTTCTTCGGCCCCGTGGTGCAGATGGAGGTGGGCGCCATGCTGGTGGGAAAGATCGTGAACGAGGCCCCCTGGCCCCGGACGGTTTCCCGGGGAGAGGAAAAGGGCCGCTTCGCCTACGGCGGCTCCACCGTCATCGTGCTGCTCCGCAGGGACGCGGCCGCGCTTCTTCCGGAGATCCGGGAGGCCTCCGCAAGGGGAGAGGAGTTCCCCGTGCGGATGGGACAGAAGATTGGGTTTTCTCTGCAATAATATACAAAGCCGCCCCCTCAGGCGGCTTTTTTGAAAAGGATGATCCAATATGAGCATCGTATATGACGCTTCTGCCAAGACTCTGAGCCTGAACACCCGGGAGAGCAGCTACCAGATGCAGATCGGCCCCCTGGGCTATCTGCTGCACGGCTACTACGGCCGGCGGGCAGAGGGGAATTTTACTTCCCTCCACCGGCAAAAGGACGTGGGATTTTCCCCCGTGCCCTATGAGCTGGCGGAGAAGACCCGGGGCTTCTCCCCGGACACCCTGCCCCTGGAGCTCAGCGGAGCCAACGCCGGAGATTTCCGCCTGCCCGCCGTCTGCGTGAGCCTCCCCGACGGGCGCCGGGGCGCGGATCTGCGCTATGTGCGCCACGAGATCCGCAAGGGGAAATACGCGCTCCCCGGCCTGCCCGCGGCGCTGGACCCGGACGGAGAGGCGGAGACCCTCTCCGTGACCTTGCGGGACGAGACCCTGGGCCTGGAGGCGGAGCTGCTCTATGCCGTGTATGAGAGCCGGGATGTGATCACCCGGGCTCTGCGGCTCAAGAACATCGGCGGCGGCCAGATGAAGCTGGAAAAGGCTGCCTCCTGCTGCCTGGACCTGCCCTTTGGGGACTGGGACCTGCTGCACTTCCACGGCCGCCACGCCATGGAGCGCCAGCCGGAGCGGCAGCCCCTCCTCCACGGGGAGACGCGCATCGCCTCCCGCCGGGGGGAATCCAGCCACCAGCACAACCCCTTCCTGATCCTCTGCGACAGGCACGCCACCGAGGATGCCGGGGACTGCCTGGGCGTGATGCTGGTCTATTCCGGCAGCTTCGAGATGGCCCTGGAGAAGGACCAGATGGACGCCCTGCGCCTTGTGGCGGGCATCCAGCCGGAGGGTTTTTCCTGGACCCTTGGGCCCGGGGACTGCTTTGATGCCCCGGAGTGCCTGCTCTGCTTCCGGCACGACGGGCTCAACGCCCTCTCCCAGCGCTTCCACCGCTTCCTGCGCCGGGACCTCTGCCGCAGCGCTTTCAGCGAGAAGGCCAGGCCCATACTGCTGAACAACTGGGAAGCCACCTACTTCGATTTTGACCGGGAGAAGATCCTCTCTCTCGCCCGGGAGGCCCGGGATCTGGGGGCGGATCTCTTCGTGCTGGACGACGGCTGGTTCGGCCGCCGCAGCGACGACCGCAGCAGCCTGGGCGACTGGTTCGTGAACGAAGAAAAGCTCTCCGGCGGCCTGGAGCCCCTGATCCGGGGAGTGAAGGAGCTGGGGCTGCGCTTCGGCCTCTGGGTGGAGCCGGAGATGGTCAGCGAGGATTCCGCGCTTTTCCGGGCCCACCCGGACTGGGCGCTGCGCGTCCCCGGCAGAAAGCCCTTCCTCAGCCGCAGCGAGCTGGTGCTGGACCTGAGCCGACCCGCGGTGGCCGACTGGATCTTTGAGACCCTGAAGGACCTGCTGGCGCGCTATGACATCGACTATATCAAGTGGGACTGCAACCGCAGCCTCACGGACCTCTGGGGCTTCGCGCCCGCAGGTGAGCTGGCCCACCGCTGGGTCCTGGGACTCTACAGCGTGATGGACCGGATCACCGCAGCCTTCCCCCAGGTGCTCTTTGAGGGCTGCGCCGGGGGCGGCGGCCGTTTCGACGCGGGGATCCTTTCCTGGTTCCCCCAGATCTGGTGCAGCGACGACACCGACCCCATCGAGCGCCTCACGATCCAGCGGGGCACGGGCTACGGCTACCCCCTGTCCTCCATCGGTGCCCACGTCTCCGCCTCTCCCAACCACCAGACCGGCCGCAGCACGCCCCTGGACACCCGGGCCACCGTGGCCATGGCCGGCGCCTTCGGCTATGAGTTGGACCCGGGCAAGCTCAGCGAGGAGGAAAAGACCCGCATCCGGGCGCAGATCCGCCGCTTCCGGGGCTATGAGAAGCTGCTGCGGGAGGGAGATCTCTTCCGCCTGACCGAGCTTGGGGATGAGCGGGATTATGAGGCCTGGCAGCTGGTGTCCGAAGAGAAGGACGAGAGCCTGCTGAGCCTGGTGATCACCCGGCCCCGGGCCAACGCCAAACCCCTGCATCTGCGGCTGAAGGGCCTGGACCCGGAGGGGCGCTATAGGATGGAAAACTACGACGTGTTCGACGCCTTCCTCCCGGAACCTGCGGAGGAGCAGCCGGGGGAATACAGCGGGGCAGCCCTGATGTACGCGGGCCTGACCCTGCCCCGGATGATGGGGGATTACCCCAGCGTCCAGATCTTTCTGAAAAAAACGAAGGAGTGAGCGCCATGCTGCCCGTCGATCCCATGATCCTGTATAGTTATGTAAACCAAAAACTCCGGGACGACTACGATTCTCTGGACGCCCTCTGCGAGGACCTGGAGCTGGACCGGGCCGCCCTGGAGGAGAAGCTGGCCGCGGCGGGCTTTGTCTATGACGAGGCGCGCAGCTGCTTTCGCTGAGGTGCACCATGGGCTATATCGAAGACATACGCAAGCTGGTGGGCCACCGGCGGCTGATCCTCTGCGGCAGCAGCGTGGTGATCCGCAATGAAAAGGGGGAGCTGCTGCTCCAGCAGCGCCGCCACCCGGCGGGCCGCTGGGCCTTTCCCGGGGGCCTCATGGAGCTGGGGGAGTCCACCGAGGACACCGCCAGAAGAGAGGTCCGGGAGGAGACCGCCCTGGAGCTGGGAAAGCTCCGGCTCATCGGGGTCTATTCCGGGCCGGACGCCCTCTGCTCCGCGCCCAACGGGGACGAGTGGTACGTGGTGAACTGCGCCTATGCCTGTGACGAGCCTCTCGGCGAGGCCCGGGTGAACGACGAAGAATCCGTGAGCCTTCGCTGGTTCCGCCCGGAGGAGATCCCGGAGGGCCTGGTGCGGAGCCATAAAGAGATCCTGCGGGACTATCTGGAAATGCGGGATTGAGGAAAGGCAGAACGAATCGCCCTCGGCCCCCTGCTTTCTTTTTGTGGAGAAGGTGGCTTGCCCCGATCTCACGGGAGGGGCAAGACGGATGAGGCGGAAGAAGCGTCCCCTGCAGCGGGGATGCTCAGACTGTAGACAAACCTATGCGGCAGAGCTTATGCCCCCCTTCACGTTCAATCTATGCCAAAATGGGAACTTTTTCGGAAGTTTCCATTTTGGCGTTTCAAGCTGTCGACACTTTGTCGACAGCTTGCGCGTCCCCGCGCTGCCTGCGGCAGCGGCGGGGATGCTTTTTTGCTTTGCGGGAGGCAGGTTTTCCCGCCGGCTTGCCTTTCGTTTTTCCCTGTCGGATCTTTGGGAAATTTATCCGGCAGATGGGAGATTGGCCTTGAAAGACGTCCCGTTTTGCGGTATTATATGTTGTAACGTTTTTATGCGGCGGCGCGGCTGCGCCGCCGGAGCAGAATACAGGAGAAGGGGGTGTGTGGATGTCATTGGAAGCGATCACGAGCGTGACGAGAGCGGAGCAGGATGCCAAAAACGCCGTCGCCGCCGCTCAGGCCAAGGCCAAACAGCTGATCTCCGAAGCCCAGGCTGCCGGGGAAGCCTCCCTGGAGGCCGCCCGCGCCAAGGCGGACAGCGAGCTGGAGGCCCTGCGCAAAAAGGCGGAGGAGAAGAGCCGGGCGGACGCCGAAGCTCTCGGCCGCGGTCTGGAAGCGGAACGGGAAGCCCTGCGCAAAAAGGCGGAGGGCAAGCTGGACGCCGCGGCTGCGCTCATTGTAGAAAGGATAGTGAACGACTGACATGGCCATTTTGAAAATGAAACGCCTGCGGCTGATGCTGGTCCGTTCCCAGAAGGAAGAACTGCTGAAGGAGCTTGCGCGTCTGGGCTGCGTCCAGGTCAGCGAGATCTCCGAAGAGGTCCAGGAGCAGGAGAGCGAGGGCCTGGTGCGCCGTGAGGGGAGCGAGCTCAGCAAGCTCAAAACCCAACAGGGCACCCTGGAGCGGGCCGTGGAGCTGCTGAAGCGCTACGCCCCGGAGAAAACGCCCCTGCTCAGCGCCAAGCCCGAAGTGGAGGGCCGGGTGCTGCTGGAGGAGGAAGGCCTGGCGGAGGCCCTGCAGCTTGCTGCCGAAGTGAACGAGCGGGAGGACCGGATCCGCCGCATCGCCGCCGAGGAGAGCCGGGAGCGCTCGCTTATCGAGAGCCTGACGCCCTGGGAGAGCCTGGACCTGCCCCTGGAGACCGAGGGCACGGAGCGCTGCGCGGTGATCCTGGGATCTCTCAGCAGCCGCATCCCCCTGGACGAGGTGAGCGCGGCCCTCTCGGAAAAGGCCGAGGAGGCGGAGCTCTTCCCGGTGAGCCAGGACAAGAGCCAGCAGTACGTGCTGCTGCTCTCGGCCAAGGAGCAGCTGACCGCCGCCCAGGAGTGCCTGCGGGACTTCGGCTTCGGCGCGGTGAGCCTGAACGGCTGCAGCGGCACCGCCAAAGAGAACATCGCCGCGGCAGCGGAAAGCCTCAAGACCCTGGCGGAGCAGAAGGAAGCCCTCGCAAAGGAGATCGCCGCCCAGGCTTCCCACCGGGAGGAGCTGAAGCTGGCGTCCGACCGGCTTGCCACCCGCATCGGCATGGCCGAGGCGGAGGAGCGGCTCTACGGCACCGGCTCCGCCGTGGTGCTGGCGGGCTGGGTCCCCGCGGAGCGGGAGGAGGAGCTGACAGCCCTGCTGGAGCGCTTTGAATGCGCCTGGGAGCTCAGCGAGCCCAGTGAAGAGGAGTACTCCGAGGTCCCCGTCAAGCTCAAGAACAACAAGTTTTCCAACGCCCTCAACATGGTGACCAATATGTACAGCCTTCCGGCTTACGGCACCGTGGACGCAAACCCCATCATGGCTCCCTTCTTCATCCTGTTTTACGGACTCATGATGGCGGACATGGGCTACGGCATCATCATGATCGCGGCGGCTTTGGTCGCCATGAAGAAGATCAAGCCCCGGAAGGGCACCCTGGCCTTCTGCCAGCTGCTGCTCTACGGCGGCATCAGCACCTTCATCATGGGCGCCCTTACCGGCGGCTTCTTCGGAAACGCCCCGGAGGTCATCGCCAAAATGATCGATCCCAACACCACCTTCAAGGGTCTGCCCTATCTGTTCAACCCCGTGGATCAAAGCGAGCTGGTGCTCTACGGCGCCATGGTGCTTGGCGTCATCCACCTGAACGTGGGCATGCTCGTCTCCTTCCTGGAGAAGAAACGGGCCGGGAAGGTGCTGGACGGCGTCTTTGAGGAAGGCCCCCTGTGGGTGATCCTGCTGGGCGGCGTGCTGGTGGGTCTGCAGATGCTGGTGCTGAAGGATCTCACGATCCTGAAGACCGTCGGCCTTGCGATCCTCGCCCTGGGCGCGGTGATGCTGCTCTACGGCGCGGGCCGGCACAGCAAGGGCTTCGGCAAGGTGACCGCCGCCTTCGGCATCATCTACAACACCCTCACCGGCTGGTTCGGCGATATTCTGAGCTATTCCCGTATCATGGCCCTGATGCTGGCCGGCAGCGTGGTGGCCCAGGTGTTCAACACCATCGCGGCCATGCCTGCCGAGAGCGCGGGACTCAATGTGTTTACCGGGATCGTCTTCCTCGTCATCTTCCTGATCGGCCACGCCCTGAACTTCGGATTGAACCTGCTGGGCTGCTTCGTGCATGACCTGAGACTGCAGTGCCTGGAGTTCTTCGGCAAGTTCTATCAGGACGGCGGCAAGAGCTTCGAGCCGCTGGAGATCCGCAGCAAATACGCGGTGGCGAAGGAAGAGTGAAGAGTGAAGAGATATGGTGTCCGCTTTGCGGACAGATTTGAAATCCATCCCGCATTGCGGGATACCACAATTGGCCGAAGGCCCTTCGTTTCACTTCATTCTGCTTCATTTCTTCATTTGAACAGAATTCCCGCGAGGGAACAGAAATCGTAAGTACATCATTTCAAAACATATTTAGGAGGAAATCAACATGAATTTTCTGGAAACTTTCGGCGGTTACGCTCTCGGCCTGCTGGGCGCAGGTCTGGCTGCTCTCCTGGCGGGCATCGGCTCCGCCAAAGGTACCGGCATCGCCGGTGAAGCCGGCGCCGGTCTCGTCTCCGAGGACCCCAGCAAGTTCGGTAAGGCCATGATCCTGCAGGTCATCCCCGGCACCCAGGGCCTGTACGGCTTCGTGATCTGGTTCCTTGCCTTCGGCAAGCTGGTTCCCGGTATGAGCGTGGCTGAGGGCCTGCAGGTCCTGGCCGCCTGCCTGCCCATCGCCTTCGGCGGTCTCCTCTCCGGTATCGCCCAGGGCAAGGTGGCTGCCGCCTCCGTCAATATTCTGGCCAAGAAGCCCGATGACTGGTCCAAGGGCATGATCCTCTGCATCACTGTGGAGTTCTACGCCATCCTGGCGCTGCTGGCCTCCTTCATGATGCTGAACGGTATCACCATCGGCTGAGTTCGGATTGGAGCAAGCTATGAAAGGCACGGAAAAAATCATCGCGCATATCAAGGCCGACGCCAAGACCCAGGTGGACGGGATCCTTGCGCAGGCGGAGCAGCAGTGCGCGCGCATTCGGGGCGACTTTGACAAGCAGGCCGCCGCGCTCTATGCCGAAAGGATCCGCGCCGGTGTGAAGGAGACCCAGGACCAGGTGGACGGGACCGAGCGCATCGCCCGCATGGAGGGCCGCAAGAGCATGCTTTCCGCAAAGCAGGCCCTGGTCGGCGAGAGCTTCCGCCGTGCTCTGGACAAGATCGTCTCTCTTCCGGAGGAGGACTATGTGGCCTTTCTCGCCAAGCTGGCCGCCCGGGCCTCCGTCACCGGGGAGGAGGAGATCCTGCTCAACCCCCGTGACCGGGAAGCCATCGGCGCAAAGCTGGTCAAGGCGGCCAACGCGCTCCTGCCCAACGGGAAGCTCAGCCTTTCCGATGAGACGCGGGACATCGCCGGCGGCCTGATCCTTCGCCGGGGCAGCATCGAGGCCAACTGCAGCGCGGAGCTGCTTGTGGAGCTGAGCCAGAGCGATCTTTCCGCCAAGGTCGCGGAGATCCTCTTTCAGTGATCCCAGGATCGGGAGGGAAAACATTGGCTAAGAAAAAAGAAGAGTATCTGAGCCTGTCCGCCATGCTGCGGGCAAGGGAGCCAAGGCTTCTCAGCGGCGACCGGGCCGGGCGGATGCTGGACGCGTCCTCCTTTGAGGAGGCGGCCAAGCTCCTCACCGACTGCGGCTATCCCGACCTGTCCCAGGCCGGCGCCGCCCAGATCGAGGAGGCCCTGACGCTCCGGCGCAGCCAGACGCTGGACGAACTGGAAAAGCTCTGCCCCGAACGGGCCATCGTGGACTTCTTCCGCATGAAGTACGACACCCACAACGCCAAGGTCCTGCTGAAAAGCGAGGCCATGGGTCTGGATGGGACGTCTCTCTACAGCATGGCCGGACGCTTTGCGCCTTCCATGCTGCGGGAGGCCTGGCAGGAGGAAAAGCTCAGCCAGCTGCCGGAGACCTTCGGCAAGGCTCTGGCGGAGGCGGGAAGCACCCTTTCCCGCACGGCCAATCCCCAGCTGGCGGACTTCGTTCTGGACAAGGCCATGTTCCGGGAGATGCTGGACGCGGCCAAGGAGGCGGACTGCCCCTTCCTGGAGGGCTATGCCCGCCTGCAGATCGACAGCGCCAACCTGAAGAGCCTGGTGCGCACTGGCCGCATGCACAAGGACGCGGACTTCCTGCGGGATGCCCTGCTGCCCGACGGCAATGTGAGCGAGGACCGGCTGCTCTCCGCCGGCGACGGGGATGGCCTTGCCGCCCTCTTTGCCCACTCGCCCCTGGAGCAGGCGGCGTCCCTGGGCGCGGGGGCCCTGAACGGCGGCAGCATGACCGCCTTTGAGCGCGCCTGCGACAATGCCCTGAATTCTTACCTCCGTTCGGCGAAGCTGGTGAGCTACGGCCCCGAGGCCGTCATCGCCTACATCGCCGCTGTGGAAGGGGAGATCACCGCCGTTCGCATGATCCTCACGGGCAGGCTCACCGGCGTCGCGCCGGAGACCATCCGGGAAAGGCTGCGTGATTTGTATGCTTAAGATAGCGGTTATCGGCGGTCGGGAGACCGTGATGGGCTTCAAGGCCCTGGGGCTGGAGACCTATCCCGCCGCGGGCGCCGAGGAGGCCGGGCGGATCCTCCGCTCCCTCACCCGGGAGCATGACGACTACGCCATCCTCTACATCGAGGAAAATCTCGCCGCTCAGCTGAGCCACGAGATCGAAAAATTCAAGGACAGTCCCACCCCGGCCATCATCCTGATCCCGGGACGGGAAGGCTCCCTGGGCCTGGGCCAGAACGCCCTGCGCTCCGCGGTGGAGCGGGCTGTCGGCACGAACATTCTGGGAGACTGATTGCCTCCCCTGAAAGGGGAGGTGCCCGGCAGACGCCGGGCGGAGGGGTTTTCGAAACCTCCCCATTCACGCTCAAAAAAACGAACAGACCCCTCAGTCATCCGCCTTGCGTGAGACGGCGGCTGACAGCTCCGCCTTGCGGTGCCCGAAAAATGCGTCGGGCTTACGCTGATCCTCGCATTTTTCGACCGCTGCGGAAATTCCGGGCTCCCTTCTTCCGCCACCGGCGGCGGGAACCCGCAATTCCCCTTATCTAGGGGAGCCAAAGATGAAAGGAAGGTTGCAAATGAGCGGAACCACTACCAAAGTATCCGGCCCGCTTGTCGTGGCCGAGGGCCTGGCGGACGCCAACGTCTCCGACGTGGTGCGCGTGGGCTCTCAGCGCCTGATCGGCGAGATCCTGAATATGACCGGCGACAATGCTTCCATCCAGGTCTATGAGGAGACCTCCGGCCTGGGACCGGGCGCCGTGGTGGAGACCACCGGCATGCCCATGTCCGTGGAACTGGGACCCGGCATGCTGGACAATATCTATGACGGCATCCAGCGCCCCCTGCCCGAGATGCGCGCCCTCACCGGCGACTGCATCACCCGCGGCACCGACGTGTCCCCGCTGAACCGGGAAAAGAAATGGGACTTCGTGCCCGTGGCCAAGCCCGGCGACAAGGTGATCGCCGGCGACGTGCTGGGCACCGTCCAGGAGACCAGCGCCATCCTGCACAAGATCATGGTCCCCTACGGCGTGGAGGGCGAGGTGCTCTCCGTGGCCTCCGGCGAGCATGTGGTCACCGACGTGATCGCCACCGTGAAGGACAAGAAGGGCAAGATCCACGAGCTGCCCATGTTCCAGCGCTGGCCCGTGCGTATCGCCCGTCCCTATACCCGCAAGTATGTGCCCAGCCGCCCCATGAACAGCGGCCAGCGCATCATCGATACCCTCTTCCCCATCGCCAAGGGCGGCACCGCCGCCGTCCCCGGCCCCTTCGGCTCCGGCAAGACCGTGGTGCAGCACCAGCTGGCCAAGTGGTCTGACGTGGACATCGTCATCTACATCGGCTGCGGCGAGCGCGGCAACGAGATGACCGACGTTCTGATGGAGTTCCCCGAACTGAAGGACCCCCGCAACGGCGAGCCTCTGATGAAGCGCACCGTGCTGATCGCCAACACCTCCGATATGCCGGTGGCGGCCCGCGAGGCCTCCATCTACACCGGCATCACCATCGCCGAGTACTTCCGCGACATGGGTTATGACGTTGCCGTGCTGGCCGACTCCACCTCCCGCTGGGCCGAGGCCCTGCGCGAGATGTCCGGCCGTCTGGAAGAGATGCCCGGCGAAGAGGGCTACCCCGCCTACCTGGCCTCCCGTCTGGCCCAGTTCTATGAACGGGCCGGCGTGGTGGAATGCCTGGGCTCCGAGGACCGCCAGGGCTCCGTCACCGCCATCGGCGCCGTGTCCCCTCCGGGCGGCGATATTTCCGAGCCTGTCTCCCAGGCCACCATGCGTATCGTCAAGGTCTTCTGGGCGCTGGACTCCTCCCTGGCCTATGCCCGTCACTTCCCGGCCATCAACTGGCTGACCTCCTACTCCCTGTATCTGGACACCCTGAGCCCCTGGTACACCAAGGAGTTCGGCGAGGGCTACATGCAGAACCGCTCCAAGGCCATGCACATCCTCCAGGAGGAGAGCGAGCTGCAGGAGATCGTCCGTCTGGTGGGCCAGGACGCCCTGAGCCCCGCCGACCGTCTCACCATGGAGACCGCCAAGAGCATCCGGGAGGACTTCCTCCAGCAGAACGCCTTTGTGGATGAGGACGCCTATTCCTCCTACCTGAAGCAGTACAAGCTGATGGACCTGGTGCTGCGCTTCGACAGCCTCTGCCGCGACGCGCTGCAGAAGGGCGCCAACATGGACAAGCTCTTCACCATTCCCGCCCGGGAGCGGGTGGGCCGCGCCAAGATGGCCGATGTGAAGGTTTTCGAAAAGGACTACGCCGAGATCGAAGCGGAAATGAAGCGGGAGATCGAGGAAGTCATTGCCGGAGGTGAGGACGCATGATCAAAGAGTATAAGACTATCCGAGAGATCGCCAGCCCCCTGATGATCGTAGAGCACGTGGAAGGCGTCACCTACGACGAGCTGGGCGAGATCGAACTGCCCAACGGCCAGAAGCGCCGCTGCAAGGTGCTGGAGGTGGAAGGCGACCGGGCTGTGGTACAGCTGTTCGAGTCCGCCCAGGGCATCAACCTGGCCGAGTCCAAGGTCCGCTTCCTGGGCCATCCCCAGCAGCTGGCCGTCTCCGATGATATGCTGGGCCGCGTCTTCAACGGCATGGGCGAGCCCATCGACGGCGGCCCCGCCATCCTGGCTGACGCCCACAAGGACATCAACGGCCTGCCCATGAACCCTGCCGCCCGGGCCTACCCCGCGGAGTTCATCCAGACCGGCGTTTCCACCATCGACGGCCTGAACACCCTGGTGCGCGGCCAGAAGCTGCCCATCTTCTCCGGCTCCGGTCTGCCCCACGCGGCCCTGGCCGCCCAGATCGCCCGCCAGGCAAGAGTGCTGGGCGATAACGAGACCTTCGCCGTGGTCTTCGCCGCCATCGGCATCACCTTTGAGGAGTCCGAGTACTTCATCAACGACTTCCGCCGCACCGGCGCCATCGACCGCACCGTGGTCTTCTCCAACCTTGCCAACGACCCCGCCGTGGAACGCATCGCCACCCCTCGCGTGGCCCTCACCGCCGCGGAGTACCTGGCCTTTGAGAAGGACATGCAGGTGCTGGTCATCATGACCGACATCACCAACTATGCCGAGGCCCTGCGCGAGGTCTCCGCCGCCAAGAAGGAAGTGCCCGGCCGCCGCGGCTACCCCGGCTACCTGTATACCGACCTTGCCACCCTGTATGAACGGGCCGGCCGCCGCCAGGGCAAGAAGGGCTCCATCACCATGATCCCCATCCTGACCATGCCCGAGGATGACAAGACCCACCCCATCCCCGAGGCAAGACCCGTGAGGACCACGCCGGCACCATGAACCAGCTCTTCGCCGCCTATTCCCGCGGCAAGGACGCCAAGGAGCTCATGACCATCCTGGGCGAGGCCGCCTTGAGCGAGGACGACAAGCTCTTCGCCAAGTTTGCCGATGAGTTCGAGCGCCGCTACGTCAGCCAGGGCAACAGCACCAACCGCTCCATCCTGGAGACCCTGGATCTGGGCTGGGAGCTGCTGAAGATCCTGCCCAGGCGCGAGCTGAAGCGCATCAAGCCCGAGATGATCGAAAAGTACATGAAGTAAGTGAAAAGAGAACAGTGAAAAGTGAAGAGAGCATTCTCTTTTCACCCTTCACTCTTCACTCTTCGCTTCCGTATGGAGGTGAAACTTTTTGGCCAATACCGCGATTACCCCGACAAGAATGGTGCTGAACCAGCTGAAGGGCCGGCTGAAAACCGCCCGCCGCGGCCATAAGCTTCTGAAGGACAAGCGGGATGAGCTGATGCGCCAGTTCATGGATGTGGTCCGGCGCAACAAGGAGCTGCGCACCAAGGTGGAGCAGGGGCTTACCGCCGCCTTTGCCTCCCAGCAGGTGGCAAGTTCCATCATGTCTCCCGAGATGATGGAGCAGGCGCTTCTCTATCCCCGGCAGAGCGTGGAGCTGGATGTGACGTACAAAAACATCATGAGCGTCAACGTCCCCCGCTACCGCTTCCAGACCAAAAACAACGATCCCTCGGAGATCTTCCCCTACGGCTTTGCCCAGACCTCCGGCGAGCTGGACGACGCCCTGGAAAAGCTGGCCCAGGTTTTTCAGGACATGCTGGAGCTGGCCGAGGTGGAAAAGACCATGCAGCTGCTGGCCGA
Organism: uncultured Eubacteriales bacterium; assembly: GCA_900316255.1. GTDB lineage: Bacteria > Bacillota > Clostridia > Oscillospirales > Oscillospiraceae > Limivicinus. The sequence goes on along the minus strand of ONCI01000039.1, from coordinate 24,162 downwards.
GGAGATCGAGAAGACCCGCCGCCGCGTGAACGCTCTGGAATACGTGATGATCCCCGAACTGGAGGGCAACATCAAGTATATCTCCATGAAGCTGGAGGAGAACGAAAACGCCACCAAGGTAAGGCTTCTGAAGGTCAAGGAAATGGTCCTGCAGGACGCGCACCATTACAAGCAATAATGCCTGCTGCCTGTCAGGCAACAGAATATAACGCCAAAACTCCCTGCCACAGGCAGGGAGTTTTGGCGCTTTGCCATGTCGCAGTACGCTGTCACAATGAAAACTGGACGCAGTTTATACAACACCTCATCAGTCGCTTACGCGACAGCTTCCCCTCAAGGGGAAGCCAAGAAACGCGCGAATTCAAGCCTTCCCCTCGAGGGGAAGGTGGCGCGGCCCGTTCCCGCAAGGGACGTGACGGATGAGGTGGAAAGCAAAGATTAAAGTGTGACAAAGTAGTAGGAACGGGCATTGCTCGTCCGCCCGGTCCCGGGAGCGTTTCGCATCAAGCTGACGGCCAAAGACCGCCTCTGCAAAGAGAGGGGAGGACGGCTTGACGCTGGACGGGATTTCCACTATACTGCCTGTATGCGGCAGCGGCCGAAAGCGACGGAGGAGAGAGCATGGATACGAGCCAGCGGGAAGAGCTGATCCGGTACGTCCGGAAGAAATACAAGCGGGAGATCGAATTTCTCTGGCCGCGCTATCCCAATTACGGGATCTTTCGCCATGAGGACAATGAAAAGTGGTTTGCCCTGGTGATGGACCTTCCGAGAGAGAAGCTGGGCCTTGCGGGACAGGAGAGCGTGTACCTCGTGAATCTCAAGATGGAGAGCCCCCTGATGGCGGACCTGCTGAGTCAGGAGGAGGGGATCTTCCCGGGCTATCATATCAGCCGGGGCAGCTGGATCAGTGTGCTGCTGGACGGCACGGTGGAGATAGAGCGGATCCGCAGCCTGGTGGATCTGAGCTATCGGGTCACGGCCTCGGCCAGGGAAAAGAAGGCCCTGCGCCCCGCCAAGGAGTGGCTCATCCCCTCCAATCCTCAGTATTTCGACATCGTCCACGCCTTTGACGAGGCGAAGGAGATCAACTGGAAGCAGGGCAGCGGCATCAAAAAGGGGGACATCGTGTTCCTCTATGTGGGCGCGCCGGTTTCCTCCATCCTGTACAAGTGCCGGGTGACGGAGACGGACATCCCCTATCGCTTCTCCCGGGAGGGACTCAGCATCCGGAGCCTCATGCGCATCCGGCTTTTGAAGCGCTACGCGCCCGGGCGCTTTTCCTTTGAAAAGCTGAAGACCCACTACGGCGTGGGCGCCGTGCGGGGCCCCCGGGGCATCCCGGAGGAGCTCAGCGAAGATCTGAAGAGGTAGCAGTTATGGCAAGATATATCGCCTTTGACGTGGAAACGCCGAACCGCCTGAACCACCGCATGAGCGCCATCGGCGTCTCCGTGGTGGAGGACGGGAAGATCGTGGAGGAGTTTTACTCCCTGGTGGACCCGGAGACGGACTTTGATCCCTTCAACACCTGGCTCACCGGCATCAGCGAGGAGAGCGTGCAGGACGCGCCTACCTTCCCGGAGCTCTGGCCCAGGCTGGAAAAGCTCATGAGCGGGGGCGTGCTGGTGGCCCACAATGCCCCCTTTGACCTGGGAGTGCTGCGCCGCTGCCTGGACCACTATGACATTGCCTGGAAAAAGAGCGTGCCCTATCTCTGCACCGTGCAGATGGGGCGGCGGATCCTGCCGGGGATCAGTCATAAGCTGGACGCCATGTGCCAGTACTTTGGCATCGGCCTGGACCACCACCACGCCGGCAGCGACAGCCACGCCTGCGCCGAGATCCTGCTGCGCTGCCTGCGCCTGGGGGCGGAGGAGAAGGACTACCTGCGCTGGTATTCCATGCTGCCAATCAAAAAATAAGACAAAAACGAAGCCGCGTCGGTCTGACGCGGCTTCGCTCTTATATGAAATGAAATTGTTGTTGTATGAAAAGAGCGATAACGCTCGAATTGTAGTGGATGGTTTGGCTTACTCGCCGAAGAGGGGAAGCGTCCAGCAATAATAGGCAAAGTCCTCGTCGTCCAGGAGATTGTTCTGCTTCACGCTCTGGGCCTCAAAGCCACGATCCTTCTTGTTCATCTTACGCATGGCTTATTGCCTCCTTTCGTTTACGGCGTGAGTATAGTCCTTTTTTCCGCCAAAATCAAGAGGCGTTTCCACCAAAGATTGTGCAAGTCGAATAAAGAATAACCACGATTTTTGTGCAAAATAGCAAGATGACCAAGGGGAGCATCAAAGCTGTTGCCAGCGGAGAAAGCCTGGCTGTGCACCTGGAACCTGATGTAGCTGCAGCTTTTCGCAGATACGTCTCATGGCGGCGTGGCCCTCCGGCACGTCCAGAAAGGCGCCGGACCCGGCCCGGCAGAGCCCGTAGTCCAGCAGAGCGGTGCCAAAGCCCTTGTTCTTCTGATCGTCCCGGATGTAGAGGGCGTCCAGCCGCTTCCCGTCCAGGGTCAGAAAACCGACGGGAACGCCGCCATAGGAAAGCTGCAGGATCCGGGCGCCTCTCTGCTCGGCGGCGGAAGCATGCTCCGTAATGGCGTCGGCCCGACGAAAGAGAAGCTTGCTTCGTTCCCGCGGGCTGAGGGAGGCATCCTCGTCCTCCGGGAGAAGCGTTTGAAGGATGAGGTTCCGATAACGCTTCCCCACGCCCCGATAGACGCTGCACAAAGGCTCTTTCCCCATGGCGGCGAGAAGCTCGGAATCCGTGTTGAGCCAGGGGCGGTCGATGCCGAGGGTGAGGACAGCCTGATCGTTGGAATGAGGCATCGGACCTGCCGCGGCGTTGCCCAGAAGCTGATACTTGCGGCGCTTGAAATGGAACATGCTGCTCTCGCAGCACAGATAGGGTGTGAGCAGGGAACCGTAGGGGAGCGAGGCAAGCTTCAGCTGCTCCACATCGATCTCACATGGCGGCGTATCGTACAGCCCCTCAAAGAGGCGGAAGACGGCCCAATAGTCTTTGACCTCCGGGTCCAGAGCGGAGGTCCAGCTGGCTTCACAGCCGATGAGCTGCAGCAGCACATATTTGCCGTCACAGGCGTGGAATTCCTCGTCGGTCATGGGCCGCATCTTGCCGCCTGTGTAAGGCTTGCCGGCTGTTTGCAGCTGGATGGCGACAAGGTCTCCGTCGCGGAAGATGCGCTGGGTGTGGACATGAGGCTTGATCGTTTTTCTGGGCGGAAGGGGGGAGAGAAGCTTTTCCCGGAAGGCAGCCAGGGCCCTCTGCCGGGCCCGCAGGGCTTTTTCCCCGGCCTCTGCCCAGAGCTCCAGCCCGAAGCCGCTGTCGATCATGGCGACGGTGTGGGAGCGCACTTCGTCCGGGAGAATGCCCTTTTTCCACAGAAAGGCTGCCAGAGAATAACGGTAGTTTGCCCATTCCTCGCTGTCGCCCTCGTCATAATCCTGCCGCACAAAGGCATCCAGCCGGGCCAGCGCTTCCGGGACCGGGTATTTCCAGAAGGCAACACTGTATTCCGGCAGCAGATCCCGAGCGGTGTCGTTGTCCAGAATGCCGGTGCTCCAAGTTCCCATGAGGGCCTGCTCCTCTCTGCTTCATTTTCAAAATGATTATATCGGATCGGCGGGAGAAGGGCAAGAAGAATCCCACGAAAAGCCGTGTGGATCCCCCCTCTCTGTCACGTCGGCTCGCCGACGTGACAGCTCCCCCCGAAGGGGGGAGCCAAGGGCGTCAGAGGGACGCAGATCGACTCCCTCCGTCGCGGCGCTTGCGGGGGACGCGTCGCGCCACCTCCCTCAGGGAGGATCTTTGGCTCCCTCTCCGAGGGAGCTGTTGCGGCGGATTGCCAATCTGACTTAGGGAGTACGACACCTCATCCGTCATCCGCCTTGCGACGCGAAGCTAGTCCTTTAGGGCGGGAGACGGCGGATGCCACCTTCTCCTCAAGGAGAAGGCTTGAAAGCGGACGAGCGTCTACCTCCCCTGCGGGAAGGAAATCAGGCCTTCGGCTCCGCGGTGCGGGAGGCGGCGATCTCGGCCATGATCCGCTCCACCTGGCTCTTCTGGGAGAAGAGGACGCAGCCGCCCACGTGCGCCTCCTCCAGCACATGCTGGTCCCGCAGCTGCTCAAAGAGCCGGGAGCGGATGGCCTCCTTCAGGGAAGCGCTCTTCACGTTGCTGTCGGAGTAGGGGGAGAAGGGGCAGGGCTCAGCGCCGCCGTGGGAATTGATGTGGAAGAACTCCCGGCCCGCCGCCATGCAGCCGCCCATGGCCAGCTCGTCTCCCGGGAAGGAGAGGAGCACCATGTCGTCATAGTCGGCGCGGAGTGCGTCAATGGCCTGAGCCATGAGGGCGCGCTCCTTTTCGCCGGGGGCCAGGTGCCTGGCCTCCTCCGTCACGGGCACAAACTCCACGTAGATCACCAGCTTGCAGCCCTGCTCCGCCAGCTTCCGCACGTAGTCCCGGGAGCTGACTTCCGCCGCGTTTTCCGTGGTCACGGTGATGGAGGCGCCGAAAATCAGGCCCTTTTCCTTGCACTTTGCCATGTTTTTGGTGACCAGATCGTAGATGCCGCTGCCCCGGCGGGCGTCGGTGATCTCCTTGCCGCCCTCGATGCTCATCACCGGAACCAGGTTCCGGCAGCGGTCCAGCAGCTGGAAGTAGCGCTCGTCGATGAAGGTGCCGTTGGTGAAGATGGGGAAGATGATGTCGGGCATGGCGCCGGCGGCCTCGATCACGTCCCGGCGGATCAGCGGCTCGCCCCCGGCCAGCATGATGAAGCTGATGCCCAGTTCCTCCGCCTCCCGGAAGACCCGCAGCCATTCCTCCCGGCTCAGCTGCTCCACAGGGGCCGCGTCCACGGTGGCGTTGTTGCAGCGGGAATAGCAGCCCGCGCAGTGCAGGTTGCAGCTGCTGGTGATGCTGGCGATGAGGAAGCCGGGGACGTGCAGCCCCTCCTCCTCCAGCTTCATGCGCTTTTTGGAGGCCTTTTTGCTGGCCGCCGCGAAGCGGAGCATAAAGGCGCTCTCCTTGGGGTGTTTAAGGGTGGCCTTGACCGTGTCCGCCACGATCTTCTCCACGCCCTGCGCAATGTGCTTTTGCAGATCAAATGCTTCTTTCATGGGGATTCTCCTTCCGTGAATCGGCTTTACAGGGGGTAAAATATCTTTTATACTGTAAAAGGAAAAGACGGCTTTGTCAATGACGCAGTTTTGCGAAGCAGGGAAGAAAAAGCTTACAGAGGCCGGAAGGAAAGCGGAGGAGAGACGATGGAGCAGTACGGGGACAGGAACGTTCTGATGGCGCGGACCATCGCGGCGCGGGTGGCAGAGGCAGGCGGCAGGACCTTTTACGTCGGCGGGCTGGTGCGGGATCACATCCTGGGCCGGGAGAACAAGGACGTGGACATCGAGATCCACGGCATCACGCCGGAGACCCTGCTCGCGATCCTGGAGAGCCTGGGCGAGGTGATCAAAACCGGCGTCAGCTTCGGCGTTTTCGGGCTGAAATCCTATGAGATCGACATTGCCATGCCCAGAAAAGAGACGGCCACCGGCCGGGGCCACAAGGACTTTGAGATCGACGTGGACCCCTTCCTGGGCTATGAGAAGGCCGCCATGCGCAGGGACTTCACCATGAACGCCATGATGGAGGACGTGCTGACCGGAGAGGTGCTGGACTTCTTCGGCGGGCGGCAGGATATGCAAAACCGCCTGATCCGCCATGTGAGCGACCGGACCTATCGGGAGGACGCCCTGCGGGTGCTGCGGGCCGCCCAGTTTGCGGCCAGATTCGGCTTTTGCATTGCGGAGGAGACGGCGGCCTTGTCCCGGACCATGGCCTTGGAGGCGCTGGCCTCCGAGCGGATCCTGGGCGAGATGAACAAGGCGATGCTGAAGGCGGAAAAGCCCTCCGTCTTCTTTGAGGAGCTTCGGAAGATGGACCAGCTCTCCACCTGGTTCCCGGAGGCGGAGGCCCTGATCGGCGTGCCCCAGAGCCCGATCCACCACCCGGAGGGGGACGCCTGGGTCCACACGATGATGGTGCTGGACGCGGCGGCAAGGCTCAGGAAGGAGGCTGTCTATCCCGAGGGCTTCATGCTGGCGGCGCTGACCCACGATTTCGGCAAGGCGGTGTCCACCACGTCGGAAGGCGGGAAGATCCGGGCCATCGGCCACGAGAAGACCGGGATCCCGCTGGCAAAACGCTTTCTCAGAAGGCTCAGCCGGGAAAACCGGCTGGAGCGCTACGTGCTCAGCATGGTGGAGCTGCACATGGGGCCCAACATGATGGCCCGGGCCGGGTCCAGCGTGAAATCCACCACAAAAATGTTTGACAAATCGGCCTGTCCGGAGGATCTGCTGCTGCTGGCCAAGGCGGACCACCTGGGCAAGGGCGGCGACGAGCCCTATGCGGAGACGGAAGCCTTCCTGCGGCAGCGGCTGCAGCTCTTTCGGGAGCGGATGGCCAGACCCTATGTCCAGGGCAGGGATCTGGTGGAGGCGGGCGTAAAGCCCGGAAAGGACTTCGGGGAGGCGCTCCGCTATGCCCACAAGATGCGGCTGGCCGGTGTGCCGAAAGAGGAGGCTCTGGTCCAGACCCTTGCCTATCTCCGCAAAGGGAGAAGGTAAAACCCCGAAACGCAAAAAGGAACCTGAACAAAGCTGTTCAGGTTCCTTTTTTGCATACAGGCTCAGGCTGTTTCCAGGGGCTGGGAGAGGGTCCCTTTTTTGCTCCAGCGCCGGATCTTCACGATCATGAAGACCGTGAGGCCAAGCATCAGGACCAGGACCAGCAGGGTGAGCAGGAAGAACATGTCGCCCAGCTCCAGGCTCTTCAGACCGAAATCATAAAAGCCGTGGATCAGCACCGGCAGCAGCAGGGCCAGGACGCCGTCGATCTTTTTCCCGCTTTGGGCATATTTGCCGTAATAGTAGCCCATGATGGCGCCGAAGAGGAAGTGGAAGGGGGTGAAAGCCCGGAAAATGGCCGTCACCAGATCGCCGGAGGCGTAGGTGAGATCCTCCAGCACCTGAAAGGCCAGGCCGACGATGGCGCCGCAGACCACCGCGTCCATCCGGGTCTTCATGACGCCCTCCCTCCGCAGGCAGAGGCGCATGGCGAGGTATTTGAGCCCCTCTTCCACAAGGGCGGTCATCAGGAAGGTGCTGATAAAGACGCCCAGCAGCGTGGGACCGCCGCTGCCCGCCCGGAGCTTGGCGGCAAGATCGGAGCTCTCGTAGGAGGCGGGATCGGACAGGACGGCAATCACGTCCTTCAGCCCGAAGTTTGCCACCACGACCAGAATGCTGAAGACCAGCGTCAGGATCGTGGCTACCAGGGTGCAGAGCCCGCCGGTGAGCAGCATGCTCGTTACGCTCCCCCTGGGGAAGGGGTCGTCCCGCTTGATCCGCAGCATCCAGAGAAAGAGCAGGATGGAGATGGGAAGAGAAATGATTTGGGTAAGCAGCATGGCGGTCACCTCGATCTGATTTGTGTCCTGTAAGCTGACAGTTTTCGACAGAAAAGACAAGAAGAAAGCTTTGCCCGGCCTGCGGCCCGCTTAGACTTCGTGCATGCTCTCGTCAAAGGCGTATTCCTTGCTGCCGTACTGATCGGAGAACCGGGCGGAGAGCCCGAGCGTGCGCAGCAAAGGCAGACGGTAGTGCAGGGCCTTCCGCACCGCAGCGCTGTCCAGGGCATAATACCGCAGGCAGCCCTCCTCCCCGTCCAGCGGGAACAGATACCAGTGCTCCGTCAGCTCTGCCAGCGAACGCCGCAGCTTTTCCTCGCCCTGGGGAGCAAAGCGCAGCGTCAGCACGGAAAGGCCGTATTTCTTGCAGGCCTTACGGAAGTCCTCCGTCCCGGCGCTGTCGCCAAAGCCCTTTCCGGCGGGACGGTCGATCCGGGCGGCGATGTGATAGGCGGGGTCGATCACCTCCTGCACATAGGCGGAGACGAGGGAGGCGACCTGCCCGTCAAAGACGGTTTTGGCCCTGCCGCTCCAGAGCTTTTCTCCGTCCTGCTCAGTGAGCTGAGGCTCGGCCAGATTCAGATAGAGCATTTCTTTCAGCCTTTTGCCCATCGACTCCGCGGGATCCGCTCCATAGGAGAAGTGCTTCCAGAAGCCGCCGAAGGTGAACAGCAGATGCCGAAGGCTGCGCGGAGAGGGCTTAGTTTCCACCCGATAGGCGCAGAAGCCGTCCAGGGCGATCTCCTCAAAGTGGCCGTTCAGGCTCTGGACCCGGTTGGTGAGGGGCTTGTAGCGGGTGCAGCCGGGGCAGAAGTCCGTGACCAGACGGTGCAGCCGGGCATTGTATTCCTCCTGGCTCAAAAGCTCCACCTGGGCGGGATAAAGATCCTCCGCGTCCCAGATCCGCAGCAGGCTTGGAACGTCATGATAACCGGTCAGAAAGAAGGGGGCCATGCAAACGCCCTTTTCCACGCCCTGGTTTGGGATCCTGTGGTCTTCCCGAAGCACAAGGGCCTTCACTTCAAAGGGCTTGGCCGCAGCCTCCACCGCGGCACGGAAGGATTCGAAGTCCGCAAATTCCGGCGGGAGAAGAAAGTAGAGATCCGAACAAAAAACGGCCTGCTGCATAGAGCTGCTCCTTTCCGAAAACTTGTAATCAACGGGTTCATTCTATCATGGAGAAACGGGAAAAACAAGCGCTCCGGAACCTGTGAGTTCCGGAGCGCAAGGATGTCGCTATCCTTTCATTAGACGGCGGCGCGGGGAAACGACAGAGCAGGGCAATGCGCTGTCGTTCCGCGCTCAGACCAGCTCCGTTCCGTCCAGCTGGCCCTGGGTGATGGCGCCGGTGCGCAGGGCCTCGTCGCGCAGCTCCAGATAGTATTCGGCAAAGCTGCTGCGCATGTAGGGGTCAACGTAGAAGACGGACAGGATGCCGAGGGTCAGCGCGGAGAGAAGGTTCCAGCCGAGAAAGCTCAGGCCCATCACGAAGTACTCCCACTTGTGGCCGTTCATCATCCGCATGGAGAGCTTCAGCGCGTCCCGGGCCTTCACGTTGGGGCAGTCGGCCAGAAGGTACTGGGTCATGGAATAGGAAATGCCCTTGATGATGCCGGGGATGACGAGCAGCAGGGCCCAGAGGAACACGAAAAGACCCATCCAGAGGGAGCCGCCCAGCTTGCGGGGGAAGTTCCGGAAGGCTTCGGTGAAGGGCGTGGTGACGCTGAGCTCGTCCCGCTCGCCCCGGACATTCTTCACGAAGAAGTAGTTCAGGCCGACGGCGATGGGGCCGCCCAGAAGCAGCGCCAGCAGACCGCCCGCGTTGGCGCGCACCGAAACGGTTGCCTGAGCCGGCTGGCTGTCCATCATATAAAAGGTATCCTGCTGCCCGCTTACGACCCGGAAAGCATCCTGGCCGGTGCTTACGACCCTGGCGATCTCCTGGCCGTTGCTCATCCAGGTAATGACGCCCATCACCGCCGTCACCAGCAGCGCCGCCAGCACGCAGTTCCAATAGTTCAGCTTGAATTGTTCTTTGCCGATGGCTTTGATCTCTTGTCTTGTTCTCATTTGTCTATATCCTCCTGTATCGGATCGTTATGGTTTCGACAGTGTTTGCATTATACCATGATGAAAACGTTTGCGCAACATGGATATGAGGGAGGAATCAAGTGGATTGCATCTACCGATTTGACGGAAGTATCCAGACTGTCAGGGCAGGGAGATGACCTCGCAACCGCCCCATTCCACCACGGTAAAGCCAATGCGCTCCGGCGCTTCAAGAGCCTGCGGTTCGATCTCTAACGGTGTGTTCAGCGGCATGAAGGCCATGAAAACCCGGATCAGCGTGTCCGGCTCCGGTGTGATCGTGAGCCTTGCGCCGTCGGTGTAAGCCTCCTGCTGGAAGGAGATCAGGTTGTACGCATGTGCCTGCAAGCGGGGCAGCCAATACACAATAAACTCGTTGGCCTCTTTCCGGTTCAATCCGAGAGAAGGCAGGACTTCCTCCAAAAAGGCTGCGCTGTCTTCCCCTGCAACACAAAAGCCCCGGGACAAGTCATAGCTGCGGGAGCTGACGCCCTCCCAGTACAGATAATTGTAGGCCAGCCCGTTCTGATCGATCAACGTCCCGTCTGGATTAGCAATGATATGCCAGCCTTCCCGGTATACAGGATAGGTGCATGTCAATTCACCGTCAAAATCCAGGAGGACCTCTATCGGGCATGTGTCCTGCGGATAAAGATAAATCACCGGTTTTTCGGGCGCAGGGTCAGGAAACGAATCTTCCGCTTTTTCATCAACGGGGCGGGACGTTTCAGCGCAGCGATCTTCGCCGGGGGGATCCGTTTTCGATACGGTACAGCCGGAAAGGAAGAGTGCGAGGATGAGCAGGGATATCAGGAATGCTCTCACAGATTTCCTCAGCCGGTGACGGCCTGGCGGCGGATCTCCTCCGCCCAGAGGATGGAGTAATCCGGCAGCAGATGTTCCCCGTCCATGGACATGTAGTCGTAGAGGTAGCCCTCCTCGTCGCAGAAGGGGGCGTTGCAGTCCACGAACCAGACCCAGTCATAGGCCTCCGCCAGCTCCCGCAGGCCGCTGTTGACCTTTTCCAGGTTCTCCACGGAATAGTAGTCGTAGGCGTTGCTGACGTAACGGTTGGCGTGCATGACGGCGTGGAGGATGATGCGGGCCTGGGGCTGGCTGTCGTGCACCCGGCGGAGCACGTAATCGAACTGGTCCATCAGCCCCTTGTAGGGGTAGCCGCATTCGTTGTAGCCCAGGGCGATGTAGATCTGGTCATAGTCCCAATGACTCAGGACCCAGTCCAGACTGGCCTCGCTGAAGTCCCGGTCCGTGGCCAGCTTGTCAAAGACATTGTATACGCTGTAATTGGTATCGCAGAAGTACTGCGCCTGGCCGATGCGCACGGCCTTGCGCATCTCGTCGATCTTGGAATCCCCAATGAAGAGGGTGTGGTCGAAAAAGCTCTCCTCCGCCGGATCCGGGATCGGCTCCGGGGTGGGTTCCGGCGTAGGCTCAGGCGTGGGTTCCGGGGTGGGCTCGGGGGTCGGCGCCGGGGTCGGCGCCGGGGTCGGCTCCGGCGTTGGCGCGGGCGAAGGGGTCAAGGCGGCCTCCGTGGGCGCCGGCGTCTCCGGCGCAGGCGCAGGCGCGGCGCTGGGCTCCTGGGGGGCGTGGGCTGCCTCCCAGGCCGCCCGCGCCCTCGCCTCCCGCAGAGGGCCGCTGTCCTGCAGCAGCATGAAGGGCACGGCCAGGTCCGGCGCCCCCTCATACTGGGGCAGACCTGCCAGCAGGGTGCGGCGCAGGGTGAAGCCCAGGCCCGTCAGCAAGATGGCCGTGGCCAGGATGGCCTTCATACAGACGAGGGCGTTGGATCTTGTCTTTTTCTGTTTGGGCATGGCGATCACACCCCCTTAAAAGCTGAAATACAGGAACGGGTCCCCGGCGGCCGTGGCCATGAAATAGACGCAGACCCAGAAGAGCAGGAAGAGCAGCAGCCAGGCAAGGCGGCTTCCGGAGATTTTCTGCCAGAGCATTCCGGGCAGAGGCGTGCTGTCCGCCAGGGCGAGGGCCAGATAGGGCCAGCAGCGGCGCAGCACCGCCAGCCAGTCGCCGGGATCGGAAGCGGGGGCCCCGCCGCCGAAGAGACGGGAGAAATAGGCAAGGGCGGCCTCCGGCCCCGGGGTAATGAAGAAGACCCAGGACAGGGCGATGGCCAGGGGCAGATACAGGTGACCCAGCAGGGGCAGCGCCTTCAGCACCTTTCCGAAAAAGAGGCGCTCCAGCAGGATGAGCAGGAACATCATGAGCCCCCAGAGCACGTAGTTCCAGCCCGCGCTGTGCCAGACGCCGGTGAGCAGCCACACCGTCAGCGTGGCCAGCACCATGCGCCCGAAGCCCCGGCGGCTGCCCCCCAGGGGGATGTAGACATAGGTTTTGAACCAGCAGCCCAGGGTGATGTGCCAGCGGCGCCAGAACTCCGAGACGCTGGTGGAGCAGTAGGGATGGTTGAAGTTATCCGGCAGGCGGAAGCCCAGCAGCTTCCCCAGGCCCACCGCCATCCGGGAATAGCCCCAGAAGTCGAAGTAGAGCTGCAGCGCGTAGCCGATGACGCCCAGCCAGGCCAGGGGCACGGAGACGGCCCCGACACCCCGGACCCGGATCTGGCCCAGGATGCCCGCCAGGTGATCCGCCACCACGACCTTGCAGGCCATGCCCAGGATGAAGTCTTCCAGACCCTCGGCAAGCCGTCCCAGGCTCCGCCGGGGATCGTCCAGCTCGTCCAGCAGCTCCTCCGGCTCCGCCAGGGGACCGGAGATCAGCTTGGGGAACATCAGTACCCCGGCGGCGTACTCCCCGGCGCTCACAAAGCCCCCCTGCCAGGCGAAGACCAGCAGGGCGATCATCTGAAAGGTATAGAAGCTGAGACCCAGGGGCAGACCCGGCGCCCGGGGCAGGAAGAGCCCAGCCAGCTTCACATAGGCCAGCGGCGCGGCAGTAAGGGCCAGCCACAGGGCGAGGATCCACTTTTTCCGCAGCGTTTCCCGCCGAAACAGCAGGCAGCCCAGAAAGCCGAACAGGGCCATCCCCAGCAGCAGAAGCAGCTGCCAGAGCCGTCCCCACACCCCGATGGCGTAGAAAACCAGGCTCCCCGCGCAGAGCAGGGGGAGGCACCACCGGAGGGGCAGCTTCCGGTAGAGAAGGAAAAAGATCGGGAAAAAAAGAAACAGAAAGCTGTAACTGTTGAAGGCCATGGCTGCGTTCCTTTGCTGATAAAGCGATCGTAGGGTACGGATCCGGAGATGCCGTACCCTGCTATCATAAACGAAAAATGTCCGGAATGCAATGCATTCCGGACAAAGAACGAAAGGGGAGAGAGCATAAATGCCCTCTTCCCGAACGACGCGGCCGCAGGAACGGTCTGTCAGTAGATGATGATGTAATAGATCACATATGCCCAGCTCAGAAGGCCGTGCACGATCGCCCAGCCGATGGAATGCCAGGCATTGTAGCTGATCACCATTGCCAGCGCACTTCCGAAAGAAACACCGGATTTTACCGTTTTCTTGATAATGGTCTGGCTCTTCTCATTTTCATATCTGTCCATTTGTATTCCACTCCTTAACGCTTACTCTGTCATTTCAAAGAGGTTCAGCCCGATCTCGGGATCGAAGCGGCGCTCCACGGTCCCGTCAATGATGGAGATGACCATCTCGCAGGTCGCACTGACCCTTGCGCGGTTCAGATGGCCGCCGAAGACCTCGCCTTTTTCATTTCCCGCGCTCATGTGCAGATGGGCGTAATAGGCCCCGTCCTTGGTGGAGATCGTGCCCGTCAGGCTCACGATCTCAAAGGGCCCCTGAAAAGAATTTGCAAAGTATTGCTTCTCCGCGACCTTGTAGACGCCCACCACGCCCTCCCGCAGCGCGATTTTCTCAAGCTGCTCGTGGATCTCTTCGCCCGGATCGATCCGCGCAACGATCTTATCGCCAAATCTTCTGTAATCCATACGTCCTCCTTCGTCGTTCTCCCTCTGAACAGAGCAAGCCCGTTCATCGGATCCATTTGTCTGCAGGCGTGGGGGCCGGATAGCCCCAGTCCTCATCCACGGCACGCGCGACCAGCGTGAAGCCGTTTTTCTCCAGCACCCGGGCGGAAGCCCGGTTTTCCACCATCGTGCTTGCCGTGATGATCTCGATCCCGCGATTTTCCAAAAGCTCACGGACCAGGATCCCGAGCGCTTCCGTTGCGATCCCCTTGCCTCATTCCTCCCGAAGGAGCCGGTAGCCAACGCTGGCTTTCCGGATCGGCGCCCGATAGCCGTAGATCTCCGCCAGGCCGCAGAAGCGCTCTCCGGAGAAGACGCCGAGGATCAGGGAATCCCGCAGGCCCTCCTCATAAAGGCGGGCGATCGCCTCTGCCGGAGCGTACTGCTTTTCAAACAGGAAGGTGGGAAGAAACCGATATACCGCGTCCTCCCGGACGAGTCTGCTCAGGCCTTCCGCGTCCGGGGCGGCGAAGGGCCGCAGACAGAGCCTTTCCCCGCAAGAACAGGCGGCGCGGGAGAGAGCTCTCTCATGTTGTCTGTACCTTCCTTTACCATCATCCACCTCTGGGGATCTGCCCCCTTGTCACAAGGTGTTATGCTCCAGGTACTCTTTCAGCGAATCGATCAATGCGTCCTCGTCCAGATCGGAGAAGAGCTCGATAAAGCAGCCGGTGATCATGGGGTTGAGATCCATGTTCAGCTCGATCGAACGGGAGTCGCCCTTGATGCCGTAGCATCTCTTGCCGCTGGCATAGGCTATGCCGAGCTCCACACAGGCCCCCTCATCGGGGATCCGGCCGTTCAGGACCATAAACAGGATATCCGCCTTCAGCACTTCATCCCGGTCCTTCGTGAAGATCATCTCGGTGATCTCTTCCGCCGTCCTGCCTTCCAGATCCGGCGCCAGATAGCCGTCGCGCTGGGGCAGGAAGACTTCATAGCCGTAGCTCTCCAGAATGGAGACGATTTTGAGGTTATACTCTTTTTCCGCTTCGTTGAAAAGCGGCGCCGCAAAATAGATTTTCTTCCCCTCGGCAGGGCTCTCTTCCGCCATGGCCGCCGGGCTGTTCCCGTAAAAGGCGAATACGCCCACGAGGCAGAGGACCGACAAAACCAGACAAACGAGCTTAACCAGTCTCTTTTTCATAGTGCCATCTCCTGTTCTGTATCGTTTTCTCGTGAAGGCTGGAAAAAGTATAACACAAGCCGCAGGGAAATCCAAGAAGATGATGCAAGCTCGAGTCTTGTGTAGTTCTTCATTTCAAGCGGATGCGCTGCCGGCTGCGTCAATGACCGCCCGTGGGGAAACCCGCGGGCGGTCATTGACGCACCTTGTCCGCTTTTGAGCGGGCCGCCGACGGACGGCAGGTTTTTTCGTTCCCGTTTCCTCTCGTGCCTGCCGGAGGGAAGCGCTTCAGTCCTCCCGGCGGGCCGCGAAGGAGGGCTCCACGCCCCGGCCAAGCAGATGTGAGACGTCGCCCACGGCGGAAGCCCGGAAGGAAGCGATCCCCGGCCGCCGCTCCTCGGAGTAGATGGTGGTCACGGAGCTGGGAGCCATGGCCAGGCCGTGCCACAGGACCATGGGCGACACGTTCATGAGTTGGCTCATCAGCACGCAGGCCAGGCCGAAGTGGCAGAAGAAGACCAGCGTGTCGCTGCTTCCGCGCTCAACCCGGTAGCACAGGCCCTGGCGGACATAGCCGTAACGGGCCAGGACCCGCTCAAACGCCTCGATCACCCGGTCGTAGGCGCTTTTCAGATCCATCTCGGCGAAAACCGGGTGCTCGTGCCAGCGCTCCCGATCCAGCAGGATGGGATTTGCGGACCAGTCCTGCGGGAGCCAGTCCCAGGGGACCGCGCTGAGCTCTCCGCCCTTGTCGGGCCGGTGGACCGGGATGCCGAACTCCCGCAGCCAGTCGCAGGCCAAGGCCTCCCGCCCCGCCTTTTCCAGGGTGGGCCGGGCCGTATCCATGGCTCTGCCCATGGTGGAGACGAAGTATTCCGTCACATCCATGGGGGCGATCCGCTCCGCCAGAAGCGCCGCCTCCCGCCGCCCCGTTTCCGTCAGGCCGTCCACGGTGTAATCCGGATCGCCGTGCCGGATCAGAAGAATTTTCATGCAAAACGCTCCCTTCATTTGTCTCGGTGTCCGCTCCGTTGTCAGGGCAAAAGAGCCGTCCTATTGACCGCCCGGGCAGTTTGTCTTTTCCGTGATTTGTTGGATACGCAGGATAAATTCCGGCATGGAGGATTGAGAACCGATAAGAAAATGCGATACAATCAAAAACCTGTAACGCGGTTTTTAGGCAACTATTCAGATATAAAAACGCCGGAAAAGTGACAAATTTTGAATATACCATAACTTCTGCATGGTTACTACCCTTCCTTGCTTTTCGAATTTGTGAACTTTTGAAAGGTAAAAGTGACGAAAAAAGCAGAAAAAGAAAGAAACCTGAACTTTTCGTTCAGGTTTCTTTGGTGGACGATACAAGACTCGAACTTGTGACCTCCCGCACGTCAAGCGGATGCGCTACCAGCTGCGCCAATCGTCCATCAGCTTGGATAGAATACACCCGTTTTTCGCCTTTGTCAAGCCTTTTCCTGTGAGAAAACGAAAAATCTTGAAAAAGGGGAGGGGACGGCGCGATCAGGGGATCGCGCCCTACGCGGAGGGAAGATCCGGGCCTTCCCCGTAGGGACGACCATTGGTCGTCCGCCTCTGCCTTCTCCTCGAGGAGAAGGCGGCATCCGCCGATCTCGCGGGAGGCGGATGCCGGATGAGGTGTCATCCTGAGCAGCGCGAAGGATCTCGCCCCCGGCGCAGGGTTGGTATCTCCGCGTGCTGCGATAGATCTCGCCTGGCGCCGTCGAGATCCTTCGTCGGCGAAGCCTCCTCAGGACGACGGCGAGGGGGAGCGGCGGGGACGACGCGGCGCGATCAGGGGATCGCGCCCTGCGCGGAGAACGGACAGAAAAGAACCCAGGGCGGCCGACGATAGGTCTGCCGCCCTGGGGAAAGTCGGGGAAAACTTGATTTGTTATGAAAGCATCTGAGAACAGGCTGAAAATGATAGCAAGCGGAGATCCGCATCAGTTCTCGCTGCGGACCTTGTCGTGGCTGACGAAGAAGAGCGCCAGAGCCCCGGGACCCACGTGGGAGCCGGTGACGGGCTCGTAATCCACGGTGAGGATCTCCTTGGGGGGATGGTTCCTGTTCAGGAGGCTTGCCAGATACGCGGCGTCCTGCTTGCAGCCGGCCTCGGCGATGCCCACGATCTGCTTTTCCGGCTCCACCACCAGCTTGTCATAGCGGGCGGCCAGCTCCTCGATGGACTTTTTCCGGCCCCGGACCTTGGCGAAGGAGACGATCTTGCCCTCCTCGTTGCCCTTGAGCAGGGGCTTGATGTTCAGCACCATGCCCACGATGGCGGCCACGTTGGAAAGCCTGCCGCCCCGGCGCAGGTGCATCAGATCGTCCACGGTGAAGACGTTGAACATGCGCTGCACCAGGTCCCGCAGCTGCACGGCGGCCTCCTCGGCGCTGAGATCCAGATCCCGCAGACGGGCGGCCTCCAGCGCCACCAGGCCCTCGCCCAGGGAGGCACCAAGGGTGTCCACCACCTCGATGCGGCGCTCCGGATAGTCCTCCAGGATCATCTGGGCGCCCAGTCGGGCGGAGTTGCAGGAGCCGCTGATGCCCGAGGACATGCAGACAAACACGATGTCCAGACCCTGCTTCAGCCAGGGCTCGTAAAATTCCATATACTGATGGGGAGAGATCTGGGAAGTGGTGACTGTCATCCCGGCCTTGATGCGCGCATAAAAGGCGTCCCCGTCAAAAGAGGTGGTGTCCAGGCAGGTGAATTCCTCGCCGTCGATGAAATAGGGGAAGGCGATGATCTTCAGATCGGCCTCGCGGATCCGCTCAGTGGGCAGGTTCCCGGACGTATCGGTGACAGCAAGGTATTCCTCCTTACAGCGCAGATTGCTTTTAGCGCATAATCACACATTTTGTATAAACATCCTAACGCACTTTCACGAAGAAAAGCAAGCTACTGGGCCGTCACCGCGCCCTACTGGAGCTTCTCCGGGAGGTAGAATGGAACAAAATGGAATTCTACGAACCGTAGAACCCCGGTGTTTTCAAGGCTTTGCGGGCTTCGGTCAGGAGCGGAGGCGGTTCATCAGCGCGCCCCAGGCGTCCACCAGCCAGAAGCGGATGGCGTAGCCCTCCGCCTGGGTGACCAAGGCCAGATCCTCCCCGTCCAGGGCGCTCTCCAGGTCCTCCGCCTCCACCGCGCCCAGGCACAGCGCGGGAAAGACCACGCACCACCAGTTATGGCCCGCGCCGTCCCCCAGGACGACGCGCAGGGACTCGTAGCGCCCGGCGGGAAGACGGAAACCGCCGTAACTGCGGAGGGGGTAGTCCTCCGGACCGAGCGAGACCGAGACCGGCCTCCCTTCGCTGACCTGCTTCGCCGCGGCCTTCACGCCGGGCAGCACCTGCTCCAGCAGTTCCCGGGCAGCTTCGGCGTCCGCGGCGGAGGCCAGCCGCGGACGGAGGTATCGGAGCACCGCGTCCCGCACCCGGAGCTTCAGGGCCTGCTCCGACTCCTCGTCGGAGACCGCGATCACGTGCAGGCGAATAAGACCGGAGGCCAGGCGCTGTTGGCGGGAAGCGGCCCAGGTCCCGCTGAGCAGGGTGATGCAGAGGGCCAGCAGGGCCGCCGTCTCCCAGGGCCGAAACTTGTATCGGTACATAAAAACACCGTCCATCCTGTGCTTGATGCCCATAGGATGGACGGTTTTTTCGATTTTTAACCCATTCAGGCTTTTTTGGACATGCCGCAGTATTCGCAGACATCGCCCTTGCCTGGGGCGCCGCAGTGGGGGCAGACGGTGACGGGGACGACAGCAGGCCGAGCCGTAGGGGCGGAGACGGCGGGCTTGGCAGGAGCGGGGGCAGGACGGACGGAGACCGGGTCCGGGACGTCCTCCGCCGTGGGGGAGAGCTCCCTGCGGCGGCGCATCCAGTAGGCCGCAGCGAAAAGCAGACCCGGCACCAGACCGAAGGCCAGACCCTCGCCGCCCTGGGGCAGCTCGGTGAGCGCCATGACCAGGAAGAAGAGCGCCGCGATAAACAGCGCGACGGTGCCGCCGCGGATCTGAACGGACAGGCCGCGGGCCTCCCTGCGCTTGCGCCAGAAATACACGATGGCCAGGGGGATCGCCGTGCCGAAGCCCAGGATGGCGCCGAAGGCGTCGCCGCTCACGGAACTGATCCCCATCATCAGGAAAAAGGCGGCAGAGACCACCAGGACCAGATCCAGCCTTCGTCCTTGCTTCTGTTTCATCAGGACAGCCTCCTTTTTCAAAGCATCCGCGGCACGGGCTTTGCCGTGCAGCAGAACTTCACCTCGCGCCGCAGCGCCTCGCAGGCCTCCCGGGCGCAGCCTTCCTCCTGGAAGACGCCGAACACCGCGGAGCCGGTGCCGGTCATCATGGCGCCCAGGGCCTTGTGGTCCAGCAGACGGCCCTTCAGCTCCGCCACGGTGCGGAGCCTTCGGTCGTCCACCTCTTCAAAAACATTGTACATCCGCCGGCAGAGAGCGTGGAGATCTCCCGCCTCCACGGCGGCGAGAAGGCCCTGGGTATCCGGGTGGATGCGGACGGGGGCGCTGTCCAGCTTCTTGTACAGCTCCGGTGTGGAGATGGAGAAGCCGGGCTTCAGGATCACGAACCAGCAGTCCGGCATGGGGGAGAGGTCCGTGAGCACTTCGCCCCGCCCCTCCGCCAGGGCGGTGCCGCCTGCCACGCAGAAGGCCACGTCCGAGCCGATCTGCTGGGCCAGCTGCTCCAGCGCCTTTCGGTCCATTGGGTTCCCGTAGAGCCGGTTCAGGCCCCGGAGCACGGCGGCCGCATCGGCGGAGCCGCCGCCCATCCCCGCGCCCACGGGGATCTCCTTGCGCAGATCGATCTGCAGACCCTGGCCGCTTTCCCCTACGGCCTCCAGGAAGCGCAGGGCGGCCCGGACCGCCAGGTTCCGCTCGTCCCCGGGGATGTAGCGCAGGTTGGACCCGGCGCGGACCTGGCCGTCGTCGCGAAAGCGAAGGCGCAGCTCGTCGCAGAGGGAGACGGTCTGCATCAGCATGGCCAGATCGTGGTAGCCGTCCTCCCGGCGGGCGGTCACGTCCAGGGAAAGATTCAGTTTGGCGTAGGCATGTTCCGTACAGTCCCGCATACTATCTCCTTGATCAAAAGTTATTTCTGTCGGGAAACTTGTTTCGCAATTGCATTAAAAGAGGTAGACCCGCAGTTCGTAGGGCCGGGTGGTAAAGCCGTTGGCAATGACCATGTTCATGTCATAATTGGAGAGGACCAGGGCCTTCTCGTCCAGCTCAATGCCAGCCGGCGCCTGGAAGCGGACCTGCTTGCCCGTAAAGGAGCAGACCACCAGCAGCTTTCTGCCGGCATGGTTGCGCTCGTAGACGTAGAGGTTCTTGTCCTCCGGCAGCAGCTCCACATAGTCGCCCCAGAGGACCACCGGGTTCTCCTTGCGGAAGCGCAGCAGCTTCCGGTAGAAGTTCAGCAGGGAATTGGGGTCTTCCTCCTGGGCGGCCACGTTGATTTGGGTGTAATTCTCATTCACCTGGAACCAGGGGGTGCCGGTGGTAAAGCCCGCGTTCTTCTCCGCCGACCACTGGACCGGGCTGCGGGAATTGTCCCTTGCGCCCTCCTGCACGGTCTTCAGCACCTGGCTTGGGAGCATGAATTTGGACAGGATGCGCACGGTGTTCTGGGTCATCACGTCGGGATAGAGGGCCGTATCCGGCAGACGCATGTTGGTCATGCCGATCTCCTGGCCCTGGTAGATGAAGGGGGTGCCCCGCTGGAGCATGTACATGGCGGCCAGCATCTTGCCGCTCTCGTCATGGTACTTCTCGCTGCCGTAGCGGCTGATGATGCGGGGATGGTCGTGGTTTTCGATGTACAGCGCGTTCCAGGCCTTGCCCTGCAGCTTCATCTGCCAGGAGCTGAAGGCCTTTTTCATCTTGCGCAGATTGAAGGGACGGCGGATCATGTCGGTGGCCAGACAGTCAGCCTCCATGTGGGAGAAGGCGATCATCTCGTCCAGGACCTGGTCCTCCCCCTCGGTGACATAGCGCAGGGCGGTGTCCGCGGTGGTCATGGGGCTTTCGCCCACGGTGAAGCAGTCGTAGTGGTCCAGCACGTCCCGCTTGAACTCCGCCAGATACTCCTTCGCGGCGGGCAGATTGCTGTAGTGCTTCATGCCGTTGGCCACGGGGATCCAGGGGTGGCAGTCCGGCAGGCCATCGGTCTTGGCGATGAAGGTGACCACATCCTCCCGGAAGCCGTCCACCCCCAGGTCCAGCCAGAAGCGCAGGATGTCCTTCACTTCCTCCCGGACCTTGGGATTGGACATGTTCAGATCCGGCTGTTTTTTTGCGAAAAGATGCAGATAATATTCGTCGAGATCCTTGTCGTACTCCCAGGCGCCGCCCTCAAAGAGACTGGTCCAGTTGTTGGGGGGCAGCTGCCTTTTGCCCAGACGCCTGCCGGGCCGCCAGTAATAATAGTCGTGATAGGGGTTGTCCCGGCTCTTTTTGCTCTCAAGGAACCAGGGGTGCTCATCGGAGCTGTGGTTCACCACCAGGTCCATGAAGACCTTCAGCCCCCGGTCGTGGGCCTCGGCCAGGACCTTCTTGAACAGCTCCAGATCGCCGAAATCCGGGTGGATGTTCTTGTAATCGGAGATGTCGTAGCCGTAGTCCGCGTTGGGCGAGGGATAGATGGGGGAGAACCAGATGGCGTCCACCCCCAGGCTCTTGATGTAATCCAGCTTGCTCAGCACGCCCCAGAGGTCGCCGATGCCGTCTCCGTTCCCGTCGCAGAAGCTCCTGGTCCAGATCTGGTACACGGCCATCTCCTTATACCACGCTGTCTTTGCCATACGTCTCGCCTCCCATGTGCTTTTCATTTCCAGTTTATCACAGCGCGGCCGTCACCGCAACCGAAAAGAGACAAATCCCGCGCCGCGATTCCAAAAAGTTTTCAAATGTTGACAAAACGGTAAAAAAGTGCTATATTCACTTCGTATACCGTTAAAGTCGGCCCCCATGCGCCGGACGTATGGGGCTTTCGGACAGGAAAGGGTATTGAGTTTTCATGAAAAAGCAAGGGATTTCAGCGCTGCTTGTTTTGCTGCTGCTGCTTCTCATACCGGCCACGGCCTCGGCGGACGTGATCTATCCCGCGCCGGGGGAACTGTTCGTGGGCGAAGAGGTGAACCACCTGCTGGCCACCCTGGATCCGGAAGGCAGCTTCTGGACGGATCCGGCCCTCCTGCCGGAGGGGCTCTATGTGGAGACCGAGGAGAGCGAGGGAGCTATCCAGGTCTATCTGCGGGGTGTTCCTACCCAGCCCGGGTCCTACGACCTGGTTTTCAACTACAGCGGAACAGACAGCATCTGCACCATCGTCGTTCTGGAACAGAATCTTCCAGAGCCCACGCTCCAGTCGGTGAGCGTGGAGACGCTGCCGGAGAAAACGGAATATGTCGCCGGGGACGTGCTGGAACCCACGGGACTCAGCATCCGGGTGACGCTCTCCAATGGGGAGAGCTATCTGGTGACGGAGGGCTTTGCCCTCTATCCCACCCGGCTGGAGGATGCCGGGACGCGAAGCATCGAGGTCAACTATGAGGGGCTGCTCTGCTATTTCCAGGTGGAAGTGGCGGAAGCGCCCGAGGTGATCGAGGGCATCGGCGTGCTGAGCCTGCCGGTGAAGGTCGTCTATGACGTGGGCGACGTGCTGGATGCCTCCGGCCTGGGCATCCGGGTCTACACCAACAACGGCACCCGGGACGCCTATGATGAGCTTCTCTGCCTGCCGACCCTGCTGGACACCCCGGGACTGCAGGTGATCACCGTGTATTACAGGGAAAAGACCTGTACCTTCACGGTTCAGGTGCTGGAGGCGGAAGCGCCGGCGGGCATCGCCGTGTACCGTCTGCCGGATAAGCTGGACTATCACGTGGGCGAGCAGCTGGACACCAGCGGCCTGGTGCTTGTGGAGACCAGCAGCCGGGACGATATCAAATATCTGGATCAGGGCTACTTATGCGCCCCCAGCCAGCTGGAGCAGCTGGGCCAGCAGGAGATCACTGTCACGGTGGGGGACCTGCACTGCAGTTATTTCGTCACGGTGCGCCCGGACGCCCCTGCAGCCCCGGCGCAGCAGCCGGAAAAGAGCGAGCCCAACCCCCTCCCCGTGGTGCCTGCCGCGCCCACCGTCTTGCCGCAGCAGAACCTGATCCCCGACCGGACGGGAGAGGAGACGGCCCAGTCCGGCAAGCTCCTGGCCGTGGCCATCGTGGGCGCCGCCTTGGTGGCGCTGCTGGTGCTGGCGGCCTATCTGCTCTTCATCAACCGGGAGGAGCGCCGGTACTTTGCCGACTCGGTGAAGGACCTGTTCCGCCGCCGCTGAACATCGAATTGTTTGACGCCGGGGCGATCGCTGGGTCGCCCCGGAGCTTTTTTCCGGAAACTTGAAATTTTTGTGTTGACACGGGGCCTCTTTCTATGGTATTATCTCATGGCTGAATGAGGAACCGGCCGTGCGGGTGTAGTTCAATGGTAGAACACCAGCCTTCCAAGCTGGATACGTGGGTTCGATTCCCATCACCCGCTCCAGCAAACGCATGCGGGTGCAGCGCATATGCGCCAATAGCTCAGCAGGATAGAGCAACTGCCTTCTAAGCAGTAGGTCGGGGGTTCGAATCCCTCTTGGCGTGCCAACGCCAGAGGGTGGCAGCAGGTTTGGCGCAGCGGTTTGTCCACCCTCCCGGCGGAGAAACTGATATGGTGGGATTAGCTCAGTTGGTAGAGCACCGGATTGTGGTTCCGGGTGTCGTGGGTTCGAGCCCCATATCCCACCCCACTTTACCAGCAACAGCCCGGTAATTGCCGGGCTGTTTTAGCAGGGAGACCTGCACATTGGGATGTAGTGTAATGGTAACACACCGGACTTTGACTCCGATATAGTGGGTTCGAGTCCCGCCATCCCAGCCACGCCCCAGTAGCTCAGTAGGCAGAGCACCTGCCTTTTAAGCAGGGTGTCCGGGGTTCGAATCCCCGCTGGAGCACCAAAAAAACACAGGAGGCCAAAGGCCCCCTGTGTTTTTTTGGTGCCCAGCGGGGATTCGAATCATGTACGAAAGCCACCAATGTGGCTTTCATCGCCCAGTTCAAAAACTGGGCGATACCTTTATTTGCTTTCCCGTCCCCCGCGAGGGGAAGCAAATGCAAGCGAATCCCCGCTGGAGCACCGCCAAAAACTGCCTGGCGCAAAAAGGGGTGGGCGGAGAAAAAACCCGGGTCAAGTCCGCACGGTTGCTGCTTTCCCGTCCCCCGCAAGGGAAAGCAAATGCAAGCGAATCCCCGCTGGCCAGAAAAAAGAAGAGCCCCGATGGGGCTCTCAAGGTGTAGACAAAGTCAAGAAAAGAAAAGGTCTCACCGAGTTTTTCGCCTCGGAAGGCGAAAAATAAAGTTCAATCCGTGTTTTCCGGGGGCGT
>ONCI01000107.1 GCA_900316255.1 uncultured Eubacteriales bacterium | reverse complement strand
TCGACACCTCCTTCCTGAATGAGGATTGGGAAGATCCCTCCTCCATCATCCCGGATGTGCTGGAGGATCCTCCCGGAGAGACCCTTTACGAATCTGAACACTGATCGGCGGCTGCGGCCGCTGTACGGAGGCCTATTATGCGGAAGATCCCCACTGCCTGTCTCCTCTGCCTTTTGATCCTGCTGCTGGCCGGCTGCGCCGGCCCCGGGGCGTCCGGTGTGCAGCAGGACGCTGCGCCCGGGCAGGGGAATGCCGATGTCCAGGCGACGGCGGAACCCACGCCGCCCCCCACGCCCTCTCCCAGCCCGGACCCCGTTGTGTTCGCGGCGGGGGATGCCGCCTGGGATACGGAGGAGCTGGAGATGACGCTCCAGCCCGGCGAAACCGCCCTGCTGGACAGCCTCTCCCGGCTGCGGGTGCTGGACACCCGGGGAAGCGTCTGCTACCGGGAGCTCTGTGCCTGGAGCAAGGAGCATCCGGAGGTGGAGGTCCTGTTCTCGGTTCCGGTGCCCGGTCTGGGCGAGCTGGACAGCGACACGGAGACTCTGGATCTCACGGAGAAAAAGCCGGAGGAGATCCTGAAGGCGGCAGAAAGCCTGGGGTACCTGCCAAAGCTCCGGGAGCTCCGCCTTCCCGCAGGGGAGGAGGGGCTGGACCTGGACCAGGCGCTCTCCGTTGCGGAAAAGCTGCCGGAGGCCGTGCTATGACCAGGGCGAGGAGGTGCGCCGGGTGCTGCCCGGCATGCACGCCTGCACCTGGCTGGACATGGACAGCTGCGGCGTGGACAACGAGCACATGGCTCAGATCCGGGATGAAAACCCGGATGTGGATGTGATCTGGCGGGTCTGGTTCGGCACCAACTACTCCGTGCGCACCAACGTGACCAAGATCCTGGCCTCCATGCCCTCCCAGGGCGGGATGATCCTGGACAGCAATGCAGAGGGCCTTTACTACTGCACCAAGGTCCGCTATCTGGACCTTGGACACAACGAGGCGCTGACGGACCTGGGCTTTGTGCGGAACATGCCGGATCTGGAGCTGGCCGTCATCTCCATGGCGCCCACCTCGGACCTGAGTCCCTTTGCCGGCTTACAGCACCTGCGCTACCTGGAGATGGGCCTCACCGAGGTCACGGACCTGAGCCCGCTGGCCTCCTGCCCGGAGCTGCGCCACCTGAACATCGGCACCAATATCGGCATCACGGACATCAGTCCCCTGTACGACACGCCGCTGAAGCGCCTGTGGATCGGGAATTATACCCCGGTCCCGGAAGAGCAGGTGGAGAAGATGCAGCAGCTGCATCCTGACTGTGTGATCAACACCACCGTTCCCTCCGGTCTGGAGCGGGCCGAAAACGGCGGTGCCCTCAACGAGGGCTTCACCATTCTCTGGAAGAACTACTCCCTGCCCCTGGACTGGAGGGGTTCCCAGCCCATCGGCTGGTACAAAGTCGTTGCCAAATGCTTTGAATATCTCCGCGGCGGAAAGGCCTATGCCTTCTGCTGGAACGATCCCAAATACTGGGGGGACGACCCCTATGTCAAACCCGTCAACGTGCAGGTGTGGGACACCTCCTTCCTCTTCGAGGATTGGACCGATCCCCACCAGGACGAACCGGAAGACCCGGACGCTCCTCCGGGCGAGCTCCTGTATGAGCTGGAACACTGAGAAGAAAAAGAGGAGATCCCAATGCCAAACCGTCGCCTGATATCCCTGACGCTCTGCCTGCTGATGCTCGCTTCCCTGCTGGCAGGCTGCAGCATCGTGCAGGAACCTGCCGCCGCCCCGGGCACCCCCGCCGTCTCCGCGGCGGAGACTGCGCCCACCCCAACGGAGGAGCCCGGTGAAGCGCCCGCCGCGGAAGGGGAAACCGCACCGGAATCCGGCTCCGAAGCCACGCCGGAACCCACGCCGGAGCCTGCTCCCGAGCCCACACCCGGGCAGATCCAGCTCAGCGCCGGGAGCTTCCCGCCGGACAGCCGGGAACTGACCGCCGTGGTCACCGCGGAGGATCTGCCGCTGCTGGAGAGCTTTTCGGAGCTCCGGCAGGCGGATTTCCGGGGCAGCGCCTGCCAGCAGGAGCTGGTGGACTGGGCGATCCGGCATCCGGAGGTCTCCGTCCGCTGTGACGTGACTCTCTCCGACGGAACGAAGCTGGACGCCGACATCAAAGAGCTGAGCCTGCCCGATACCGTTCCCGGCGAGGATCTGCTGACCCTGGTCCTGCTGCCCGATCTGCGCAGCGTGGAGCTGGGCGCCTGCGAGGACGCCGCGGAGAGCCCCCTGGACTGGGAAGCCCTGGCCCAGGCCGAGGCCGCCTGCCCCCAGGCGGAGTTCCACTATGCCTTCCGCCTGTATCACAAGGAATTTGACCTGCAGAGCACCGAGATGGACCTGAACCACATCACCATGGACGACGAGGGCGCCCTGGTAAAAAAGGTGGCCGCCTGCCTTCCGGATCTTGCGCTGCTGGATATGGATTTCTGCGAGGTCTCCGACGAGGCCATGGCGGGGATCCGGGACTCCCTGCCCGAGACCGAGGTGATCTGGCGGATCTGGTTCGGCAAGGGCCGGCAGGGCGGCTACACTGCCCGCACCAACGCCATCAAGATCCTGGCCTCCAACCCGGACTGGGCCGGGGAACTGACGCCTGAGAATACCGCGTGCCTGCAATACTGCACCAAGGTGAAATACCTGGACCTGGGCCACAACAACCTGCTCACGGATATCTCCTTCGTCCGCAGCATGCCGGATCTGGAGGTGGTGATCCTGGCCATGAGCGGCGTCAAGGATCTGCGTCCCCTGGCGGACTGCCCGAAGCTGGAGTACCTGGAGATCCAGACCTCCGCGATCAGCGATCTGCGCCCCCTGGCCACCTGCAAGAATCTGCGGCATCTGAACATCGCATTCAACTTCACCGTGACGGACATCACCCCCCTCTACGAACTGACGGATCTGGAGCGGCTCTGGATCGGCGCTCTGGACCCGGTCCCCCGGGAACAGGTCGCGGAGATGCAGCGTCGGGCGCCCAACTGCCAGATCGATTTGGAATCCCGCGACCCCACTGGCGGCGACTGGCGCTATATCAGCTTTGACGAATGGGGCGGCGCTCAGCTGCATCCCCGCTATGCCCTGCTGCGCGAGCAGTTTGATTACGGCAGCAATCCCTGGTGCTACAACTACATCGAAAGTGACCCGCTGTATTATCCTCACGGATAAGCGGAAAGAGGATGTGAGATGATCACATCCTCTCAAGCTGTCGACAAAGTGCCGACAGCTTGAAGCGCCAAAATGGAAACTTCCCAAAAAGTTCCCATTTTGGCGTGGATTGAACGTGAAGGGGGGCATCCCCTCCCCCCTTCACAATCCCCCCATGCGTGTCCAGGCTATGCCGCACAGCTTTGTCTGCAGTCTCAGAGGATGTGATCATCTCACATCCTCTTTTTTGCGCTCTCCGGCGCGGCGGCGCGGCGCCGCACAAAACCCGGTTTCTCCGGTCCCGCGCCGTTTTTGCTTGAACCTCGGGGGCGAACGTGCTATACTCTCCCCGCAAGCAAATCGGACCGGGATGCAGGCGGGCCTTTTCCCGACCTGCTCAACAGGGGAATCTGGGTGAAAATCCCTGGCGGGGCCGCCACTGTGAAGCGGAGGCGCCATACGTCTCCCGAAGTCAGAAAACCTGCCCGGACAGTGAATTTGATAACGCTGTGTCGTACAAGGAACCGCGGAACCCGGTCAAAGTATGGTGCGGCGTGGCTTTGCCATGCCCGCCCTCTCTTTTTCTTTGTGCGATTTCCGATGGCCGAAAGGCCGAACAAAGAAAGGAGAGATCGTATGTCAAAAAACACCAAAAAGATCCTTGCCGTGGTCCTTCTGCTTGTGGTCCTCGCGGCGGCGGTACTCGCGTATCTGCATTTCCGTCCCCAGGCGTCCCAGGGCGCCAAGACCGTGACCGTTGAGGTGGTCCACAAGGACGAGAGCAAGAAGGAATTCGTCCTGCACACCGATGCGGAGAACCTCCACGACGCGCTGGATGAGCAGAAGCTCATCGAGGGCGAGGATCGGGGCGGCTTCTTCATGGTGCTGGTGGTGGACGGCGAGACCGCCGACTACAACGTGGACGGCTCCTACTGGGCCATGATGCAGGACGGCGAGTGGATGATGACCGGCGTGGACGACACCATGATCCAGGACGGCGACCATTATGAATTCGTCTACACCCCCGCGGCCTAAGCTCTCACCGCTGGAGATCAGCACCCTCGCGCTGATGGGGGCGCTGATCTTCGGGGCGAAATTTGCCCTGGCAAGCCTGCCGAACGTGAACATCAACGCGGTGCTCATCATCCTGACCACCCTGTTTTTCGGCTGGCGGGCCCTCTATGCCGTGGCCATTTACGTGCTGCTGGAGGGCCTGGTCTTCGGCTTTCAGATCTGGTGGTTCAGCTATGTGTTCGTCTGGCCGCTGCTGGTCGTTGTGGCCATGGCCTTCCGCAAAAACGATTCCGCCCTGATCTGGGCGGTGATCGCGGGGCTCTGGGGGCTCCTCTTCGG
>ONCI01000086.1 GCA_900316255.1 uncultured Eubacteriales bacterium | reverse complement strand
GCTGAAGACCCTGAACCGACCGGGTACCCGCCTGCCCAGCCACTGTGACCGCAATAAGACCCCCGGCGTTGATATGACCACAGGCTCCCTGGGGCAGGGTACGTCTCTTGCCTGCGGTATGGCCCTGGGAGACAAGCTCCGCGGCCGAGACAACCGCGTTTTCCTCATCGTGGGCGACGGGGAGAGCAACGAGGGCCAGGTCTGGGAGGCCTTTGCCTTTGCCTCTGCAAAGAAGCTGGGAAATCTGGTCGTTCTGCTGGACTGGAACAAGCGGCAGTTGGACGGCTGGACCCAGGACGTCTACCCCATGGGGGACTTTGTTCAGAAGCTGCAGGCTTTCGGCTTTGACACCGTGAAGGTAAACGGCAACAATATCGACGAGCTTATCCCTGCTCTGGAACGCACCAGAGCAGGCGGTGAACGGCCCTATGCCATTGTGCTGGACACGGTGAAGGGCGCAGGCGTGCAGGAGGTGGCCGAAAAGGTTATGAACCACAGCCTGCCGGTGAGCGATGAGCAGTACGAGCGCTGGACCAAGGCGTTGGAGGCTGAAAAACAGGCCTGGGAGGTGGAAGCATGAAGATCGTATATGACGGCAGCATGGATCCCCGCCTCTGCAAGAGCGTGCTGGGGGAGACCATCCCTGCCTTGGCTGCGGAGGACCCTGACTTTATCTATCTGGATGCTGACCTGATGAACTGCATCGGCACCGCCAAGTGGGCCGCTGCCAATCCAGACCGCGCGATCAACTGCGGCATTGCTGAGGCCAACATGATCGGCGTGGCCTGCGGCCTGGCCGCTGCGGGCTTCAAGCCTATGGTGCATACCTTCGGACCCTTTGCCTCCCGCCGCTGCTACGACCAACTTTTCCTTTCGGCTGGCTACGCGAAAAACGACATCACCATAATCGGAACCGACCCAGGAGTCACCGCCGCCATGAACGGTGGGACACACATGCCCTTTGAGGACATGGCGCTTTACCGGGCCATTCCCGGCGCCACTGTGATCGATGTTACCGACCCCACCATGCTCATAAGCGTCCTGCGCCAGTGCAAGGATCGCCCGGGGGTGAAGTACATCCGCGTGGGACGTAAGAGCTATGCCAAGGTCTATGCGGAGGGAAGCGAGCTGCCCATTGGCAAGGCCGTGACGCTGCGGGAGGGCACGGATCTTGTGATCTTCGCCTGCGGCATTCTGGTCCATGAGGCCATGCAGGCCGCCAAAACCCTGGAGGAAGAGGGCATCAGCGCCGCAGTGGTGGACTGTTTTACCGTGAAACCCCTGGACGAGGAGGCTGTGCTGGCCTGGGCCGGAAAGACCGGCGCCGTGGTCACAGCGGAAAATCACAACCGGATCGGCGGCCTTACTTCTGCTGTGAGCGAGCTGCTGGCCCGCCGCTGCCCCACACCGCTGGAGGCGGTGGCTGTGGAGGATTGCTTCGGCGAGGTGGGTCCCCAGGGCTATCTGCAGCAGCGCTTCGGCCTCACAGCGGAGCATGTGACCCGTGCTGCGCGGGAGGCCGTGAAGAGGAAACAGACGAAATGAAGTTGGAATTCGGAATGGGCAGCGGTGTGCAGACTGTGGAGCTGCCCGAGAAGAACCTGATGGGGGTGCTGCGGGCAAACGCGGCCCCCGCCATCGCCTCGGAGGAGGAAGAAGTGCGCCGGGCCTTGCGGGAGCCTGTGGGATCGCCGCGTCTGAGGGAGATCCTTCATCCCGGCCAGACTGTTGCCATCATCACCAGCGATCTGACCCGGCCCATGCCCACGGCCAAGGTGATGCCCCCGCTGCTGGATGAGCTCTATGCCGCGGGGATCCGGCCGGAGGATATCACGCTGGTCTTTGCCCTGGGCAGCCACCGACATCAGAGCGATGAGGAGAAGCGCCGCCTGGCGGGGGAGCGGGCCTGGCGGGAGATCCGCTGCGTGGACAGCGATCCGACCGATTGCGTGCACCTGGGCGTCACCAAGGCGGGAACCCCGGTGGATATTACACGGATCGTGGCCGAGGCGGATCGGAGGATCTGCCTGGGGAATGTGGAGTACCATTATTTCGCCGGCTATTCCGGCGGGGCCAAGGCGATCATGCCGGGCTGCTCCACAAGGGCGGCCATTCAGTCGAATCACTCCATGATGGTGCGCCCGGAGGCCTGTGCCGGAAATCTCGAAGGAAATCCCCTGCGTATGGACATCGAGGAGGCCGGGGCCATCTGCGGGATCGACTTTATCCTGAATGTGGTGCTGGGCGAGCACAAGGAGATCCTGTGCGCGGCTGCAGGAGACGTGACAGCAGCTCATCGGAAGCTCTGCGCGTTTCTGGATACCATCTATCTTAAGCTCCTTGACAGGCCGGCGGACATCGTGATCGTGAGCCAGGGTGGAGCGCCAAAGGACCTGAACCTGTACCAAACCCAAAAGGCCCTGGACAATGCCCGCCACGCGGTGCGCCAGGGCGGCATCATCATCCTGATCGGCTCCTGCCGGGAGGGTCTGGGCGAGCGGGTATTTGAGGAGTGGATGACTACATCCCCCTCACCGGAGGCCATGATCGAACGCATCGGCAGGGATTTCCAGCTGGGCGGGCATAAGGCCGCAGCCATTGCCATGACCCTGCGGAAGGCCAGGGTCTGCCTGGTATCGGACCTGGAGGAGGAGTTTGTGCGCTCCATTTTCCTCAACCCCATGCCCTCGGCCCAGGAGGCGCTGGACGCCGCCTTCCGGGAGCTTGGCGCAGACGCCAGCGTTCTGGCCATGCCCTTTGGAGGCTCTACGCTGCCCAGGATCCGTAACTGAATCGAAAGAAGGAAATGCTATGAATATCGGCTATGAAGAAGAAGTGCGCCTGGTTCGCGGCATTCTCACCGCCTCGGACTTTCCGGAGGAGGACGCGGAGATCATTGCCAAGGTCATCGCCCACTCGGACTTTACCGGCGTGTATTCCCATGGCCTGTCCCGCCTGACCCGCTATCTGCGTCAGATCAAGGCAGGCTCCCTGAACAACAAACCCAGATTTGAAAAACTACTTGACAGCGGCGCCGTTTTGGTGTTCGACTGTGATAACGGCTCCGGAATCGTTTCCGTAAACAAGGCATATGACCTGGCGAAGGAAAAGGCCAGAGAATTCGGCATTGCCATGGCAGTAGGACGCCACAATGCCAACATCGGCTGCGGCTCCTATTACGGGTGGCGCGCCGCTGCGGACGATATGGTGGCGCTGGTCTGCTGCAACACCTATGCCTTCACCTCGCCTTTCGGCGGGGCTGACCGGCTCATCGGCACGAACCCCATCATCCTGGGCGTTCCGGCGGGGAAGGAGTACCCCATCGTGATGGACATCTCCACCACCTGCGTGGCCATGGGCAAGATCCAGGCGGCCGAGCGGGAGGGCCAGTCCATTCCCGCGGAGTGGGCCAAGGACTATGACGGCGCTCCCACCACGGACCCCGGAAAGGCCTTCTCCCTGTCTCCCATCGCGGGGCATAAGGGCTATGGTCTGGCTGTAATGGTGGACGTGCTCAGCACCATGTTCTCCGCCGCCTGCTTCGGCACGGATCTGGGCCTGTTCTCCAAGCTGGAAAAGGAAAACACCGGCTTTTGCGTGATCGTGATCGATCCCGGCAAATTCATGCCCATCGAGCAGTTCAAGGACGAGGTGGACCGCTATGTGCGCATGATGAAGGATGGACGCAAGGCTCCCGGCGTGCAGGAGATCTTCCTGCCGGGCGAGATCGAATATCGGAAATTTGATGAGATGAAAAAGACGGGCTTTGCGGTGAGCGAGGCTCTGGCTCGGGAACTGACGGAGCTTTCCATCAGCCTGGGCGCGGTGGAGGAGGGGACCGACTTCGCCGGATTGGTTGCACATTTTAACGCTTGAAAAGGGAGGAAGAAAGGGATGTTTGACCCCAAAACTGTTTTTCTCGGCATTGCGCCCATCGGCTGGTGCAATGATGATATGCCTGAGCTGGGCGCGGAGAACACCTTCAAGCAGACAGTCAGCGAGATGGCCCTGGCGGGCTTCACCGGCTGTGAGATCGGCAACAAATACCCCAGCGATCCTGTGGAGCTGAAAAGGCAGCTGGACCTGCGCGGCATGCGCATCGCCAGCCGCTGGTTCTCCTCCTTCCTGCTCACAAAGCCCTATGAGGAGGTGGAGGCAGACTTCATCCGGGAGCTGGACTTCCTCACGGCTGTAGGCGCCAACCGCATCAATGTCAGCGAGCAGAGCTACTCGATCCAGGGGAAGACGGAGGTTCCCATTCTCACCGGCGGTCACAAATATGTGATGAGCGATGCCGAGTGGGCCCGCTTCTGCGACGGACTGAACAAGCTGGGAAGGGTAGCCCGGGAGCGGGGCTTCAAGCTCTGCTTCCACCACCATATGGGCACTGTGGTGCAGACCTCGGAGGAGACAGACCGCATGATGGCCAATACCGACCCTGAGGCCGTCTTCCTCTGCTATGACACGGGCCACTTCACCTTCGCCGGCGAGGATCCCCTGACCATGCTGAAAAAATATGTGGACCGGGTGGGCCATGTGCATTTGAAGGACATGCGTCTCAGCGTAGTGGAGGAGGCCAGAAAGAACAACTGGAGCTTTCTCACCGCCGTGCGCAACGGCGCCTTCACCGTTCCGGGAGACGGCAACGTGGATTTCGATCCTGTATTTCAGGTGCTGAGCGAGGCCGGCTATCAGGGCTGGCTGCTGGTAGAGGCTGAGCAGGACCCGGCCAAGGCCGATCCGCTGGAGTATGCCATCAAGGGGCGGCGCTATATCCGCGAGCATACCGGACTGTGAGGCAAGCATGACTTACCTGAATAAGAACACCGAGCTGCAGCGGGGCTACAATCCTTATATCGACACCGCCGAGGACGATTACGGCACCATGATGGACGTGGGCCTGCTGCTCATGGAAGAAGGGGACACCTTCTCCATCTTCGAGGAAGAGAAGGAATGCGCGGTGCTGCTCTTCCAGGGCGCGGCAGAGATTGCCTGGGATGACAAGCGCGTTGAAGCCCAGCGCCCGGACTGCTTCTATCACGAGGCATACTGTCTGCTGGCGCCCCGGCGCACCGAGATCCGTCTCACCGCCCGCTGCCACAGCGAGATCTACATCCAGAAGACCATCAACGAACGGGACTACGAGGCCATCCTCTACACCCCCGAGACCGTGCAGACCCAGCACGCCGGCGCCAAGGGCGAGCTGATGGGCGCAATGAAGAGGGAAATCAAGACCTTCTTCGATTATGAAAACGCTCCCTTCTCCAACATGGTGCTGGGGGAGGTGCTCAGCTACCCGGGCAAGTGGTCCAGCTACCCGCCCCACCACCATCCTCAGCCGGAGGTGTACTTTTACCGCTTTGACCATCCCCAGGGCTTCGGGGCGGGCTTTGCCAACGGGGAGATCTACAAAACCGGTCACAACGGCATGAGCATTATCACCTCGGGCTTCCACTCCCAGGTCACCGCTCCCGGGTATGCCCTCTGCTACTCCTGGGGGATCCGGCATCTGGACGGCGATCCCTGGCTGAAGACCCGCATCGACGACCCAGAACACGCCTGGCTCTGGAAACCGGATGCCAACGACCACATCTTCAAGGGATAAGGAGGAAGACGATGAAAACCGTACGTTTGACTATGGCACAGGCCATGGTCCGCTTCCTGGAAAACCAGTATATCGCCTATGACGGCATCGAGCATCCTTTCGTGGAGGGTGTGATCATGCTGCCCGGCCACGGCAACGTGGTGGGCCTTGGGCAGGCTTTGGGCCAGGAGGCCCACCGAATGAAGGTCTGGCAAGGGAAGAATGAGCAGGGCATGGCCCATACCGCCGTGGCCTTTGCCCGGCAGTGCAAGCGAAAGAAGATCATCGCGGTCACCAGTTCCGTTGGTCCCGGTGCTGCCAACATGGTCACCGCCGCCGCCACCGCTACGGCCAACAACATCCCCGTGCTGATCCTGCCCGGCGATGTCTATGCCTGCCGCCAGCCAGATCCGGTGCTGCAGCAAGTGGAGCAGATCCATGATCTGTCTCTCTCCACCAACGACGCCTTCCGCGCTGTCTGCCGGTATTGGGACCGCATCGTCCGCCCCGAGCAGCTGATGAGCGCCATGATCTCCGCCATGCGCGTGCTGACCGACCCCGCCAATACCGGCGCCGTCTGCATCGCCATGCCTCAGGATGTGGA
>ONCI01000040.1 GCA_900316255.1 uncultured Eubacteriales bacterium | reverse complement strand
GTATCAGGTCCGGAAACGCCGCGGGACGTTTCCAGGCCGTCTACTTCGGCCTGCGCAGGCGCCGGTACTGCTTCCTTCGTCCATGACGTTTCCTCCTTTATGTTTATTATGGCATCTTCAGCATACTCTACGGGCCCGGATCGTGTCAAGAAAAAAACGAGCGGAAAACCGCTCGTTTTTTGATGCTGTAAACTTGTTGTTCAGGCTTCGGGCTCGAACAGATCCTTGCCCACGCCGCAGAGCTCGCAGGCGAAATCTTCGGGCAGATCTTCCCACTTCACGCCGGCTTCGTCCTCGTCATAGACCCAGCCGCAAACGGTGCAAACATACTTCATTTGTTTTCCCTCCTGTTTGTTTTTCAGAGTTTAGGTAATTGAAAATTCCGGTAAGGGCGCTTTCGCCCGGGGGGATCAGGATTTGCCGATGGCACACAGCAGCGCACCGCTCAGGAAAGAGACCACAGACGCAATTCCGGTCCCAACCACCAAAAGGCCGTGCTCCCGGAAGGGCGCC
Source organism: uncultured Eubacteriales bacterium (assembly GCA_900316255.1). Classification (GTDB taxonomy): domain Bacteria; phylum Bacillota; class Clostridia; order Oscillospirales; family Oscillospiraceae; genus Limivicinus. The sequence continues at coordinate 13,177 of ONCI01000040.1, read as the reverse complement.
CTGTAGCTGGAGATCTTCCCGGCGATGGGCCCCACGTGCGCCATGTTCACATGGACCTGATAGATGGCGAAGACCATGAGTATGACGCTCAAGACGATCAGGCAGATCCCGATGATTCTGGTGCGGCTCATTGCGTTTCCACCCTTTCTCCGAAACACTGTACCGAAACAGACCTCACGACCTTGCCGCGGCTCACCTGCCGTCCTGGTCCATGTAGCGGGCGCGGTTAAAATCGTCGTTCAGGTCAGCCACGTTGCTGACCGCCTTCTGGGAAAGGACTTCCTCCTCACCGGAGTCGATGCCGTTTTTGGCGTCCCGCCTCTTCAGGAAGAAGCCCAGGATCGCCAGCACAAGGACCACGGCCAGAAAGCCGAAAAACAGTTTTCCGAAAAAGCCCAACATGACACATGCCTCCTTTGCTCTTTCATCTTCAAGGAAAGAGACGACGAGGACGGGGAAAAGTTCCGCTACGGGAGCGGCTCCTCAGCCGTGTGAGGACCCGCAATGCTGCGCGCCCCTTGTCCGGGCCTCTCAGAAAGACTTCTGGAAGCCGCAGCTGCTGCACTGATAACGCACTTTTCTGACCTGAGCCTTCATGTTCGGGGTCGCCCCGAAGGGGCCGCGCAGGGATGCCCCGGAGGCGTGATACAGGCCATCGCTGGGTGTTGTCGGCGTTTCAGAAGGAACGATGCGCCAGCCGTCCGCTCTGCCGCACTTCGGGCAGGCCTTCGGCGGCTTTTTGCTGAACAAACCCATTGGAATACCTCCCTTTAGGAAAAAACTTGCCAAAGAGACGGCCCGGCAGGCCCTTGAAGGCCTTGCCGTCTTTCTTCAACGCAAATCAAGCCGTTCGAAAACCAGGGTGGCCTGAATGCGGTCTCCGCCGGCAAAGCCTTTGCTGCCGCCGTTGGAGGTGGACATCGTGTGAAGACGATACCCTTTTGCTACTTGGGCATTGATGACATCTTCCAGGTCAGTCAAATTCCCCGAACCGGTACCGAAAAACTTTTCCTTCAGCGTCACCTGCATAACGACATAAGGCAATTCCTGACCGGAAGCATGAGAAAAGCGAGATTGCTCATTCCAACTGGCCATGCGCAGTCCCTCCCCGGCGACGACTTACTTGAAGTAACGGTCCAGCAGACCCTTGAAGGCCTTGCCGTGGCGGGCCTCGTCGCGGGCCATCTCATGGACGGTGTCGTGGATGGCGTCCAGATTGTACTTCTTGGCCAGCTTGGCCAGCTCGAACTTGCCGGCGGTAGCGCCGTTCTCAGCATCCACGCGCATGGCCAGGTTCTTCTTGGTGCTGTCGGTCAGCACCTCGCCCAGAAGCTCGGCAAACTTGGCGGCGTGCTCGGCCTCTTCCAGACCGGCCTTCTTCCAGTATTCGCCGATCTCGGGATAGCCCTCGCGCTCGGCCACGCGGGCCATGGCCAGGTACATGCCGACCTCGCTGCACTCGCCCTCAAAGTTGGAGCGCAGGCCCTTGATGATCTCTTCCTTTACTTCCTCGGGCACGTCCGCACCGAAGACCTTGCCGACGCCCAGCACATGCTCGGCGGCCCAGCTCAGCTCCTCGGCCTGCAGGGTGAAGCGCTCACCGGGGACCTTGCAGATGGGGCACTTCTCGGGGGGCGTATCGCCCTCATGGACATAACCGCATACGGGGCAAACCCATTTTTTCATGTTTATAACCCTCCTGTTGTAGATAGTAAGATGGGATCTTCGCTTGCCCCCAATGTACCAGAAAGCGCCCGTTTTGTAAAGCGGTCCCGCAAAAATTCACGATTCGGCCAAAGCCAGTAAAGCGGGACCAACCGCCCCGGCAAAGAGCCGGATGGCGGAGAGCGCCTCCTGCAGGGTGTTGCCGCTGCTGCCCACCTCCAGGATCAGGGAGCCGCCGGTGAGCTGCTGGTTGTAGCGCTGGGGCACCAGGCTCACCGGCCGCATCAGCGTGGGGTGGGCAGTGGCCGCCGCCTGCTGCAGATAGAGGGCCAGGGAGAGGTTGGAGCGCCAGTTGGGGTGCTCCAGACCGCTCTCGTCGCTGCCCACCAGCAGCATCACCTGGCTGGCAACCGTCCCCTCCTCCTCGGCCATGGTCTTGTAGACCACCCCATCCGCTCCCAGGGCGTCCCGATGCAGGTCGATGACCACGGCGATCTCCGGGTAGCGCTCCAGATAGCGCGCCACCGCCTCGCCGCTGCGGCTGTAGGAGCCGGTGTAGCTGGGATAGTCATAGATCTCCCGGTCGTGGAGCACCCGCAGCCCCTGTTCCTCCAGGCGTTCCGCCAGCTCGTCCCCCACCCGGATCACGCTGTAGCGGGGATCCTGGGTCCGGTTGGAGTCGCTGGCGTCGTAGCGATCCAGCCCCGCGGGGGTGTAGGCCTCGCTGCCGTGGGTGTGCATAATGAGGATCTGGGGGCCCTCCGCCGGCAGGCGCAGCCCCGGCCCCTCCGCGAGGATCGCCCACGGGTCGATCTCGTAGGCAGTGTCGTTTTTCAGCAGCTGCTCTCCGGGGATGGTGGTCTCCAGGATCTCCTGCTCCGTCTCCGTCTGCAGCACCGACACCAGGATCTCCGGCGTGGCGTCCGGCGCCGCCGGGCCTTCGGAGGTCGCCGCCTCAGACTCTGCCGGCGCGATGACCGGCAGGGGAGAGGGCGCCGCTTCTTCCAGAAGCAGCACATTGCTCATCCGGCCCGCGTCCAGCCGTTCCTGCCGCTCCGTCTCTGCCTTTTCATAGAGCCCCGCCGCCGAGAGCAGACAGCTCACCAGCACCCCAAGGCTCAGCATCAGCACCTTTCCGCTCGTTCGCACAGCGCCTGCCCTCCCTTTGCATTCTTTTCGTATCAGTATATGCGCGGGGGGAAAGGGATAGTTCTGCAGCTTGCAAAAGGGACGCAAACATGGTATATTCGACCGGAACAGAAGCAAAAGGAGGAAGATCCTATGACCTATACCTATCGTCCCCGGGGCGTTTGCTCCCAGCTCATGGAAGTGGAAGTGGAGGACGGCAAGATCCGCCGCGTCCAGGTCCTGGGCGGCTGTGACGGCAATCTCCAGGGCATCTCCCGCCTGGTGGTGGGCATGGACGTGGACGAGGCCATCTCCCGCATGGAGGGCATCCGCTGCGGCGGCAAGCCCACATCCTGCCCGGATCAGCTGGCCCAGGCCCTGAAGGCCTGCCGCGCCGGAGAATAAGCCATGCTGGAAGAGATCCTGGGCGCGGCCCTGGACCTGGATGAGACCGCGCTCCGCCGCTTTCGCCGCTATTACGAGCTGCTCGCCGAGTGGAACAAGGTCATGAACCTGACGGCCATCGAGGGGGAGGAGAACACCGCCCGCCTCCATTTTCTGGACTGTGCGGCCCTCACGCAGATGGTCGACCTCAGGGGCAAACGTGTCATCGACGTGGGCACCGGCGCGGGCTTTCCGGGCCTGGTCCTGAAGATCCTCTGCCCGGAGATGGAGCTGACCCTGCTGGACAGCCTGGACAAGCGGGTGAGATTCCTCTCGACCGTGTGTGATGAGCTGGGCTTTTCGGAGGTCCGCTGTCTCCACGCCAGGGCGGAGGAAGCGCCCCCGGAGCTGCGGGAGAGCTTCGATCTGGCCTGCTCCCGGGCGGTGGCCCGGCTCAATCTGCTCTCGGAGCTCTGCCTCCCCTTTGTGAAGCAGGGCGGCCTTTTCGCGGCCATGAAGGGCCCGGAGGTCAGCGAGGAACTGCGAGAGGCGGAAAAGGGCATTCGGCTTTTGGGCGGCGAACCGGACCGGGTGGCGGAGTATCCCGTCCCCGGCACCGATCTGCGCCACAACGCGGTGCTGATCCGCAAGATCGCCCCCACCCCGCAAAAATACCCCCGCAAATGGGGGCAGATGAAAAAGCAGCCGCTGTAAAAAGGGAAAAGGGAAGAGTGAAGAGTGAAAAGAGAACGGGCGACCTTTGCGGTCGCCCGTCCTATTGCCTTCCCCTCGAGGGGAAGGTGGCATCCGCCGATCCCCCGCGAGGCGGATGACGGATGAGGTGTCGCTCCCTTCCCGCAGGCCGCGAGCAGAGCTGGGACGCCGCGCGTTTCTCTCGCGTCGGGATACCTTCATCGCGCTGCACCAGGCGTAAGGCCGGTCTTCCTCTCTTCCTGTCCTCCGCAGAAAACGGGCGACCCCACTGCAGGGTCGCCCGCTTTTCGTGCGAGATCACAGCAGCATCGCCGCCAATTCCTCCGCGCTGGCTGCGATCCGGAGCGCTCCCGCCTCGATCAGCTGCTCCCGGCTTCGGAAGCCCCAGGAGACGGCGATGCAGGCCATCCCCGCGTTTCGCGCCGTGGCCAGGTCCACCTCCGTGTCCCCGATGTACACGCATTCCGCCAGCTTAAGTCCCATCTCCTTTACCGCGGCCAGCACCGCGTCCGGATTGGGCTTGCGCCGCACGGTCTCGCTCTCGCCCACGGCGGAATCCAGCAGCCCCGGGAAATAGGCCTCCGCCAGCGCCTTCACCGCCGGATGGGGCTTGTTGGAGATGATGGCCTGGCGCACGCCCCGGCCCTTCAGCGCCTCCATCAGGGGCAGGATCCCCGGATAGGGCCGGGTTTGGATATTGCAGTGGGCGTCATAATACGGCTTGTAGAAGGCCAGTACCTCCTGCCGCCGCTCCTCCGGTGCAACCTCGGACACCAGGTGGGCCGCCCCGTTGCCGAGACCAGCCCGCACGGCCTCCAGACTGGCCTCCGGCAGGGAAAAGTGCCGCAGGCTCACATTCACCGCCGCGTGCAGATCCGCCAGTGTGTCCAGCACCGTGCCGTCCATGTCCCACAATACGCCCCGATACGTCATCCCGATTCCTCCCTATGGTTTCTGCTCCCATTATACCTGCCCTGTCAATCCCGGATTGCTTTTTTCCCGCCGCTGTGCTATCATAATGACTATAAGATGGCGAAAAGCCAAAAAGCTTTTCGCCGCGCGGCTTTGCCGCGCAGCCAAACAGGATGGCTGTTTGGCCATATAGTCATTTCAATGAGCATCGGGCGAATGACCCGTTGGGTCATTCGCTGCCAAACTTGTCGTTTGGCAGCGAGAACGATCGAATTTGCGATCGTTCTCGCCATCCGATGATCATTATAAATCTGTTCGACAGAACCTGAAATTTCATGATTTACGAGGTGCGCCATGGAAGGATACCGCATTTTAGAGATCAAGCAGAGCGTTTTTGAGAATAACGACCGGCAGGCCGATCTGCTGCGCCAGGAGCTGAAGAAGGACAGGACTTTCCTGCTGAACCTGATGAGCTCTCCCGGCTCCGGCAAGACCACCACCCTGCGGGCCACCATCGCCGCGCTGAAGGACGAGTTCCGCATCGGCGTCATGGAGGCGGACATCGATTCCGATGTGGACGCCGCCACCATCGAAAAGACCGGCGTGAAGGTCATCCAGCTGCACACCGGCGGCATGTGCCACCTGGACGCAGGCATGACCCGGCAGGGCCTGGAGGGCCTGGGCGCGAAGGACGTGGACTTCGCCATTCTGGAGAATATCGGAAACCTGGTCTGCCCCGCGGAGTTTGACACCGGCGCCGTGAAGAACGCCATGATCCTCTCCGTTCCCGAGGGGGACGACAAGCCCCTCAAGTACCCGCTGATGTTCTCCATCTGCGATGTGCTGCTCATCAACAAGATCGACGTGCTGCCCTACTTCGATTTCGATATCGAGAAGTGCAAGGAGTATGTCCACCGCCTGAACCCCAACATGAAGGTCATCCCCATCTGCGCCCGCACCGGCGAGGGCATTGAGGAATGGGCCCAGTGGCTGCGGGAGCAGATCACCGCCTGGAACGCCTGATCTCAGATCCCCGAAACGGAAACAGGACTGTGAAAAACGCTTTTCACAGTCCTGTTTTTACATCTGGTGCTCCTCGGCGCAGTCGTCCAGCACCCGAAAGCCCATCTTCCCCGGCTCCGCCACCGGGAATTTGGCGATGGAGGCGGCGTCGAACTTGCCGGCGATCCGCTGCTCCGGCGCGATGCGCAGACAGTCGGACTCCCGCTGCTTTTGCTTCTTCTTTCCCATGACGTTCGCCTCAGATGTCCTGCCAGTCCCGGTCCTCGGGAGACTCCATGCCGCCCAGATCATATCCCAGCCCCAGGTCGGGCCAGACCGGCGGCGTCATGGGATAGATGCCGGAGGGGGAAACTGCGGTAGGGAAGGGGACAGAGCCTTCCGCCTTCGGCTCCCGCTCCGGCTCCTTGTTCTTTTTGCGTGCTTTTGTCATACAGATCACCTCGCCGGCAGTTTTCCCGGCGAAGCAAAGGAATATGCAAAAAAGGGATCTTCCGAAGAAGATCCCTTTTTGTATATATGGATTTTTACAGCTCGTTCTTGTCGCTCAGCAGGTCGCCCAGCAGCTTTTCGCGCACCACGCGCACCTGGGTCTCCCGCACCTTCTGCCGGAGGGGCAGCACCGAGCGCGGGGACACGGACAGCTCGTCCAGCCCGATGGAGAGGAACAGCTCCGTCAGCTCCAGATCCGCGCCCAGCTCGCCGCAGATGCCGCACCAGATGCCCTCCTTGTGGGCATTGTCGCAGGCCATCTTGATCAGGCGCAGCACGGCGGGATGATGGGCGTTGAAGAAGCGGCCCAGATCGTTGTTCTGCCGGTCGCAGGCCAGGGTGTACTGGGTCAGGTCATTGGTGCCGATGGAGAAGAAGTCCACTTCCTTGGCAAGCCGGTCGCTGATGACGGCGGCGGCGGGGGTCTCGATCATGATGCCCAGGTCCACTTCGTCGGAGAAGGGGATGCCCTCGGCGGTCAGCTCCTTCTTCACCAGCTCACACATCTTTTTGGCTTCCCGGACCTCCCACACGGAGGTGACCATGGGGAACATGATGCTGAGCCTGCCATAGGCGCTGGCCCGGTAGAGGGCCCGCAGCTGGGTCTTGAAAATCTCCGGCCGATTCAGGCAGATACGCAGGGCCCGGTTGCCCAGGGCGGGGTTCTCCTCCTGGGGCAGATTGAAGTAGCCGATCATCTTGTCCGCGCCGATGTCCAGGGTACGGATGACCACTTCCTTGCCGCCCATGTCGGAAAGGACCCTCTTGTAGGCCTCAAACTGGTAATCCTCGGTGGGATAATCGTCGCAGTTGAGGTAGAGGAACTCGCTGCGGAAGAGGCCGATGCCGCCGCCGTCGTTTTCCAGCACGGCGTGCACATCCTCCGGGTTGCCGATGTTGCAGTAGACCCGGATCTCCTGTCCGTCCTTGGAGACGTTGGGCTGGCCCTTCAGCTGGTTGAGCAGCTCCTGGCGCTTCAGGATCTCCGCCCGCTTCTTCATGAGCCGTGCCCGGGTCTCCTCATCCGCGTCCAGCACCACCGAGCCGGTGCCGCCGTCCACGATGACCTCCCTGCCCTGATACTCGGGCTTGAGCTGCTCTCCCACGCCGATGATGGCGGGGATGCCCATGGTGCGGGCCAGGATGGCGGTGTGGCTGGAGCCGGAGCCGCCGGAGGTGACAAAGCCCAGGATCTTGCTCTTGTCCAGCTGCACGGTCTCGCTGGGGGCCAGATCGTCGGAGGCCAGGATCACCGGCACCTCGGAGTCGATGCCGCCCTGCACCACGCCCATGAGGATGCCCACGATGCGGGTGGAGATGTCCTTCACGTCGGCGGCGCGGGCCTTGAAGTACTCGTCGTCCATGGCGGCGAAGGCCTCCGCCTGGATGGCGCCGGCGTCGGTGACGGCGGCCTCGGCGTTGAGTCCCTGCTCCTTGATGAAGCCCTCAATGGCCTCTTCGTAGTCCAGGTCCTCGCACATCATCTGGTGGGTCTCAAAAAGCATGGCGGCCTCGTCGCCGGCCTCGGCCCTGGCCTTCTCGGCCAGCTCACCCAGCTGCTCGATGGCCTTGGTCTGGGCCTCCTTGAAGCGGGCAAACTCCGCCTCCCGGTCCTCCACCTGGCGGCGGGTGAAGGTGCCCTTGGCTCTCTGGTAGAAATACAGGGGTCCCGCGGCAACGCCGGTGGAAACGCCCTTGCCCTGAATGGTGATCATAAGACGATTCTCCTTTTTCGTTGAGAATAGAAAAATACGGCTGTCTCGGGGGCAGCCGTATTTTCTGTGCCTGCTTACAGGTTGGCCTTGAAGAAGTTCTCCAGGGCGGCGGCCACAGCGGCCTCGTCGCCGCCGTCCACGCTGACGGTGACGGTGTCGCCCTGCTTGATGCCCATCTGCATCAGAGCCATGAGCTTGAGGGCGTTGACGCTCTTTTCGCCCTTGGTGATGGTGACGGCAGAACCGGCGAAGGACTTGATCTCCTTGACCAGCAGGCCGGCGGGACGGGCGTGGATACCCACGGGATCGGTGATGGTGTAGTTGAAAGTCGTCATGATAGCTTCCTCCGTATGTAAAGTTTATTGGATTACTTGATGCCGCACTCCACGCCTTCCAGGTCGTCGGAGTTGGTGAGCAGCATGACCACGGTGTCGTTGTAGCCGGCCTTGGCGATGGCGTCCCGATCAAAGCCCAGCAGTTTCTGGCCGGCCTTGACCTCGGCTCCTTCTTCCACAAAGGCGGTGAAGCCCTCGCCCTGCATGTTCACGGTGTTCACGCCCACGTGGATCAGCACTTCCATGCCGTCCTTCTCCAGGGTGACGGCATGCTTGGTGTCGAACACGGAGGTCACGGTTCCGTCAAAGGGAGAGAGCACGATGCCGTCCTCGGGGACGACGCCGATACCGTCGCCCAGGATGCCTGCGGCAAAGGTCTCATCGGGGATCTCCTCCCGGGCGATGACCTTGCCCTTGCAGGGCTGCAGCAGCTCGCCGGCGGCGCAGCGCAACACGGAGGGCATGGGCTCGGCGGGAGCCTCCTCTACGGGAGCGGCCTTCTTCTCCTCGGGCTTGTCTTCCTTCCAGATGAACCAGGTCAGCGCGAAGGCCACGCCCGCGGCGATGAGCAGCTCCACCAGGTACAGGGGAACGTTGTTCACAGCGGGGATGGCGGGGATGCCGGTCACACCGTAGACCGGAGCGCCCAGTCTGAACAGCGCGCCGAAGAGGGCGCCGACAGCGCCGCCGGCCATGCCGCAGAGGAAGGGCTTCATGAAGCGGAAGTTGATACCGAAGATGGCGGGCTCGGTGATACCCAGGGAAGCGGAGAGGGAGGAGGGCAGAGCCACAGCCTTGGTCTTTTGGTTGTGGACCTTCAGCGCCACCGCAAGGCAGGCGCCGAACTGGGCGAAGTTTGCGGCGGAGGCGATGGGCATCCAGGTGTTGAGACCGGTCTGGGCGATCATGCCGGCCTCGATGACGTTGTACATGTGGTGCAGGCCCATGACCACGGTCCAGGGGTAGATGGCGCCCATGACCAGGGAGCCGAAGAGGGAGCTTGCCAGCCACTTGGCGCCGGCCAGTACCCAGTTCTCCAGGATGGAGAAGATGGGTCCGATGATGGTGAAGGTGATGAACGCGGTGACAAGCACGGTGCAGAGCGGGGTCACGAAGAGGTCGATCATCTCGGGGACCTTTTTATGCAGCCACTTCTCCACCGTGGACATGAGAAGCACTGCCAAAATCACCGGGATGACGTGGCCCTGATAGCCCACCTGCTGGACATTGAAGAAGAACAGCTGCCAGGTGGGGATCTCGCCTGCGGCGTAGTTGCCCACGGTCCAGGCGTTGATCAGCGCGGGGTGGACCATCATCAGGCCGATGACGGCGCCCAGGAAGATGTTGCCGCCGAAGACGCGGGCGGCGGAGATGGCCACCAGCACAGGCAGCAGGGCGAAGGCGGTGTTGGCCACCAGGTCCAGGAAGGAATACCAGTCCGAGGTGCCGAAGGCGGGCCAGAACTTGGGGATGGCTTCCACAAGACCCATCATCAGGCCGGAGGCCACAATGGCGGGCAGGATGGGGACGAACACGTCGCCGGGGGTCTTCAGGATCTTTTTCCACAGGGGCATGCGGGAGGCGGCGGCAGCCTTTACGTCCGCCTTGGAGGCGGCGGTGAGACCGGTGACGGCAAGGAACTCATCGTAAACCTTGTTGACGGTGCCGGTACCGATGATGAGCTGAAGCTGTCCGTTGGAGTCAAACAGACCCTTTACGCCCTCAACCTCTTCCAAAGCCTTGGTGTCGATCTTGCTGTTGTCGGCAATGACCAGGCGGAGGCGGGTGGCACAGTGTGCCGCGCTGATGATGTTGTCTTTTCCGCCCAGGTGGGAAAAGATCTCCTCAGCGCATTTACGGTAGTCAAGCGCCATGATATTCTCTCCTTTTCCAAATAGCGGCCGTCCGTACGGACGACCGCTGTAATCATTCATATTTTACATGATTTCAGGGGGAAAGTAAAGCGAATGGCGTTTCCGAAAGGACCAAAAAACTCTGCAAAGATTTGTTGCTTTCCACCAAAGATCAGCCCAAAAGTCCCAGCTTCTGGAAGGCCCAGGCAAGACCCTCCTCCTCCACGGAGGGGCAAACCAGATCGCTGTGGCTTTTCAGGGCGGGGCTGCCGTTTTCCATGCAGACGCCGGTGCCCACGGCCTGGATCATCTCCAGATCGTTCATGCTGTCGCCGAAGCCGATGGTATCCTCCAGGGGAATATCCAGGGCCTCCGCCATGCTCCTCACGCCGCTGCCCTTGTCGAACTTGCGGTTGATGAGCTCCCCGTTCAGGCAGCCCGCCGCCTCCAGATCCTGCACCAGGAAATAGAATTCGTGTTCCAGTGCATGGATGGCGTTGGCCAGTTGCTCGGCCTTCTCGCACATGAACACGATCTTGTAGAGGGGCCGCCCGTCATATTCGCGGATGGGCCGGATGCCCAGATCCTCCTCCAGCGCCCTGCGCCAGCGCAGCAGCTCACTGTTGCCGCCGGAGACCCGCTCCAGAAACTCGCCCATGCCTTCGTCGCAGTAGCTGGCGTCCCTGGCCTCAATGGTGCAGAGCACCCCCGCTTCCTTGAAAAGCCGCAGGGCCAGGTCCCGCTGCTCGCTGCTCATGGGACAGTCATAGAGTACCCGGTCGCCCAGGAAGACATAGCCGCCGCCGCTGGCAACGGCTCCGTCGAAGCCGTAAGGCAGCAGGGGAGAGAGCATCCCCAGGTTCCGGCCGGAGCAGAGGACCACCACATGGCCCGCTGCCCGGGCCAGGCGGATCGCCTCCAGCGCGCCGGGAGGGGGGACGTTGCTTCCGGGAATGGTCAGGGTCCCGTCGATGTCCAGGAAAACAAGCTTTCTGTTCATTTCTTTCTGCCCTCCGCGCTGAAGTCGCAGAGCAGCCAGCGGAAGCCCCCGATGGGGGTCGTAACGGCCCGCTTGTCAACGGCCTCACCGCTGATCAGGTCGGTGTATTCGCCAAGCTCGTTCAGATTCGTGCGGGCTTCCCGCTCCCCGAAGTTGAACAGTGCGATCAGCTTTTCTCCCCGGTAGTAGCGGCCGATGCCCAGCACCTGGTCGCTTCCGGTGTTCACGAGCCAGGTATCCGCCGCTCCGTCAAAGACGCGGTGTCCGGCCCGCAGCCCCTCCAGCCTGCGGATCGCCTGGAAGAGACGGCCCTCGGGACTGGCGGGATCGTTCCGCTTTTCGGCGGCGGCCCAGTCCATGTTGCCCCGGTGCAGATAGCGGCTGTCGTCCGCCTTCAGGGGGTCGTCATGGTATGTATAGTCGTTCTCCCTTGCGATCTCGTCCCCGCTGTAGAGCACGGGGATGCCGCTGAGGGTGAACATGTAGGCGTGCAGCATCTCGTCCACGCGCAGCGCCCAGTCCAGCAGCTTCTCGCTGCCAAGCTTCCGGGCTGCCTCCACTCCGCAGAGGGAGGCGGTGGTGCCGCAGAGGCGGGCGTCCCCCAGCTTGGGGTCGTTGTTGTAGAGCTCGCCCCGGGAGGGACTGCCCTGCCACTGGCCGGTGAGATAGTCGTTCAGGAATTTCTTGTGGGCTACCTCGTCCACGCCGAACCAGCGCAGGAAGTCATAGTCCAGGCCCCAGCCGATGTCGTCGTGGCAGCGCAGATAGTTGAGGAAGCCGTATTCCTTGGGCAGGGCAAAGACCTGCTCCAGCTGGTGGCGCAGGAGCCGCACGTCATGGGTGGCCACGGTGTGCCAGGTGCTGGCCATGGTGGTCACATTGTAGAGCAGATGGCACTCGGGCTTGTCCACGCTGCCGAAGTAGGGCACCACCTTGCTGGGCTCCATCACCACTTCGCCCAGCAGCAGGGTACCGGGGCACACGATCTCGCAGGCCATGCGCATGATACGCACCAGGGTGTGCACTTGGGGGAGATTGCGGCAGTTGGTGCCCAGCGCCTTCCAGATATAGGGCACCGCATCCAGACGGATGATGTCCACGCCCTGGTTGCAGAGATAGAGCATATTGTCCGTCATGTCGTTGAACACCACGGGATTGCGGTAGTTCAGGTCCCACTGATAGGGATAGAAGGTGGTCATCACCACCTTGCCGGCCTCCTGGCACCAGGTAAAGTTGCCCGGCGCCGTGGTGGGGAAGACCTGGGGCACGTCCTTTTCAAAGCGGAAGGGGATCTCCCAGTCGTCAAAGAAGAAGTAGCGCTCCTGGCTGGCCCGGTCGCCCGCCCTGGCCTTCCTGGCCCACTCGTGGTCCTCGCTGGTGTGGTTCATCACGAAGTCCAGGCATACGGAGATGCCCCGCTTGTGGCAGTCCTCCGCCAGGGAAGCCAGGTCCTCCATGGTGCCGAGCTCAGGCTGGACCTTCCGGAAATCGGACACGGCATAGCCCCCGTCGCTGCGCCCCTCGGGGCTTTCCAGCAGGGGCATCAGATGCAGGTAGTTCACCCCGCACTCCTGTACATAGTCCAGCTTCTCCCGCACGCCCTGCAGCGTACCGGCGAAGGCCTTCACGTACATCAGCATGCCCACCAGGTCGTGGCCCTTGTACCAGGAGGGATCCTTTTCCCGCCTGGCGTCCAGCCTGCGCAGGGCGGGGGAGCGCTCCTGCCAGGAGCGGTACAGCATGTCCACAAAGTAATCGTATGCCTGTGCGTCGTTGCGGTAAAGCGTAAAGAACAGCTCCTTCAGCTCCTGCTCATGGCGCTGGAAGCGTCCCGCGAAGGTCTTGCTCCATACAGGTTTTTTCATCTGTCTTTCCTCCCCTTTAGGCTTGCCCGCTGCGGGGGCATTTATTAATTCACTTTACCATGAAATGCCTCAAGAATCAAGAAAAGGATCGACC
>ONCI01000041.1 GCA_900316255.1 uncultured Eubacteriales bacterium | reverse complement strand
CATGTACGAATGCTCCGAGCCGGACTGCCGCATCTGCAACGATCCCCCGGAATACGTTAAGTTAGTCCGGTCCGAAGCGGTTGATCATAATCTGCACAAAGACTTCGTTCATACATTTCCTCATGCAGAAACTGACACAAGGCCCGTAACAGCACCCGTCACAAGGAGATCGCTTTTTCGGAGATTCCGCCAGGTAATAGCAATTCTCTTTCCCGAGAGAGCACCCAACTTTCCGGTTCTTCCAGAAGAAACAGCCTCTGCAGCTGTTAGGACGGTCAGCGTAGTAACGTACACCGTCGATCTTGATTGTTTCTTTTCCCATCGAATAATCCTCCTTTTTCATGATGGTTCTGCAGAGCCTGCAGAAAAGAAAAAAAGCCCGGTCACCGTCATAAACAGTCACCGGGCTATGTAATGGAGGCTTATTCTTCTGAAAAGACAAAGACGCCCGGCAGAAGAGCTTTCTGCTGAACGTCTTAAATGAGGATAAATGAGGATACGAAATATCAGATTCAGTCAGATTCTTTCATTCGTTCCTGTTCCAGAAAACTGGGCATAATAGTTTGAGATAAAGGATCGCCAGACGTCGAAATCGGAGCTCGAAAAATGAGATCGAACGGACTTCTTACGTTCTGTCACTCTTCGATTTTTCCCTCAATTTTTAACTAAAAGGGGGCTAAAACGGGCGGTTCCCTCAGTATTAACTACTATTATCTCGCCAGATTTCGTCAGAATTCGTTAAAACAATTCAAAAAGATTTGAGAAAAGAAAAACCCTGGAACCGTTGAAATTCCAGGGTTTTTTGAGTAAACTCGAGTCGGATCAGCGCTTGCTGAACTGAGGAGCGCGGCGGGCGGCCTTGAGACCGTACTTCTTACGCTCTTTCATGCGAGGATCGCGGGTCAGCAGACCGGCGCTCTTCAGGATGGCGCGGTAGCTCTCGTCGACCAGCAGCAGGGCGCGGGCGATGCCATGGCGGATGGCGCCGGCCTGGCCGGAGACGCCGCCGCCCTTGACGGTGGCTTCAATGTCGACCTTACCCAGGGTGGAAGTGGCCACCAGGGGCTGACGGACGATGAGCTTCAGGGTCTCGAGCCCGAAGTAATCGTCGATATCACGGCCGTTGACGGTGATGACGCCGGAGCCGTTGGGGATCAGGTGAACGCGGGCCACGGAGGACTTCCGGCGGCCGGTTCCGTACATATAGGGCTTCTTGGTCTTGTAGGTTGCCATGATCGTTTACCTCCTCTTAGCGGTCCCAGACTTCGGGCTTCTGGGCGGCGTGGTCGTGCTCGGCACCGGCGAAGATGCGCAGACGCTTCAGCTGCCACTGGGCGATGGTGTTCTTCTGCAGCATGCCGCGGACAGCCAGACGCATGGCCAGCTCAGGCTTTCTCTGCATGAGGGTCTTGTACTGGGTCTCCTTCAGGCCGCCGGGATAACCGGAGTGGGTACGGTAGTACTTCTGCTCCAGCTTCTTGCCGGTGAGGACGGCGTCCTTGGCGTTGATGATGATGACGTAATCGCCGCAATCAACATGGGGGGTGTAATCGGTCTTCAGCTTGCCGCGGAGCAGATCGGCCGCCAGAGCGGCGGTCTTGCCCATGGGCTTGCCGGCTGCGTCAAGGATGTACCATTTACGGTCAACCTTCTCCTTGGTGAGCATGGTAGTGGACATGTTTTGTGCCTCCAATATAGAATCAAAAAGTTTTGACAATTCATGCGCCGCTTGGTATTCTTGTCCCAAACGCGCTCCCCTTTTATAGCACAAGCTTTTGCCCCTGTCAACGCATTTTTTCAAAAAAATCAATTTTGATTTTCAATGCTCGCAAATGCTCGCAAATCCTCTTAAAATCTCTTAAATCCTGAATTCGATTTTTCAAGTTTCGGAGGTCCTATGGATAAGGAAAAACTGCTCAATGCGTTCACCGGCACCGTGAGAAGGGCCGTGGACGATTACCATATGATCGAGGAAGGAGACAAGGTGGCTGTGGGCGTCTCCGGCGGGAAGGACAGTCTGCTGCTGCTCCTGGCTCTGCACCACCTGCAAAGCTTCTACCCCAAGCCGTTCCACCTGGAGGCGATCACCATCGAGCTCGGCTTCGAGGGCATGGACTTCACGCCCGTGAAGGAGCTCTGCGCCGGACTGCAGATCCCCTATACCTGCCTGAAGACGGACATCAAGGAAGTGGTCTTCGACGTGCGCAAAGAGTCCAACCCCTGCTCCCTCTGCGCCAAGATGCGTCGGGGCGCCCTGAACAACGCCATCACCGAGCGGGGCATCACCAAGCTCGCCCTGGGGCACCACTTTGACGACGCGGTGGAGACCTTCATGATGAGCCTGCTCTTCGAGGGGCGGCTCAGCTGCTTCCGGCCCGTGACCTATCTGGACCGCAGCGGCGTCACCCAGATCCGCCCCCTGGTCTATGCCGGGGAACAGAAGATCGCAAACCTGGCCGCGGCCCTGGAGCTGCCGGTGGTGGAAAACCCCTGCCCCCAGGACAAGACCAGCAAACGCTACGAGATCAAGACCCTGCTCAAGGGCATGGCGGCGGAGTACCCGGACATGAAGTCCAAGATCTTCGGCGCCATGCAGCGGCTTCCCCTGGAGGGCTGGCAGCCCGCGGAAAACTGGAGACTGAGCAGGTGAATAGTGAAAAGTGAAGAGTGAAAAGTGAAAAGGGATGGCACGCCGCTTAGCGGGACGGATAGAAGAGAATACGACGCCATCACAACAATTCCGGATTTATCATCCCAAAAGGGCACCCTCGGGTGTCCTTTTTCTTTTTGCTTGCTCCAGCTTTTCTAAATCTTCACGGAACTTTATGACGCTAAAGTGCGGCGATGCCTTGCCTTCTCCTTGAGGAGAAGGTGGCTTGCCCCGATCTCACGCGAGGGGCAAGACGGATGAGGTGGAGATCTCAAGTCTTCTGCCCAAAAGCTTCCCACCTCATCCGTCACGGCGCTTGCGGGAGACGCGCCGCGACACCTTCCCCTCCCAGGGGAAGGCTTTTGTGCTCCAGCCCTTCACAGTATCATGTTAAAATCCTGCGATGACCCAATTCTTTGCTGCTCAGCTTCATCGAAAAAGGACGCCCCGGGGCGTCCTTTTTCTTGTGCCTGTTTATTTCCGTTCATTTCTCCCGGCAATGTTGTTGGATTCAACAGCGCCGTTTGACCCCTTTCACGGTATTACATAACTATAATGAACTCACCTTATGTAAACTGCGGAGGCGGAAATCATGGAATTTGACGGACAGAAGCGGCTGGCAGCCCTGCAGGCGGCGGGAACGGACCCCCGGCGGCAGCATTGGATCCTGGCCCGCTGGGGCGTGTTTTTTCTCCTGGGCTTTACCATGGCCTGCGCCCGGGTGCTGGAGACCGGCGGCCCCTTCGGCATGGCCCTGGTGGCCGCCGCCGGCCCGGGAGGCGCGGGGGTGGCGGCGCTGCTGGGGGCGTCTCTGGGCTATCTCGTCACCGGGGGCCTGGACTGGAGCCTGCGGTACATGGCTGCCTGCGTGCTGGTCTATACCGTTTCCTATGTGTTCCAGGACCAGCCTCTCGCCCGGGAGCGGCTATTCATGCCCGCCGCGGCGGCTGCGGTCATGGTCATGACCGGGTGGCTGGGGAGCTTTGCCTATGAGACCGCGCCGAGACCCCTTTGGGCGGAGCTGTTTCTGGAGGCATCCCTGGCCTTTGGGGGCTGCTATTTTTTTCGGGAGGCTCTGTCCGGCGGGCTCAGGACCACCGAGACAGAGGAGCTGCAGCACAGCGTATCCCTGATGATCCTGGCGGCCTGCCTGCTGATGACCCTCTCCCGGCTGACACTTTTGGATACGATCTCCGTGGGCCGCCTCCTGGCCCTGCTGCTGGTGATGACGGCCGCCATGAAGGGCGGCATGCTCACCGGCGCCGCTGTGGGGACCCTCCTGGGGATGGCGGTGGACATCGCCCGGCCCGGCGTGCCCTTTTACACCATGGCTTATGCCTTCTGTGGGCTGCTGTCCGGCATTTTCGGGCGGCACGGGCGCTTCCTCTTTGTGCTGTCCTTCCTGCTGGCGGACGCCCTCGCGGTGGTAAGCGCCTGGACTTCCCGGGTCTATACCGGGGCGCTGATCGAGTGCTTCTGCGCCTCGGTGCTCTTCATGCTGGTGCCGGGGAGTGTGCTGGGCCAGCTGGGCGGCCTTTTCCAGATCACGGAGCGGGGCGGCGGGGAGTCCGGCCTGCGCCGCTTTGCGGCCTCCCGGATCCGGGGCCTGGGAGAGGCCTATGCCGATCTGGTGCAAGTGGTGCAGGAGGGCCTGGAGGAGCCCTACAACGAGGAGAACGTCTCCCGGGTCTTCGACCGGGCAACGGATGCGGTCTGCGCTGCCTGCCGGCACAAGAACCGCTGCTGGAACGCGGAATACATGGACACCCTCTCCGCCATGAACGACGCCACCGCCGCTATGAAGGAGCGGGGGAGCCTGAACCGGGAGGATCTGCCGGAGCATTTCCGGGAGCGCTGCACCGGGCTGGACGCCTTCGTGGCGGCGGTGAACGGGGAGCTCAGGGCTTTGAACTACCGAAGGGAGCTGCGGGCCCGGCTGGAGGAGGAACGGCACGCCGCCTGGGGACAGTATGCGGACATCTCCCAGGTGCTGGGCCGGGTGGCGGCGGAGCTGGGCAGCCCCAACGGACCGGACCCCCTGGCCGAGCGCAGGCTTCTGCGTTATCTGAGGAGCCTGGATCTGGACGCGGAGACCGCCGTCTATCGGGACGGGCGCGGCCGCCTCCGGGTGGTCATCGAGAGCGGACGCCTCACGCCTCTGACCCGGCAGGAGGACTATCTGGAAAAGCTCTCCCAGGTGGTGGGGGTGCGTCTCTGCCGTCCCAGCGAGGAGCGGGAGGCCAGCTCCCGCCTGACCCTGCTGGAGGCGGAGCCCCTGGCCGTGTCGGTAGGGGTGGCGGCCCTGAAGAAGAAGGGGGAGCGGGTCAGCGGCGACCGGGGCAGCTATTTCAAAACCGAGGCCGGGGTCCTCTGCGTGATCCTGGCGGACGGCATGGGCGCCGGGGACGAGGCCGCCCGGGACAGCGCCCGGGTGGTGGAGATCCTGGAGAAGTTCCTGCGTTCCGGGGCGGACCCGGCGGTGGCCATGAAGATCCTGAACTCCGTCCTGCTGCTGCGGGGCGGAGACAACTGGGGCTTTACCACGGTGGATCTCATGTGCGTGGACCTCTTCACCGGGGAGACTTGTTTTTATAAGTACGGCGCAGCCCCTTCCTATGTGAAAAGCGGCAGGCAGATCCGCCGGGTCAAGGGGGAGAGCCTGGCCGCGGGGCTGGCCTCTCAGGAGGGGGCGGCTCCGGACGTGGTGCGGCTGCGGCTGCAGCCCGGTTCCACCGCCCTCATCGCCAGCGACGGGGTAGTGGCAGACCCGGAGGACGGCTGGGTCAAGGATCTCCTGAGCCAGGAGCAGACGGACATGAAGCGTCTGGCCCGCACGGTGCTGCGGGAAGCGGAAGAGCTCTACGGCGCGGGAGACGATATGACGGTGCTGGCCCTCCGGGTGGAGGAACGGCTATGATGGAGCGTCTGCGCCTGCGTCTGGGCGGCCTGCTGCGCCGCCTCCGCCGGAGCCCCGGCAAGGGGCGCAGCCGCCCCGTGCCCCAGGGCCGGGCCAGGAGCGTCATTGTCCTCAAGCCCAGGGACCCCCGCTTTCAGGAGCTGATCTGCGTGCTGCGGGACGATGCCTTTTCCGACCCGGAGCTGGACCGGGAGGAACTGCTGCGGCAGGCCAGGGAGGCTGCCCGGGCGGAGGCGGAGAGCCTTCTGGCGCCCGGAGAGCGCCTCCCCCTCTGGCCCGCCGCGCTGCTCCTGCTGGGGGCGGCTCTGATCCTGAAGCTCACGGGAGTGATTTGAAGAGTGAAAAGTGAAGAGTGAAAAGTGAAGAGTGAAGAGTGAAGAGTGGAGAATTGCGGTATCGCTGCGCGATGATTGGAATACCCCCTGTTGGCCTGCGGCCGCTCCCCCCAGGGAGGAAGCAAGAGCGATGCGACAACGAAAAACCCCCGCTGCCTGACGCAGCGGGGGTTTTTCGGTAACGATCTATTCGATTACTTGATGCCGTACTTCTTGTTGAACTTAGCTGGTGTCGACCAGCTTCTGCTTGCCGGTGTAGAAGGGGTGGCACTTGGAGCAGATTTCAACGGTGATGTTCTGCTTGGTGGAACCGGTCTCGATCACGGCGCCGCAGGCGCAGCGGATGGTCGTCGGCTTGTAGTTGGGATGGATACCCTGCTTCATGGTATTACGCTCCTCATCAAAGGCTGCCATGATTGTGCGCTTTCCGCATAGTTACATGGCGCAAAGCGAATTGTAGCATAGCGTTCCTGGAATTGCAAGCCTTTTTTTCGCGAATTTCAGCGCATCAGGGGACGTCGATCCAGATCCCCGTGTCCCGCATGAGAGAGCGGGGAACGTGTTTGTAAAAGCGCTGGGCCTCCTCGTTGGCGGCGGTCAGGGCGATGAGGGTGTCCACCTGCCGCTCCCGAAGCCGGGCGCGCAGTTCTGCCAGCAGCGCCTGGGCCACGCCCCGGTGACGGGCGCTTTTCAACACGCAGATCCAGTCCAGGTAGGCCTTGGTGGAGCCGTCGAAATGGCTCTTGATCATGGCGCAGTCGATGCGGCCCAGCACCCGCTCCCCCTCATAGGCCAGAAGGGAGATGGAATCGGCAAAGGCGGGATCGGAAAAGCTGGCGCGGACCCTGGCCGCATAGGCCTCGTCGATCTCCCAGCCCCAGTCGCTCTCCTCCTGCCGCAGCTCCCGCTCAAAGCGGAGCACGTCCTCGATCCGTTCCGCGGTATAAGCCCGGATCCGAAATGCCATGTCCTTCCTCCTCTTGTCAAAACGCCACGGGGACGGTCTCGCCCGCCCGGAGGAAGTAGAGCAGGCACTCCTTCACGGGCTTTCGGCAGATCCGCTCCAGGGCTCCGGCATAGGCCCGGAGCTGGCCGGTGTAGGCCTTGGCCCGGGCCTCGGCCTCCGCCCGGTTCTTCACCCGGTCGGTCTTGTAGTCGATGACGGTGATGCCGTCCGCGTCCTCCAGGAAGCAGTCCACCACGCCCTGGAGCAGCACCTGCTCCCCCTGGGCGCCGGGGAAGAAATCTCCCGCCTCGCAGAGGAGGGAGAAGTGAAATTCCCGCTCCATCCGGGGGGCCGCCAGCATCCGTTTTCCCAGGGGCGAGGCGAAGAGCCGCCCGATGGCAGCCGCGTCCACGGCCCCGGCCTCCCGCTCGGAGAGGAAGCCCTCCTGCCGGAGCCTCTGGATTTCCCCTTCGATCTCCTCGCGGCTGCCGGTCTTGCCAAAGTCCATCACCTGCAGCACCAGGTGGGTGGCGGTGCCCTTCTCCGTAGCGCTGAGGGGACGCTCCCCGCTGAGATCCGGCAGGCGGAAGGGGCGGGAGATCCTGGGCGCAAGACTCAGGGCGTCCTCGTCCCGCTCGCTGTGACCCTTCAGCTCCGTGGCCGTGACCTTGGAGGGCAGGGCCTCCGCCTCACGGTGGGGGTAGACAAAGGCGAGGTTCCGGCGCAGCGCTTCCTCCGCCTCCGGATCCGGCGCGGCGGTGAGAAGCTGCGCCTCCCGCTCCTCCTGGGCCTCCGGCGCGGCGACCGAGACCTTCAGATGCTGCTGCCCGTCGGCGATCGCCGCGGCCAGAAGCCAGAGAGCCGGATTCTGGGCCCGGGCCAGCAGCACCGGGGAGATGGGGGTATCCGCCATGCCGGCTGCCTTTTCCTGCAGGGCCGTCGGGTCCTTGCTGCCGGCGCTGAGGAAGAGCCGCTCCCGGGCCCGGGTCATGCCCACATAGAGCAGCCGCAGCTCCTCCGAGAGCATCTCCCGCTCCAGACGCAGGGAGACGGCGCTGCGGGCAAGACCGGTGTATTCCACCCGCCGCTTCAGGTCGGTGACCTTGGGCCCCAGGCCCAGCTCCGGATGGATCAGCACCCTGCGCTGCAGATCCCGGCGGTTGAAGCTGTGGGAAAGATCCGCCAGGAACACCACCGGAAATTCCAGGCCCTTGGACTTGTGGATGGAGAGGATGTGCACCGCCGAGGCGTTTTCCGCCCCCAGAGAGGGCTCCTGCCCCTTTTCGGCCAGCTTTCGCAGCCAGAGCACGAAGCGGTGCAGGCCACGGTAGCCGGTCTTTTCAAAGCGCTCGGAGAGCTCGGAGAGCTCCATGAGCCGGGCCCGGCGCTGGCTGCCGTCCCGCATGGCGCTGCAGAGGGCCAGCAGGTCCAGCTCCTCCAGCAGCAGCTCCACCAGCTCCGAGGCGCGCAGATCCGGGGCGATGGCCCGCAGCCGCTCCAGCTTCTCCAGGAAATCCCGGCCCTGGGCATGCTCCCGGGACCAGAGCGTCAGGGCGGTATAGAAGTCCGCCTTCGGGGCTGCGGCCCGGATGGCGGCCAGGCTGTCCGCGTCAAAGCCCAGAGCGGGGGAGCGCAGCACGGCGATCAGGGGGATGTCCTGATGGGGATTGTCCAACACCGCCAGCATGGACAGCACCGTGGAGATCTCGATGGAGCGGAAGAAGCCGTCCCCCTGGCCGAAGCCCACGGGGATGCCCTGGCGGATCAGCTCCCGCCGGTAGATGGGGCCCACGCTGTTGGCGCTGCGCAGCAGGATGGCGATGTCGCCCCAGTCCAGGGGGCGGGGCCCCTCCCGGTCGTTCACCAGGATGCCCTCAGCCATGAGACGGCGGATCTGGCCCGCCACAAACGCCGCCTCCAGGGCCTGCTTGTCCGGGGCCTCCTCCTCGCCCTCGTCCTTTTCCAGGGACAGCAGGGTCAGCTCCGGCACGGGGACGGAGCCGCTGTAGTCCAGGGAGCCGTAGCGCAGGGCCGCGTCCTCGTCATAATCCAGCTCTCCCAGGGCACGGGACATGCAGCGGGAGAACACGGCGTTGGCCGCGTCCAGCACCTCCCGCCGGGAGCGGAAGTTTTCCCGCAGCAGGATGCGTTTGGCTTCTCCCGGGGCGGCGGTCTCCGCCGGCCGGAAGGCACGGTATTTTTCCGTAAAGATCCCCGGGTCCGCCAGGCGGAAGCGGTAGATGGACTGCTTCACGTCGCCCACCAGGAAGAGGTTGGCCCCGTCCCGGCTGATGGCGCGGAAAATATCGTCCTGCACCCGGCTCACGTCCTGGTATTCGTCCACCAGGATCTCCTCCCAGCTCTCCCGCGCCTGCAGGGCCAGTTCCGAGGGGGAGCCGTCCTCCTCCAGGAGGAGCTCCGCGCAGAGATGCTCCAGGTCCGCGTAGTCCAGGAGATTGGCCCGGCGCTTGGCCGCGGTGAAGGTCCTGTCAAAGTCCTCCTCCAGCAGCAGCAGGGCCTTCATGGCCGGGGCCGTGAGGGCCCGGTCCCGCAGCAGCTCTTCCGAGGACAGGGCAAAGAGCTTTTTGAGATCGTTCATGTCGTCCTTGCAGAGCTCCCGCCGGGCCTTCAGACTGTCGCTGAGTACCTTGTCCGGGGAGACGCGCAGGGTGCCCACCTTGAAGGGGATGGGCAGGCAGGCACGGGCCGCCTCCCAGCCCTGATCCAGGGCGCGGCAGAGGGCGTCCAGGGCGTCGGCGGTTTGGGTGTAGCCCTCCTGCCAGGCTTTGGCGATGGCAGGCTCCGTGTCGATGAGGCCCAGCATCCGCTCAAACTCCGCCGCCCAGAAGGAGGCGGTCTCCCTGGCAAAGCCCAGGATCTCCCGTCCCCAGGCGGTGTCCCCCGCGTCCTCCGCGCTCTCCTCCAGGGCCCGGATCTGGCCCTGAGCCCAGAGGGAGGGCCGGGCATGGCTCTGCATTTTCCCGTAGAGCTCCAGCACCAGATCCTCCAGCCGTTTGTCATCTCTGCCGGCGCCTACGGTGTCCGCCAGCTCCAGAAAGCCCGGGTGCTTTTCCGGCGCGTCGTACCAGGCGTCCAGCACCTTTTCCAGGGCCCGGGCCATCATGCCGCCGGCCCGCTGCTCGTCCAGCACGGCAAAGTCCGGCCCGATCCTGGCCTCGTGGCTGTGCTGGCGGAGAAAGGCGGCGCAGAAGGAATGGATGGTGCCGATCTGGGCCCGGTGGAGCAGGGCGCTTTGCCGCCGGAGGCGGCGGTTCATGGGGTCCGCGGCCAGGGCGGTGGCCAGTTCCTTCATGATGCGGCTGCGGAGTTCTCCCGCCGCCGCCCGGGTATAGGTGATGACCAGGAAGCGGTCCAGATCCACGGGCCGCTCCGGGTCGGTGATAGAACGCATCAGCCGCTCGGTCAGGACCCTCGTCTTGCCGCTGCCGGCGCCGGCGGAGACCAGCAGGGCGCTGCCCCGGCTCTCCACCGCGGCCTGCTGGGCAGGGGTGGCTTTGAATTCAGGCATGGTCTCCCTCCTTTTCCATCAGCTCCCAGACCTTGCCGTCGCTGAGCTTCGGCAGGTAGCGGCAGCTCTCGCCGTCCTCTCCGTCGCTGAAGAAGCAGGCTTCCAGATAGTCGCAGTGCAGGCAGGCGGTCTCCTGCTGGCTGCGGTAATAGGGGTCGGCGGCGATGCTGCCCCGGTGCAGCTCCCTGGCCATGTCCGTCAGCGTCAGCTTCAGGTGCCTTGCCAGCTTTCCCATGCGCTCCAGGCTTGCCAGGGAGTCGGAGCTGTCCTTTCGCTTGGTGAAATTCACCGGGATATAGCGCTTGTCCTCGCCCTTTTCCCAGGCCTCCAGCAGCTCCGGATCGTCCAGCACCAGGCCGCTGCGGCGCAGCGCGTCGGCGTGCTTTTTGCTGACGGTATCCTCGTCCGCCCCCGGGTCCACGCCCAGAAGCTCATTGCGGGCGGGCAGATACATCACCCCGGCGGGTACGATCTCTCTTCCGTAGCGCCCCGCGCCGTCGTTTTCCAGGGCGAAGAGGTAGAGCAGCATCTGCAGCCCCATGCCGTACCACACGTCCGACAGGGAGAAGCTCTTTCTCCCGGTCTTGTAGTCCACCACCCGGAGGTAGAGCTTGTCCTGGTGGACCCAGCCGTCGATCCGGTCGGCGATGCCGGTGAGGGTCATGGCCCCCTCGTTTTCCCCCAGCTCCAGGGGGCGGATGTCCTTTGCCTTGGCAAAGTTCAGTTCAAAATCCAAAGGCTCGAAGTCCGAGCGGCGCAGCTCCCGGGCCGTGTCAAGCACGATCTGCTCCACGTCCGCGCAGAGCCGCCGGAACAGGTGGATGAAGCGGCCGGACTTCTCCTGAAAATCGTTGAGTTCCTCGTGAACATAGCGCTCGACCCATTTTTTGGTGAGGCTTGTCACCTGCTCGTCGTCCAGCGCCCCGAAGCCGCCCAGTTCCTTCGCGTCCCGGGCCACGTTCTCCAGCACGTAGTGCATGAAGGTGCCGATCTCCGGCGGCTGAAAGCCCGCCGGCTCATAGGGCTTGGCCTGCAGGCCGTACTGGCAGAAGTAGGAGAAGCGGCAGGAGGCGAAGCGGTCGATCTTCGAGGCGCTGAGGGAGAGACGCTTGCCGTAGAGGGCCTCCACCGCCTCCGGGGAGAGCCTGCCTCTGGTGGCGGCGGCAGCCCGCTCCAGGGGGCGCAGCCGCTCCGGGGCCTCTTTGCGGAAGTAATCCGCCGCGGCGGCGGCAGCGGCGCCGGGACCCTGCAGGGCGTTGGCCGCCAGGGTCAGGGCCGGGCCTTCGGCGGCCAGGCGGGCTTCCTCCGGCAGCAGCCTTCGCGGCTTCAGGCCGAAGAGCTTCTCCGCCCGCTCGAAGACATAGGCCGGGCGCAGCTCCTCTCCGTCGTGGTCGCAGAGAGGATAGCTCATCCAGAGGCTCTCCGAAGGCAGGGTGAAGCAGCTGTGGATCAGGGAAAACTCCCGCCACAAGCCCTCGTCCCCGGCTCCCAGGTCGATGTCCAGGTCCAGCAGCTCCTCCCGCTCCTCATCGGAAAAGACGCCGGAGGGCTCCTTGCTCAGGGGGATGCGCCCCTCGCTGCAGCCCAGCACCAGCAGGTGTTTGAGACTGCGGCGGCGCATCCGGTCGAAGTCTCCCGCGGCCACCCGGTCCAGGGACACGGGGATCAGGCCGATGTCATAGCGGGAGAGCATGTGGGTGAAGAGCCGTCCGAAGGCGCCGGCGTCCATCTCCGTGTCCCCCAGGATGGCGGCAGCCTGCTCCAGGGCGGAGACGGTGAGCTCCCAGAGCTGCCGGGTCTCGGCGGCCAGCTCCTCCCGCCCGTCGGCCGAGAGCCGCTCCGAGCGCTTTTCCAGCTGCTCTGGCAGCTTCAGCTCCTCCAGAAGTTTGGAGAGGGCGGCGGCCTGCTCCCGGGCGGTGCGTCCCTCCCGGCTCCGCTGCTGGAAGGCCAGCAGGGGCGCGGCCAGGCGGCGGCGCAGCAGGTTCAGCTCCCGCAGCCGCGCCTGGGTCTCCTCGGTGTATTCGTTTCCGTAGCCGTCGGGGTGCTGGCGCCAGTCCTTTTCCCGGTCCCAGGCGCTGCCCCGCAGCTGCCATTTATAGATGTAGTCGGAGAGCCGGTCGCACTCCCCCTCGTCAAGGCCGGTGAGCCCGGTGCCCAGATAGCTGATCAGATCGTCCACGTCCCAGCCGGTCTCGATGATCTCATAGGCCAGGGCGATGAGGGCGGGCAGGGGCTTTTGCAGCATCTCGCTGCGCCGGGTGACGAAGAGGGGGATGCCGTAGTGGCGGAACACGTTTTCCAGGCTGCTGCGGTAATCCTCAAAGCCCCGGATCGCCACGGCGATGTCCCGCCAGCGGCAGCCCTGCTCCCGCACCAGGGAGAGGATGGCTGCCGCGGCGGCCTCGCACTCGGCGGGGATGCTCTCGGCAAAGCCCAGGCGGATGCAGCCCGCGTCCAGCTCGCTCCGGCCTCCGCCGTAGCGGAAGAGCTCGTCGCCAAAGAGCCGCAGGGCCGGCGCCCGGCTTCCGTTCTCCTCCTGCTCCCGGACCCGGACCTCCACGCCCAACTCCTCCGCCAGGGCGGAGAGCTTGCGGAAGGCGCTGCGGCTGAGAGCGTAGATCTCGTCCTGGCCCCGGGGGTCGTCCAGGGTGAGGCAGACGGTGAGCTCCGCCCCGCGGCGCAGCATGGCCCCCAGCACGGCCTGCTCCTGGGCGGTAAAGTCCAGGAAGCCGTCCACATAGACCCGGGTCTCCGGGCCGATGGCGCCTTCCTCGATCTGCCGGGCCAGCAGGGTCAGCCGGTGGGAGGGGTCCGCGTGGCCGTTTGCCACCACCGCGTCATAGGCCTCCTGAATGAGGGCCAGGTCCTGCAGCTTCTGCTTGAGCCCCTGGCCGCAGCGCTCCGCCGCGGCCTCCAGCTGCTGCGGGCTGACGCAGGCGGTCTCCAGCTCCTCCAGGGCGGAGAGGAGAAGGCTCTGGGTCTCGGCCCGGCGGCGGGCCCCGTCGTAGATCTGCAGCCGGGAGCCTACAGTGTCCAGGGCCAGGGCCATGCAGAGAAGCTGCCCGCCCTTGTCCAACAGGGGCGCGGCCAGGCCGCCCCGGAGCTGGGCCACGCGGCGCGCCAGGCCCGTGAAGCTGAACACCTCCGCCGTGAGGGAGAGGCTGTCCCCGCAGATGCGGCAGAGCTCCCGCTCCGCCTCGTGGCTGTACTGCTCCGGCACCAGCAGCATATAGTTCTTTTCCCGGTTTTCCACTGCCCGGCGCAGCTCCTGATAAATAGCCGCGGTCTTGCCGGTCCCGGCCTTTCCGATGATGAAGCGCAGCATCCCGGCGCCTCCTTTTCTCTCTGCCCGGCCGGAGGAACCGGCCGGGGATGTTTTTCTTCATTGTAGCAAATCCCGCCGCCGCTTGCAAGGAGAGGGAAGAGCAAACAGTGAATAAGGAAAAGGAACGGAGCACTGGGGAGGTACCGCCGATTCCCTGTCATGGCTTCGTGTCAGCGAAGGATTCCAACGGCGCCGGGTGGGGATCGCCGCAGCAAAAGCACCCCGCAGGCTTTTGGCCGCAGGGTGCTGTGCTTCGGTTTTCCTTGTGCCCCCGATTGACGCTGCATCAGGACGTGCGTTCCCAGCCGTCCCCATAATCCGCGGCATACTGCCTTGGATCGATGTGGAAACGTCGAAGGAAATAATCCAGCCTCAGCGTTTCTGATGCAAACAGAGTGCTATGTGCTTCCAAATAGACAATGATAACGGTTCTTTGCTCCGGATCGATCAGGCTCCTTTTGATGGAGGCGTGATCGATCCAGTTAAATGTCAGTCCATCTTCTACAAAGTCTTTTGTCACGCCGTCTACTGAGAAGAAGCTCATATAGTTTTTTCCGATAAAGGTTTCCAGATAGCTTTCATCATAAAGGAAAGCATGAAAAGCCTCCTTTGGAGCAACCGTTTCCATGTAGGCGGCAAATTCTTCTTCGTTGGGAATCGTGAATTCAAGATTGATTTCATACGCACTGCCATAATCGGTTGTGGCAAAATGGTAGTGCACGTTTTCGTATGAAGAAAGAATCGTTTGCGGAAAATACCTTTGAAACTCTTTTTGGACATAATCT
This sequence comes from uncultured Eubacteriales bacterium, assembly GCA_900316255.1. Taxonomy (GTDB): domain Bacteria; phylum Bacillota; class Clostridia; order Oscillospirales; family Oscillospiraceae; genus Limivicinus. The sequence goes on along the minus strand of ONCI01000041.1, from coordinate 13,924 downwards.
TTTGCGGAAGGCGTGATACCATCAAATTTCCCGTAATCCGCCAGATCGAAGCTCTCCGTCACCTTCCCCATACTGCCGCTTCCGCAGGCGACGCGCAGAAACGCGACAATGCCAAACACGATGGGAAGCAGCGCAAGGAAAATGAGAAAGCAGCGCGTGACCTTCTTCTCTGTTTCGCGAGTCATACAAGACCTCCTCTTATGCTTAGAACCAGGAGACAAGGGAGCAGTAACGACCTTTTCCGCTGCTGCATTCTCTTCCTGCCTTTAATACGTCCGACCCCGCGAAAGGTTTCAGCGAAGCCAATACTTTATATTTTAGGTAAACGATGATTAAATCGGCAAGAGCGAATCCCGATGAAGGCACTTTTTCGCAGGAATACTTTGTGTATTCCAAGAAAAAGTGACAAAATCAGGGCACAAATTGTCCGGGAGGCGCCGTAGGCGATTTGATCATCGTTTACTTAGTATAGCATCGTGCCAGACCCACGGTCAAGGCTGTCCCAACACGCAGAAAGGGCACCTCCGCAATCAAAGGATTGCAGTCTTCCGACTTTTATGATATACTCAACCAAATACAGCAAAGAACGAAGGAGGAGCTTCGGATGAAGTTCTCGTCCAAAATCGAAAAATGCAGTCTTTCCCCCATGCGCAAGTTCGCCGCTCTGGCGGAACGGGCGGAGGAGCGGGGCCTTCACATTTACCGGCTGAACATCGGCCAGCCGGACCTGCCCACGCCGGAGGCCTTTTTTGAAAGCCTGCGCAGCTTTCACCAGCCGGTGCTGAGCTATTCTCCCTCCCCCGGCCTGCCGGAATATCTGGACGCGGTGTGCCGCTACTACCATGGCCTTGGGGTGGAACTGACAAGGGCGGACATACTGGCTACCACCGGCGGCAGCGAGGCCCTGCAGATGGCCATCTCCGCCATCCTGGACGACGGGGACGAGATCGCGATCCCCGAGCCCTTCTATCCCAACTACGCCACCATGACGAACCTCACGGGCGCCAGCGTCCGGCCCATCACCACCTGCCCGGAGGAGGGCTACCGCTACGCCTTCCGGGATCGGGTGGAGGCTGCCATCAACGAGCGCACCCGGGCCATCATGATCACGAACCCCGGCAACCCCACCGGCTGCGTCATCAGCCGGGAGGAGCTGAAGCTGATGCTGGACATCGCGAAGGAGCACGGCCTCTTCATCATCGTGGACGAGGTGTACCGGGAATTCGTCTACAACGGGGAAGGGCTCATGAGCGCCCTGCAGTTCCCCGGCTATGAGGAGAACCTCATCGTCGTCGACTCGGTGTCCAAGCGCTTTTCCGCCTGCGGCGCACGGGTGGGCGTGCTCATCTCCCGCAACAAGGAGCTGATGAGCCACTGCCTCAAGTGGAGCCAGATGCGCCTCAGCAGCCCCACCGTGGACCAGATGGCCTCCGCCGCCCTTTATTCCTTCGACGAGAGTTATTTTGACGACATGCGCCGGGAGTACATGGCACGGCGGGACACCCTGGTCCGCGGCCTGCGCAAGATCCCCGGCGTGGTGTGCGACGTGCCCCAGGGCGCTTTCTATGTGATGGCGGCTCTGCCCGTGGACGACGCGGAGGACTTCCAGCGCTGGCTGCTCACGGACTTTGACGACCGGGGCGACACCCTGATGTACGCCGCCGGCGGCCCCTTTTACGCTACCCCCGGCAAGGGGCGCAACGAGGTGCGCATGGCCTACGTACTGGAGCGGGAGAAGCTGGAGCGGGCCATGGAGGTCCTGGCCAGGGCCATTGAGCGCTATAACGCCCGCTGAGACAGGCCACAAGGTCTTGTGTCCGGGCCGATGCTGCGGCCCAAGTTTCCGGAAACTGGCAAGTTTTTGTTGACATACCAGGCTTTCTTCGTTTATAATGACCACTCGACGGCCTGTCCGTCGAGTGGTTTTCTGTTTGGAAAACCCCCTTCCCCCGTCAACTACTTCGCAGGATTGCCTGCGATGTTGAGTAGACCCGCCGTCCAGAGGAAACGCCGATCCAATCGCCTGCGGCGCCTCCTGGAAAAATCGCGCCCTGATCTCGTCACTTTTTCTTGCAATACACAAAGTATTCCTGCGAAAAAGTGCCTTCATCAGGACTCTAATTTTCTCAGGATTCGTTCTTGCCGATTGAATCATCATTTCCCAAGAGGCGCCGGGCCCAAAATACCTGAAAGGAGTGCAAGAAATGCTTCGTACCTACCAGCCCAAGAAGCTCCAGCGCAAGAAAGAGCACGGCTTCCGCAAGAGAATGAAGACCGCCAACGGCCGCAAGGTCCTTGCCCGCCGCAGAGCCAAGGGCAGAGCCAAGCTCAGCTACTGATCCATCCCCGCGCACCCGTGAGCAGGGTCGGTCATTTCGACAGCACAGATATCGTTTTTCAGGGCGGAGCGATCCGCCCTTAAGGCGTATTGTCAGAAAGCGCAAAGGAGAGGCAGCTTGAAAAGTCGGTGTACTTTAAAAAAAAACAGCGATTTCAGGCGGCTCTACGCCAAGGGCAAGAGCGCGGTGAACCCCTATATGGTGCTCTACTGCCGCCGCAACCGGACGGGCGAGAACCGCCTGGGCTACACGGTGTCCGTGAAGCTGGGCCACGCCGTCCGCCGCAACCGGATCCGCCGCCGCCTGCGGGAGGTGGTGCGTCTGAACGCGGAGCGGCTGAGTCCCGGCTGGGATCTGGTCCTGGTGGCCCGGTCCCGGGCCTATGACGCGCCCTTCCAGAAGCTCCAGGGGGCCTATCTCGCCTCCTGCGAAAAGCTGGGTCTTCTCAAAAAGGAGGACCCGGTATGAAAAGGCTTCTGCTGGCGCTGATCCGCTTTTACCAGAAAAGCATTTCCCCCTATCGCGCGCCCTGCTGCCGTTTCCGCCCCACCTGCTCCCAGTATGCGCTTCAGGCCATTGAAAAGTACGGCGCCCTCAAGGGCGGCTGGCTTGCCCTGAAGCGAATCAGCTGCTGCCACCCTTTTTATAAAGGAAAGCGCGGCACATTCGATCCCGTGCCCTGAGGGGAGCGGGATAGCCTTCAAGAAGGAGACGAAACTATGTCCTTTGGGGAAATTATCACCTGGCCCTTTGCCAAGCTCATGGTCCTGTTCTATAACCTGACCAACAGCTACGGCCTGGCCCTGATCCTCTTCAGCCTGACGGTGAACCTGGTCCTCATGCCCTTCATGGCCAAGAGCAAGAAGAGCATGATGCGCACCACCCGCCTTCAGCCTCGGATCCAGGAGCTCCAGCGCCGGCACGAGGGCAACCAGCAGAAGCTGAACGCCGAGATGCAGAAGCTGTATCAGGAGGAGGGCTTCAACCCCGCCTCCGGCTGCCTCTGGTCTCTGCTGCCGCTGTTTCTGCTGTTCCCGCTGTACAGCATCATCCGTCTGCCCATCACCCGCATGATGATGGCGGACGCCTCCGTCGTGGATTCCCTCAGCGAGCTCTTCACCGAGCAGGTGTCCAATCTCAGCGCCCGGGCCGCCGGCTATAAGGAGATCATCCTGACGAACCTGGCCCACGCCAACTGGAGCAGCATTCCCGAAGAGCTCAAGACCAAGGGCCTCATGGATATCAACCTGAACTTCCTGGGCGTGCCTCTGGGCGATACGCCGGACTGGCGTGTCATCTTCACCGGCCCCTGGACCTGGGCGGCCATCGGCCTGTTCCTGATCCCCTTTATTTCCGCGGGCCTGTCCTGGGTGTCCATGAAGGTCTCCACGGCCATCAACCCCACCACCGCCGACGCTCAGTCCCAGAGCATGAACAAGAGCATGAACATGATGATGCCTCTCATGAGCGTTGTGTTCTGCTTCATGATGCCCGCCGCCATGGGCATTTACTGGATCTCCAACAGCGTCTTCGGCATGGCCCGTGACTATGCCCTCACCAAGTACTACAAGAAGCAGCTGGATATCGAGGACGCCGAGCGTCTGGCCGCCCGCAGCCAGCGGGAGAAGGAGCTGGAGGCCAAGCGGGAGGAGACCGAGCGGCTGAAGGCCGAGGGCAAGACCGAGGTCAACGCCAACACCAGCAAAAAGAAGCTCCAGGCCAGCGAAAAGCAGAAGAGCGAAGAGCGCAAGGCCGCCATCATCCGTGACGAGCGCGCAGCCCGCCGCGAGCGCCTGGGCATCAAGGAAACCGAGAAACCCGCCTCCCAGGTGGGCAACCGCCGCTATGCCCGCGGCCGCGCCTATGTGCCCGACCGCTATGAGAATCCGGAAGCCGCGGAAGAGGCCACCCTGGCCGCCGCACTGGCCTCCGAGGGGCAGGACTCCATCGACGATACCGTGGAGAACAGCGAGGTCACGCCCAACGAGCAGGAATAAGGAGTTAAGAACGAATGGAAAAATTCATTGAGAAGACCGGCCGTACCACGGACGACGCCATCGCCGCCGCTCTTGCCGAGCTGCACCTGGAGCGTGAGGACGTGACGGTGGAGGTCCTGCAGCTGCCCAAGACCGGTTTCCTGGGCTTCGGCGCTGCGCCCGCCGTGGTCCGCGTGGGCTATCAGGTCCCCGATGAGCCGGCGCCCGCTCCCGTAAAGGCCCCCAAGGCCGTGCAGAGCGAGGAGAAGCCCGCTCCCGCGGAGAAGCCCCAGAAGACCGAGAAGCCGCAGAAGGCCGAAAAGCCGCAGAAGACCGAGAAGCCCCAGAAAGCCGAAAAGCCCGTCAAGACCGAGCAGCCCGCCCCCGCCCCTGTGGACGAGGAGGAAGAGTTTGCCCACATCCGCGCCTTCCTCACGGGCCTCCTGGAGCACATGAACGTGAAGGCCCAGATCCAGATCGCCCGCCGCGACAACGGCGGCATCGGCGTGAATCTGGTGGGGGACAACATGGGCGCCATCATCGGCCGCCGGGGCGAGACCCTGGACGCCATCCAGCACCTGACCAACTATGCCGTCAACAAGGGCAACGACAAGCACATGCACATCAGCGTGGACGCCGAGGGCTACCGCAGCAAGCGGGAGGAGTCCCTGGCCCACTCCGCCGAGAAGATGGCCGAGAAGGTGCTGAAGTACAAGCGCTCCATGGCCTTCGAGCCCATGAACAGCTACGAGCGGCACGTGATCCACACTGCGCTGCAGAACTACGAGGGCGTCACCACCAGCTCCACCGGCGTGGAGCCCAACCGCCGCGTGGTGGTCTCCTACGTCAAGCCCGAGACTCCCAAGTCCAACAAGCCCCAGAGCCGCGAGTGGGCCTGAGCCCCCGGCAGGGAAACACGGTTACTTTTTGTGCACAGCACAACGGAGGAATGCATTATGTTATTTGAAAAAGTACAGGCGGCCCTGGCCCAGCAGTTCGAGATGGATCCCGAGTCCATCACCCTGGACACCAACCTGATCGACGACATCGGCGCCGATTCTCTGGACGTGGTGGAGCTCATCATGAATCTGGAGGACGAGTTCGGCATCGCCATTTCCGACGAGGATGCCGCTCAGCTCTACACGGTGCGCCGCATCGTGGAGTATCTGGAGAAGCTGCAGTAAGCCTCTTCTAACAAAAAAAGAGCCTTGAAGCGCTTGGCTTCAAGGCTCTTTTTTGTCGGAACGACTTGCTGGCCCATCCTCCGTCTTCCTCGCGTAGGGAGCGATCCCCAGATCGCTCCGCGTCCCCCTGTCATCCTGAGGAGGCGCAGCCGACGAAGGATCCCGACGGCACCAGGTAAGTATACCGGAGCACAGAAGGAAACGCCCACAGCGCCGGGGGCGAGATCCTTCGTTTCGCGAAGCCATGACAGCGCTGCGCGCTGTGCGGGCCGTCGAGGACGCCGGCCCCTACGGCGGCGGGGGACGCCGGAGCTTTTCCAAATTGCGAATTCCGAACTCCGAATTATCCTACCGGTTTTCCTGGATCAGGGTCTTGTAGAAGTCCACCGCCCCGGGGAGGGAGCAGAGGTCGATGTTCTCGTTGAGCCCGTGCATGCCCTTCATCTGCGCCGGTCCGTAGACCACCGGGGAGAAGCGGATGCAGGCATCGCAGATCTTCTGATAGAAACGGGCGTCGGTGCCGCCGGTCATCACGTAGGGACAGGGGGGCAGCTCCGGGAAGACCTGGCCGATGACCTTTTTCACCAGGGCGTAGGCGTCGCTCTCGATGCTGACCGGTTCGCAGGCGTCGTTTGCGTGGAGGACCTCGGTCTCCAGATCGTACTGCTTTGCCAGGTCCCGGATGACGGCGTTGCTCTCCTCCATGGCCTGGTGGGGGATGTAGCGCAGGTCCATGGTGAGACTTGCGGACTGGGGCAGCACGTTCAGCGCGTCGGAGCCGGACTGCATGGTGAAGGCGATGGTGGTCTTCAGCAGGGCCCCGGCCTGGGGAGAGATCCTGGGCAGCAGCTTTTTCAGCAGCGGCTCAAAGAGCCAGAGATTGCCGAAGAGCAGCCGCAGATAGAAGGGGCCGTAGGGGGCCAGGGTCCGGAACATGGCCCGGACCTCCGGCTCGAACTCCACCTTCATGGGGTCCTTCTTTTCCACCCGGGCCACGAATTTGGCCAGCCGCGCGATGGGGGAGTTTTTGGGCGGGTAGCTGGCGTGACCGCCGTTGGAGCGGGCGGTGAGCCGCAGGCCGCCCCGGCCCTTTTCCAGCACGCCGATCATGGCGTAGTAGTTCTTCACGCCGCCGATGGGCTCCTGGACGATGGCGCCGCCCTCGTCGCAGACCAGGAAGGGCCTCACCCCCCGGCGCTCCATCTCGGCCACCAGCTTGGGGCAGCCGTCGCCGCCGATCTCCTCGGTGCAGGAGGAGCTGAGATACACGTCCTGCTCCGGTACATAGCCCTCCCGCAGCAGCTCCTCCGCCGCCTGAAAGAAAGCCATGACGGAGCACTTGGTGTCCGCGCTTCCCCGGCCCCAGAGCTTGCCGTCCTCGATGTCCCCGGAGAAGGGCTCGTGGAGCCATTCTCCCTCGGCGGGCACTACGTCCTGGTGGCCCATGAGCACCACGGGACGCTCGCTGCTTTTGCCCTTCCAGTAGAAGAGCAGGTTCCCGTCGATCTCGGTCTTCTCCAGCTTCTCGTGGACCAGGGGAAAGAGCTCCGCCAGCAGCCTGTGAAAGCCCAGGAACTTCTCCCGCTGGGGATCTCCTGCCCGGGAGACGGTCTCATAGCGGACCATGTCCCGCAGCTTTTCTCCGTAGAGCTTCTCCCGCGCAGGGTCCAGCTTCGGCTGCCAGGTGGACTGCTTCGCCGGCGTCAGCAGGGTGCGCAGCAGGGCGATCAGCACCAGGGTGAGCCCCAGGCCCAGGACGCCCAGAATGCAGAAAAGTACGATCTTCATGGCGCTTCCTCCTTATGCTCTTGCGGCGTCCCGCCTGTAAAAGAGGTAGGCAAGGCCGATGGCCGCGGCGCCGCTGGGGATGATCATGAAGCTGGTGGAACCGGTGAGGGCCGGAACCAGCATGAACAGCGCCGCCATCAGCAGCAGGGTGGGGCAGGCGACGCGCCCATTGTGCCGGTAGTACTTGCAGGCCATGGCCCCGAAGAGGGCGGGCACCACATTGTCAAAGGCGGGCTGCAGCGCCGGGGACTGGAGCACCGGCTGCAGCGGAATGAGCAGCAGCACCCCCAGGGCCAACACCAGGATGGTCACCAGGGAGGAGGTGGCGATGGAGAGGGTGGCGATGATCTCGTTCTCCGCGGTGCCGGATTTGGCCCCCACGATGTCCCGGGCGTTCACCGCGCAGGGGATCTTCATGTTGATGAGGTTGCCGGTGATGAAGGCCAGGTAGCTGCCGCCGGCCCCCAGCATGGGCACATAGATGAGATATTCCGCCACGCAGCTGACAAAGTATACCAGGCCGATGCTGGCAAAGCCCTTGCCGAAGGCCCCCAGGTCCGGCATGGCCCCCAGATAGGCGCCCATGACAAAGGGGGCGGCAATGAGCAGGACAAGGGTCAGGGCGCAGGAGAGGCGGCCCAGACGGTGGGTGGCCTCCAGGTACTTCTCATAGATCTGCCGATTCTTTTCTTCGTTCATGTTCTTCGCCTCCTTTATCCGAGCCTGCCAAGGAAGATGGCCGAGGCCATGGCGATCAGCATGCTCCCCGCGATGGAGAAGCTGTCCAGCCAGCCGGCGTCAAAGCGCTCCCGGGCCCAGAGGAAGAGCCGCATGGCCGCGGCGCCCACCAGGGCCACCGCCAGGGGAAGCCAGCTGCCGGCGAAGCGGAAGAGCCCCTCGCCGGAGACGAAGCCGCCGATGTAGCTGCCCAGATACGCGGACACCAGGCCGATGAACATGGCCGTCATGGCGATGTCCCCGAAGCCCGCCAGGGCGGATTTTTTCTTTTCCTGCCCGGCAGCCCCGCTCCCCAGCTTTTTGGTGTAGCGCTTGCAGGTGAAGAGACTGAACACCATGCCCCAGATGATGCACACGCTCATCAGAAGGGCGATGGTGGAGAAGGCCTTGGCTGTCATCTGGGAGGCGGAGAGGCCGGAGATGCCCACGGCCTCCGCCGCGGCTTCGGCCACCTGGGTCTCATAGTGCAGCGCCCCGATGACGCTGAGCCGCAGCCAGGGCCAGGGCGTGCCCAGGCTTCCCGACAGGGCGATGACGCCCAGCAGGATCCCAACGCTGGGCAGCACCGCAAAGGTGGCGCTGGCCACGATGGTCCGCTTCATTTTGGTCACGTCCATGCCGATGGCTTTCCCCGCCCGATAGGCCCGCACGGCAAACACCACGCACATCAGGGCCACCACCAGCACGATGCTCCCGCAGATCAGGAAGATCACGGGACTGTTCAGCTGTGAAAGGATTCCCACGGTATCACCCCTTCTTGGTTTTTCTGGTAACAGTATAAATCGCAAAAGTCCGTTTTTCAACGGCAATCTGCCTCTTTCTGCCCGGCAGGCTTCTCTCCGTTTCTCACAAAAAACGGCCTCCTTTTCCGCAATCTTTCGTCAGAATCCCAAAGTTCCCCCTCTCCGGACAGGGCAGCCTTGACAGCACGGCGGTTTTCGGTGTATGATGCGGTCAATTCGATACCGAAATAAAGAGGCAAGGAAGAGAAGAGTAGCCCGTCGGGTGTCTTTACAGAGAGTTCCGGTCGCTGAAAAGGAACAGAAGGAAGACGGGGGAACATGGTCTCGGAGCTGCGGACGTGAACCGGAGACGGATAGCGTTCGACGGGTACTCCCGTTACAGAGGATGCGTTTGTCGGAACGCTCAAAGGCGTCCATGCGCGAGCATGGCGCGAAGCAAGGTGGTACCGCGAGTATGATTTTCTCGCCCTTACAGGAAACTGTAAGGGCGATTTTTTGTTGGAGTAAGAAGAAATATGATCGAGATCAAAAACCTGTCCAAGACCTTCCACACCGCGGGAGGCGATGTGGAGGCCCTCAAGGACATCGACCTGCGCATCGAGGACGGCGATATCTTCGGCATCATCGGCCTCTCCGGCGCGGGCAAGAGCACCCTGGTGCGCTGCATGAATCTGCTGGAAGTGCCCAGCGAGGGCCGGGTCCTGGTGGACGGCAAGGAGCTCACCGCCCTGCCTCCCCGGGAGCTGCGGAAGGCCCGCCAGTCCATCAGCATGATCTTCCAGGGCTTCAATCTGCTGATGCAGCGCACGGCCCTGGACAATATCTGCTTCCCCCTGGAGCTTGCCGGGGTGAAGAAGCAGGAGGCCCGCAACCGGGCAAAGGAGCTCCTGGAGCTGGTGGAGCTCCCGGACAAGGCGGACGCCTACCCGGTGCAGCTCTCCGGCGGCCAGAAGCAGCGTGTGGCCATCGCCCGGGCCCTGGCCTCCAATCCCCGGGTCCTCCTCTGCGACGAGGCCACCTCCGCCCTGGACCCCAAGACCACCCGGGCCATCCTGGAGCTGCTGCGGAAGCTGAACCGGGAGCTGGGCGTCACGGTGGTGGTCATCACCCACGAGATGCGGGTGGTGGAGCAGATCTGCAACCGGGTGGCCATCCTGGACGGCGGCCAGATCCGGGAGACCGGACCCGTCTCCCAGGTCTTCTCCAACCCCAGGTCCGAGGCGGGCCGCCGCCTGGTGCTGCCGGAGGGGGAGAAGATCCACGTCCTGCCGGAAAACCGCCTGGTACGCCTGGTCTTCGACGGCGCCGCCGCCGCCGAGCCCATCGTGGCGAGGCTGGCCTCCAAAGAGGGGATCCTGCTGAACATCCTCTCCGCCGACACCCACTCCCTTGCGGGCAAGACCTACGGCAGCATGGTCTTGGGTCTGCCCCAGGACGAGACCGACGCCGCCCGCGCCCTGCTCTATCTCCGGGACATCCCGGGCGTGACCGCCGAGGAGGTGACCGAGCTTGTTTGCTGAAACCGAACTGGACCTGCTGCAGAAGATCATCCAGCAGGGCCTGCTGGGCGCTCTGGGCGAGACCCTGCTCATGACCTTTGTGCCCACCATCCTGGCCTTTGTCATCGGCCTGCCCTTGGGCGTCCTGCTGGTCACCGGGGAAGAGGGGGGCATCCACCCCCTGCCCCGCTGGGTGATGACGAGCCTGAACTTCATCATCAACATCCTCCGCTCCGTGCCCTTCCTGATCCTGCTCATCGTGGTGCTGCCCCTCTCCCGCATCCTGGTGGGCACCACCGTGGGCACCAAGGCCATCCTGGCCCCCCTGGTCATCGCCGCCTTCCCCTTTGTGGCAAGGCTGGTGGAGACCTCCATCCGGGAGGTAGACGCCGGGGTGGTGGAGGCGGCCCAGTCCATGGGCGCCAGCACCCTGCAGATCGTCTGCAAGGTCCTGATCCCCGAGGCCAGGCCCTCCCTCATCTCCAATTTCATGGTAGCCCTCATCACCATCTTCGGCTACGGCGCCATGGCGGGGGCCGTGGGCGGCGGCGGCATCGGCCGCATCGCCGTGAACTACGGCTACAACCGCTATAAGCCCCTGGTCATGTACTTCGCCGTGGTGCTGCTCATCATCCTGGTGCAGCTGTTCCAGAGCATCGGCAACGTCCTGGTGAAGAGATCCGACCGTCGCATCCGCTGAAGATTCAGCGCATACGATATACGAGAGAAGAAAACAAAAATACAAAAAAAGGAGAAAGGAAAACATGAAAAAGATTTTTGCTCTGCTGCTCGCCCTCTGCCTGGTCCTGGCCCTTGCCGCCTGCGGCAGCCAGCCCGCCCCCAAGGAGAACGTGAAGATCCGCGTGGCCGCCTCTCCCACTCCCCATGCCGAGATCCTGGCCGTCGCCAAGGAAGCCCTGGCTGCCGAGGGCTACGATCTGGAGATCGTGGAGTATGACGACTATGTGCAGCCCAACCTGGTGGTGGACAGCGGCGAGCTGGACGCCAACTACTTCCAGCACAGCCCCTACCTGAACAGCTTCAACGCTGAGAACGGCACCAACATCGTCTCCGTGGCCCTGATCCACTATGAGCCCTTCGGCATCTACGCCGGCAAGACCTCGTCCATCGAGGACCTGGCCGACGGCGCTGAGATCATCATCCCCAACGACGGCTCCAACGAGACCCGCGCCCTGCTCCTGCTGCAGCAGGAGGGCCTCATCAAGCTGGCCGAGGGCATCGACGCCTCCTCCAACGCCACCGTCTTCGACATCGCCGAGAACCCCAAGAACCTGAAGATCACCGAGATGGACGCCGCCCAGCTGGCCCGCTCCCGTGAGGATGTGGACCTGGCCGTCATCAACGGCAACTTCGCCCTGGCCGCGGGCCTGAACGCCTCCGCCGACGCTCTCGCCATCGAAGACGCCTCCGGCGACGCCGCCCAGACCTACGCCAACCTCCTTGGCGTGAAGGCCGGCCGTGAGAACGACCCCGCCATCCTGGCCCTGGTGAAGGCCCTCCAGTCCGACGCCGTCCGCGATTACATCAACGCCACCTACGGCGGCGCGGTGGTGCCGATCTTCTAAGTGAAAAGAGAAAAGTGAAGCGTGAAAAGATGAGGTGTTTTCCTTCGGAAAACGATTGGGCTCCCATCCTTTTGCCTGAACGAATGAGATCCTTCGACTCGCTTCGCTCGCTCAGGATGACAGCGTTGTGAGCGCCTGTACAACCAACGCCCCGGCTTGGGATCAAGCCGGGGCGTTTTTGTGCGAATCGGTGAAAAGAAGCGGAAAGCCGATTGACAATCTTTGTGAATCTGCTACAATGGTCTCCGGCGTTATAGTATCTGTCCTGACGCCACAGCATGTCCTGCAGCGGCACCTTTCCGCCGCCATTTTCGCCCGAGCCGCTCCGGTTCGGGCCGTTATTCGGAGGACAATTATGAGTCAGACGCAAAAGGGGAAGAAAAAGACCGCCGTGCGCGCAAAACCCCAGGTGGTGGAGCGGCCCGTCCGGGAAAAGCCCAAGCTTCCCTCCAAGGTCCTGGTGAAAAAAGAGCTGGGGCTGGAGACCTTCCTCTTCCCGGTGTTTTTCTTTGGGCTGATTACCCTCTTCGCGGTCCAGATGGGTCTGGCCAACGCCCTGAACACCATGATGAACACGGCCTACCGGCTGCTTATCGACACGGTGCTCTACATCACCGCCATCTGTGTTCTCATGGGGGCGGTGTCGGCGCTGCTGTCGGAGTTTGGCTTCGTCTCCCTGGCAAACCGCCTGCTCCAGCCCTTGATGAAGCCGGTCTACGGCCTGCCCGGCGCGGCGGCCCTGGGGGTGGTCACCACCTTCCTGTCGGATAACCCGGCCATCCTGGCCCTGGCGGAGGACCACCATTTCCGCCACTACTTCAAGCGCTACCAGTTTCCGGCCCTCACCAATATCGGCACGGCCTTCGGCATGGGACTCATCGTCTGCACCTATATGTACAGCCTCTCCCCCAAAATGGGCACGGGCCTGGGCGGCGCGGTGGGCGTGGGTCTTCTCGGCGCCGTGGTGGGCAGCATCGTCAGCACCCGGATCATGCTGGTCTTCACCCGCAAGTTCTTCGGGGATGAGGCGGAGCTCTCCTCCTCGTCCGAGGCGGAGCCGGAGCTGCCCCGGGGCACCCGCCCCATCCGGGACGGAGGCATCGGCAGCCGCCTGATGGCTTCGGTGCTGGAGGGCGGCGCCAGCGGCGTCAGAATGGGCATCAGCATCGTGCCCGGGGTCCTGGTCATCTGCACCCTGGTGATGATGCTCATCAACGGCCCCTCCGAAGCCGGAACCTACACCGGCGAAGCCTATGAGGGCATCCGCCTGCTGCCTATGCTGGCCTCCAAGATCGATTTTATCCTCAAGCCCCTCTTCGGATTCTCCTCCCCGGAGGCCATCGGCGTCCCCGTCACCGCCCTGGGCGCCGCCGGCGCCGCCATGAGCCTGACGGACAGCCTCATCGGCATGCGGCTCATCGGGCCCAACGACATCGCCGTTTTTACCGCCATGTGCATGTGCTGGAGCGGCTATCTCAGCACCCACGCCTCCATGATGGACAGCCTCCACTGCAAGGACCTGATCGGCAAGGCCATCCTGAGCCACACCATCGGGGGCCTGGCAGCCGGCGTGGCCGCCCACTGGATCTATGTGCTCCTCGCGGCCATCCTGTAGGCGGCGAAAGGAAGAAAGGGCGGCTTCGCCGCGGGCTTTTGGCAGGGAAAGAATAAGAGCATAGAAGAATGGACCTCTGATCCGGCTGAACAAGGATCGGAGGTCCATTTTCTTTTCTGATTATCAGCGGTATTGCTGCGCGTGCCTGCGGATGGCGTCGAAGGTCTCCACACTCAGATCGTGCTCGATCTTGCAGGCGTCCTCCCGGGCGGTCTCTTCGCTGACGCCCAGGCCGATCAGCATCTGGGTCAGGAGCTTGTGCCGCTCGTAGATGCGCTCGGCGATCTCCAGCCCCGGCTCCAGCAGCACGATCATCCCGGCGGAATCAAAGGCGATATAGCCGCTCTCCCGCAGGCGTTTGGTGGCATAGCTGACGCTGGGCTTGGTCACGCCCAGCTTTTCCGCCACGTCGATGGAGCGGACATAGCCCCGCTCTTCCTTGAGCATGAGCATGGC
>ONCI01000042.1 GCA_900316255.1 uncultured Eubacteriales bacterium | reverse complement strand
GATCTCCCTGAGCTGCTCCCAGCTCAGTTCGCCGGAATAGTCCATGGTCATGCAGTCAGGGCCCATATGAAAGCCCACGTTGTCAAAGCCGAACTCCCGATACACGAGGCCCGAGACGATATGCTCGCCGGAGTGGTTCTGCATGCGGCGATGGCGCTGCTCCCAGTCGATCCTGCAGGAGAAGCGCTCCCCCGCCGGGAGGGGCCGGTCGGTTTTGTGGAGGATCCGTCCCTCCTTCTCGTGCACGTCCAGCACCCTGGCCTCGCCGATGAAGCCGGTGTCGGCCGGCTGGCCGCCCCCTTCGGGGAAAAAGGCGGTCCGGTCCAGGGTCAGGGCCCAGCCCTTCTTCGTCTCCTCGCAGGAGAGGACCATCGCCTCAAATTCCCGCAGATGGCTGTCGATATAATAGAGTTTTTCCGTCATGGAAGGCGCCTCCATACCCGTAGGGGCCGCCGCCCTCGGCGGCCCGTTTTGATCTGTTTTTTGCGGGCCGCCGAGGGCGGCGGCCCCTACGGATCATAATTCCCGGATGATCCTGTCCGCCACCTCCAGGCAGAGGGCGGAGGTGTCTGCCAGAGCGGTGCCGAAGTCCTCGCCCCCCTGGGTCAGTCCGTCGGACACGGTCTTGATGAGCAGGCAGGGGACCTGCGCCCGGTCGCAGGTGAGCACCACGGCGGCGGCCTCCATCTCGCAGATGTCGGCGTCCCAGCGCTGATGCAGGGCGCTCTTGGCCGCTTCCCCGGCCACGAACTTGTCCGCCGAGGCGCAGGTGACCCGCTTGAGCTCCGGGCAGAGGGCGACCGCTTTGTCGATCAGCGCCGGAGAGGGGTACAGATACTCATCCTCGTAGCCCATGTACTGTCCCGGCAGGCACTTGTCATATTCCGAGGTATCGAAGTCATAGTGGACCACCCGCTCCACCACACAGGTTTTGGTCTGGCCCATCTCCGCGGTGAGGCCGCCCACCACGCCGAAGTTCACGATCATCTCCACCTCGTAGCGGTCGATGAGCAGCTCCGCCGCCGCGGCGGCGGCGATCTCTCCCGCGCCGGAGCGCAGCACATAGAGCTCGTATGCGCCCATGTCATACTGGTGCATCTCGAAGCCATGGCGGTTCTCCACGCTCTTTGCCGTGCCGTAACGGCCCAGCACCGCGTCCATCTCCACCGCCACCAGCATCCCGATCTTTTTCATTTCCAATCTCCTTCCTTGTAGGCTCCCCTGTGAAGGGGAGCTGTCACAGCGCGTCTCACGCAGCGCTGTGACTGAGGGGTCTCCTTCCTTGTAGGCTCCCCTGTGAAGGGGAGCTGTCTGCCGCCGTCTCACGCAAGGCGGCAGACTGAGGGGTCTCCTTCCTTATAGGCTCCCCTGCGCAAGGGGAGCGCTCTCGGGAGGGGCAAGCCCCTCCCCTACGGCTCAAAACTCAATTCTCAAAACGCAAAACTCCAAGCAGTCTCTCCCCGTCCACGCCGGTGATCTTCACGTCCAGAAGCTGTCCCCGCAGCCCTTCCTGCTCCACCTTCACCAGCAGATAGGTGTCGCTGTGGCCGAGGCTCCCCTCCTCGCCGGTCTCGAAGAGCACCGGCAGGGTGAGCCCTACGCTCTGCTCCAGATAGGCCCGGTGCATCCGTGCCGCCACAGCCTGGGCCTCCCGGGCGCGGAGCGCCTTCAGGGCGTGGGTGCACTGCTCCGGCATCTGGTCCGCCGGAGTGCCGGGCCGCCGGGAATAGGGGAAGATGTGCATATCCGAAAAGGCGCACTTTTCGATGAAGGCCAGGGTCTCGGTCTGGTCGGCATCCGTCTCCCCGGGAAAGCCGGTGATGAGATCGCAGGTCAGGGCGCAGCCGGGGAAATACCGGCGCAGCAGCTCCGTCGCCGCAAAGAAGCGGGCGGTGTCGTACTTCCGGTTCATGGCCTTCAGGGTCCGGTCGCAGCCGGACTGGAGGGAGAGGTGGAAGTGGCGGCAGAGCTTTCCCGTGGCGGCAAGGCGGCGGCAGAAGTCCTCGGTGATCACCGTGGGCTCCAGGGAGCCCAGGCGGATGCGCATATCCCCGGCCTCCTTCGCCACGGCCTCGATACAGTCGGCAAGGCCGGGCTTTCCCGGCAGGTCCACCCCGTAGGAGGCCACCTCGATGCCGGTGAGCACCAGCTCCCGGAAGCCCTGCTCCCGGATGCGCGCCGTCTCGGCGGCGGCATCTTCCAGGGGCAGGGAGCGGAGCCGCCCCCGGGTGTAGGGGATGATGCAGTAACTGCAGAAGTTCACGCAGCCGTCCTGGATCTTCAGCATGGCCCGGGTGCGGCCCTCCAGGGCCCCGGCGGGCAGCTTTTCCAACTGGCGGCGGCGGAAGGGCTCGTCCACGCTTCGGGTCCGCTGCCCCTCCTGCACGGCCCGCTCCACCGCCTCCACAAAGGCCATCCGGTCCGCCGCGCCGAAGATGACCTGGGCGCCGATGCGGGCGGTCTCCTCGGGGCTGAGCTGGGAGTAGCAGCCGCAGACGGCCAGCACCGCGCCGGGGTTCTCGTCCCGGAGACGGCGCAGGAGCTGGCGGGA
Organism: uncultured Eubacteriales bacterium; assembly: GCA_900316255.1. Lineage (GTDB taxonomy): Bacteria > Bacillota > Clostridia > Oscillospirales > Oscillospiraceae > Limivicinus. The sequence continues at coordinate 16,213 of ONCI01000042.1, read as the reverse complement.
CTTGCGCCCGCTCTCCGCCGTGACGGCGCAGGTGTTCACGATGACGGCGTCGGCGATCTCGCCGGGGGCGCAGGGCTGGTGTCCGTGCTCCTGGAGACGGGTCTCCATGGCCTGGGTCTCAAACTGGTTGACCTTGCAGCCGAGAGTGGATATAATATATCTCATCTTTATCATTCACCTTTCATGAGAGACAAACGGATGAAAAGTGAATACTGAAAAATGAAGAATTGCGGTGTCCGCTTCGCGGACGGATTACAATCATCGCCGCAGGCGATACCTTTATGATTCATTCTTCATTATTCATTTTTCATTCTCTGAAGGAGTTACTATGCACTATCTGGACAATTCCGCCACCACCCGGGTCTGCCCGGAGGCGGCGCAGGCGGCGCTTGCCGCCATGACGGACTGCTTCGGCAATCCCAGCTCCACCTATACCCTGGGCCGGGAGGCTAAAAAGCTGCTGGACAAGAGCCGCAAACAGGTTTCCGACGCGCTGGGCTGCGCGCCGGGAGAGCTGGTGTTCACCTCCTGCGGCTCCGAGAGCGACAACTGGGCCATTCTCGGCGGCGCGGAGGCCATGAAGCGCAGGGGCAAGCACGTGATCTCCTCCCTGGTGGAGCACGACGCCGTGCGCAAAAGCCTGGATGAGCTGGAAGCCCGGGGCTTCGAGGTCACGCGGCTGAAGCCGGAAAAGGACGGCTCCGTCTCCCCGGAGGCGGTGCTTGCCGCCCTGCGGGAGGATACGGTGCTGGTGACGCTGATGCTGGTGAACAACGAGACCGGCGGCGTCACCGATATCGCTTCCGTCGCGAAGGGGCTCAGGGCAGGGGGCTCTTCCGCCCTGCTGCACACAGACGCGGTGCAGGGCTTTCTCAAGGTCCCCTTCTCTGCCAAGAGCCTGGGCGCCGATCTCATCAGCGTCAGCGGTCACAAGATCCACGCGCCCAAGGGCGTGGGGGCGCTGTACATCCGCCAGGGCCTGCGCCTGAAGCCCTTCATTCTGGGCGGCGGGCAGGAGGAGGGCCGCCGGGCCGGTACCGAGGCGGTGCCCCAGATCGCCGCCTTCGGCGAGGCCTGCCGCATCGGGAAATCCGGGATGAGCGAGAACATCCGCCGCATGGCGGCCCTGAAGCAGGAGCTGCTGGAGGAGCTGCGCGCCGGGATCCCGGAGCTGGGCTGGGTGGAATCCGCCGCACCCCACATTCTCTCCATCTCTCTGCCGGGCTGCGTATCAAAAAGCTCCGCCTGCAAAAAAGGCGGGCGGAGCCATGTGCTGGAGGCCATCGGGCTGGACGCCCGGGCCATTGACGGGGCGCTTCGGATCGGGCTGAGCCGCATGAGCACGGAGGAGGACATCCTGGCCCTCGTCCGTGGGCTTCTGGACGCCCGGGCGAGCCTTGCGCACAGATAAAGGAAATCGTGAAGAGCGACGCCTGAAGCGTGCCGGTGTCTGCCGCGGGCAGATCGAAACATCTGCCGCGAGCCGAAGCCTCACGGCTCTTTACTCGCTCTCTTCGCTCTTCTCGCTTTCAAGGGTCCCCGGCTTCTTCACCGGCTGGCGCGTCACCGGGTCGATATGATCCAGATGTTCATACTGAGCGGTCTCCCACGGGAGATCGCTTTTTTTCAGCCTCTCCTCCACCCGTTTGGTCAGGAAGGTGTAGATCACCACGAACACGGGCACGCCCAGGATCATGCCGCCGAAGCCGAAGAGTCCTGCGCCCACCACGATGGCGAAGAGCACCCAAAAGCTGGTGATGCCGATGGAGCTGCCCAGGATCTTGGGCCCGATGAAGTTGCCGTCGATCTGCTGCAGGATGATGACGAAGACGATGAAGATCAGGCACTTGAGGGGGTCCACCATCAGGATGATCAGCGCGCTGGGCACGGCGCCGATGAGGGGGCCGAAGAAGGGGATGATATTGGTGACGCCCACGATCACGCTGACCAGCAGCGCATAGGGCATGTTCAAAATGGCGCACACGATATAGCAGATCAGGCCGATGATGGCCGAATCCAGGAGCTTGCCGGAGATGAAGCCCATGAAGGTCCGGTCCGTGAACTCCACAGCCTCCCGCACCTTCTCCGCCGTCTCCAGGGAGAACCAGCTGTAATTCAGCTTTCTGAGGGCAGCGGTGAAATGTTCCAGATCCGAGAGGAGATAGATGGACACGATGATGCCGATGATCAGATTGTAGATTCCCATCACCACCACATAGCCGCCCTCGATGAGGGTGGTGACGAAGTTGCCCACGCCCGGCAGCAGCTTGGTGCTGACCCAGGACATGATATCGGTGTTCAGGGTGTTGATGGCGTCGCCCACATACTTGGTGATCTCCGGGTGATTATCCAGCAGGCCTGTGGCCCAGGCGGACAGATCCCGCAGATAGTCCGGCCCGTTTTTCACGATGGTCTCGATGCTGCTGTAGAGTTGGGGCAGGATGAGATAGACCAGGGCCGTCAGCACCGCCAGCATCGCAAGCTCTGACACCAGGATCGAAAGGGCTCTGGCAAGCTTGCGGCCGTCGTTCTTTTTGTTTTTGGCAAAGAGCTTGCGGCAGAGGGGGCCGAAGACGCTGCGCTCCAGCAGCTTCATCAGCGGCGCGATCAAATAGGTGATCACAAAGCCCCAGATGAAGGGGCTGAGGACCTTCAGCAGCTTTCCCAGGGCTCTGCGCAGATCCGGCAGGAAGCGCAGCGCCATATAGAACAGGATCGCCGCGGCGATCACGCAGAAGGCCGTGATGCCCCAGTACAGATATTTTCTGTCCCAGCGAAAATGCCGTCTCATAAGCGTTGTCCTCCGTTACGCGAATTCCCACACACCAAACCTTTTCTATCCTGTATATTTTACTATCGCCCCGCGCGTGCGTCAAGTCGCTTTTTTCTCGCCCCGCTTCTCCCCTCTTCGCCGTTATGGAACTCTTGTTATGGAAACCTCTTTTCCGATTTCGTACCGATTTTTGAAAAAGCCTTTTGTGGAAAACCCTGTGGAAAATGTTCAAAACTCCTTGATGTTCCCTGCTTTTGCCCGGCGGCCGCCAAAGTCTTCCAGTCCGCGGATGGGACGCTTCCGACCATAATTTTGTCAACCTTTGTCGAAGGGCATGTTCTCTCTTTGCCGCGCATAGGCTTCCCCAGGACGAAAGAAAGGCCCGGCGGCTGCGCCGGTGTTCTTTCAAGCTGGGAGGAGAACATGAGACGAACGCTTTGTATGCTGCTGTTGTTTGCCGCGCTTTTGCCGGGGCGCGGCTCCGGTCCAAGGTCTTTGCGGGACGGGGAGATCCCCCTGCGGTCGCCCTCCGCCATCCTGATGGAGCAGGAGACCGGCGCCGTGCTCTACGAAAAAAACGCGGACGAGCGCATGGCGCCGGCCAGCATCACCAAGGTGATGACCATGCTGCTGATCCTGGAGGATGTGGAGAGCGGGAAGCTCCGGCTGGAGGACACCGTCACCGCCAGCGCGCGGGCCGCCTCCTTCGGAGGCAGCTGCGTCTTTCTGGAGGAGGGAGAGCGGATGAGCGCGGAGGAGATGCTCAAGTGCATCGCCGTGGTCTCCGCCAACGACTGCGCCGTGGCCATGGCGGAGCACCTGAACGGCACGGAGGCCCTCTTCGTGGATCGGATGAACAGGAGGGCGGAAGAACTGGGGCTTCTCAACACCCACTTCACCAACTGTACCGGCCTTTTTGACGACGAGGAGCACTACTCCACCGCCCGGGACATTGCCGTTCTCTCCCGGGAGCTGATGCGCCATGAGGAGATCAAGCGCTTCACCACCATCTGGATGGACAGCATCCGGGACGGGGCCTTTGAGCTGGTAAACACCAACAGGCTGGTGAACCGCTATGAGGGCTGCACCGGGCTCAAGACCGGCTTTACCTCCAGGGCCATGTACTGTCTGGCTGCCACGGCGGAGCGGGACGGCGTCTCCTTCCTGGCGGTGGTGATGCACGGCGAGAGCGCCGAGAGCCGCAACGCCGACGCCACGGCCCTGCTGAACTTCGCCTTTTCCAACTACAGCCTCTGCTCCCTCCGGCCGGAGGCGCCCCTGCCGGAGCTGCCGGTGGAAATGGGCCGGGAGGGCAGCGTTCCCCTCCGCTGCGGCGGGGAGGCCTGGGCCCTCACGGAGAAGAAAAGCGGCAGCCCCTCCTACACCCTGCAGCTGCCTTCCCTGCTCTCCGCCCCGGTGGAGGAGGGGCAGCAGGTAGGAACTCTCCGGGTGCGCCTGGGCGAGGAGACGGTGGCGGAGGTGCCGATCCTGGCGGCTGCTCCGGTGCCCCGCATCGGCTTCTGGGGCATCTTCCGGAAGCTGGCCGGGAGCCTTGTGGGACTGTGAAAGCCGGGCAGCGAAAAAAGCCGGACTTTCACCGCCCCGGTTTTCCGCTGCCTTTCATGGCCCAAATCTCAAAACTCCTTTGCTTTTCCTTGCAATCGGGAGAAAATGTAGTATAATATTGCCAAATTCTTTTATGATTTATGAGGAGGCAATATGGTACACGTAGATCTTTCCGGCGCAAAGAAGTTCTTCACCGCCGCCGGCCCCGATTACAAGCTGGCCGCTCTGGCCCATGAGACTCTGGCAAGCGGCACCGGTCTCGGCGCCGACTTTATCGGCTGGCGCAGCCTTCCCCAGCACATCAAGGAAACCGAGCTGGACCGGATCGTGGCCGCGGCGGAAAAGATCCGCGCCCGCTCCACCGCTCTCGTGGTCATCGGCATCGGCGGCTCCTACCTGGGCGCCCGCGGCGCCATCGAGCTTTTGAAGCCCGTTCCCGGCAAGGGCGATCCCCGGGTCTTTTTCGTGGGCAACACCCTCTCCGCAGACGCGCTGTGGGATACCCTGGATCAGCTGGGCGACCAGGACTTTGACGTGAACGTGATCTCCAAGTCCGGCACCACCTTGGAGCCTGCCGCCTCCTTCCGCATCTTCCGGGAGCTGCTGGCAAAGAAGTACGGCGACAAGGCTGACGAGCACATCTTCGCCACCACCGACGCCAGGCGCGGCGCCCTCAAGTCCCTGGCCAACGACCGGGGCTGGGAGAGCTTCATCGTGCCCGACGACGTGGGCGGCCGCTTCAGCGTGCTGTCCGCGGTGGGCCTGCTGCCCATGGCCGTGGCCGGCATCGACGTGCGCCTGGTCATTGACAGCGCCATTGCCGAGCTGAAAGCCCTGGACCAGCGCTCCCCGGAGAACCCGGCCTGGCAGTATGCCGCCGCCCGGCAGCATCTCTACGGCAAGGGCTACGGCATCGAGATCCTGGGCTGCTATGAGCCCAGCTTCCGCTTCATGGGCGAGTGGTGGAAGCAGCTCTACGGTGAGAGCGAAGGCAAGGACGGCAAGGGCATCTTCCCCGCAAGCGTCGAGTTCACCGCGGACCTGCACTCCATGGGCCAGTTCATTCAGGCCGGTCCCCGCACCTTGATGGAGACCATCGTCCGCTTTGCGTCCAGCCGCCGGGAGTTCCCCTTCCCCAATGACGAGCAGAACGCCGACGGACTCAACTACCTGGTGGGCAAGGATATGGCGGACATCAACCGCATCGCTTCCGACGCCGTGCGCGAGGCCCATGTGGCCGGCGGCGTGCCCAATCTGGTGGTGGAGGTCCCCAAGCGCAACGAGGAAGGCTTCGCCGCCCTGGTCTGCTTCTTCGAGGTGGCCTGCGCCATTTCCGGCTACATGTCCGGCGTCAATCCCTTCGACCAGCCCGGCGTGGAGGCCTACAAGAAGAACATGTTCCGCATGCTGGGCAAGCCCGGCGCAGTCTGAGCGCAAAACAGTTCCCCCTCTCTGCGGCGGAAGCTTTTCGTCGCAGAGTTTTTTATGGGATTTCTTTCCGTCCGAATCCTGTCCGAGCCAGCTTCCGGGCTCATCCGTTTATAAAACCGAAAGGAGGGCGGCGCCATGGTCTTCAGTTCTCCGGTTTTTCTCTTTGCCTTTCTGCCGGCGGTCTTTCTGCTGGAGCGGCTCTGCCCCTCCCTGCGGGCGAAAAACATCTTTCTTGCCGCGGCAAGCCTGGTCTTCTATGCCTTCGGGCAGTTGGTGTTTCTGCCCCTGTTCCTGGGCTCCGTGCTGCTGAACTATCTGGCGGGGCTGGGGCTCTGCCGGCTCCAAAAGGGGCGGAAGGCGCTTCTTATCCTCGCGGTGGTGCTGAACCTGCTGCTGCTCGGCATCTTCAAATACGGAGATTTCCTGCTGCAGAATCTGGGAAGGGAGCCCGTGGGCATTCTGCTTCCCATCGGCATCTCCTTCTTCACCTTCCAGGGCATGAGCTATGTGATCGACGTATACCGGGACCCTGAAAGCGGCACGGCGGACTTCGGAAAGCTCCTGCTGTACCTGGCCTTCTTCCCCCAGCTCATTGCCGGACCCATCGTGAAATACCACGACATCGCCCCCCAGATCGATCAGCGGCGGACAGACCCGGTCAGCACCGAGGAGGGGCTTCGACGCTTCATCCGGGGGCTTGGCAAAAAGCTGCTGATCGCGGACGCCGCCGGAAAGATCGCAGACGCCGTTTTTGCCGGCGGTACCCAGGATATCCGTCTGGCCTGGCTGGCCGCGGTATGCTACACCCTGCAGATCTACTACGACTTCAGCGCCTACAGCGATATGGCCATCGGCATGGGCCGCATGTTCGGCTTTGCTCTGCGGGAAAACTTTCTCCACCCCTACGCCGCCGTCTCCATCCGGGATTTCTGGCGGCGCTGGCACGTGTCTCTCTCCTCCTGGTTCAAGGAATATCTGTACATTCCCCTGGGAGGCAACCGGCGGGGCCGCCTGCGGACGGCGCTGAACCGTCTGCTGGTCTTCCTCTGCACCGGTTTCTGGCACGGCGCCAACTGGACCTTCGTCATCTGGGGCCTCGGCCACGGTCTCCTGAGCTCGCTGGAGGGCGTTCTGCCCGTCCGGAAGCTGCAGGAAAAGCCCTGGGGCCGGCTGCTTGGCCGGATCTATACCCTGCTTGCGGTGACGCTCCTTTTCGTGATCTTCCGGGCGGAGAGTCTGCGCGCCGCGGGAGCGATGCTGGGCGTCATGTTTGCCGGTTCCCTGACGGCAGCGGGCAGCGTACAGCTGATCTCCCTGCTGCAGCCCGCTTCTCTGCTGGCCCTTGCGCTGGCCATTGTCTTCGCGGGCGGTCTGCGGGAAAAGCTCTATGCCCGTCTCGATGCGCCCGCTTTCCGGCACCTGGCAAGGGCCGGGAGTCTGGCGCTGCTGTTTCTCTGTATTCTCAGCCTCTCCACGGGAGGCTTCCATCCCTTTTTGTATTTCCAGTTCTGAGGAAAAACCATGCGAAAAGCGATTTGGTCAAAACTCTATATCGCCCTGGCCCTTCTCCTCATGCTGACGCCGCTTTTCGGCATGTGGCTTCTGCAGCCCGCCGAGGTCGGCGCCAACCAGATCCTCAGCGCCCCGCCGCAGCTGCACCAGCGGGACGGGACGTGGAATCTGCGTGTCCTGAACGACAGCGCCGACTATTTGGCCGATCATTTCGGTCTGCGGCAGGAGCTGGTCGGTCTCTGGTCCGGCCTGAACGCCGGGCTTCTCGCTTCCTCCGCCGAGGATCAGGTGCTGCTGGGGAAGGACGGCTGGCTCTTCTTCTCCCCCACGCTGCCGGATTACACCGGCCAAAGCCTGACGGATGCGGAGCTGGACGCCATCGCCGCCCGGCTGGCCCGGATCCAGTACGAGGCGGAAAGCCGCGGCGCGGTCTTTCTCTTCACCGTGGTCCCCAACAAAAACAGTCTCCATCCCGAGGCCATGCCCGAAGCCTATCCTTTCCAGCACGAGCAGAGCAGCATCGCCCGCCTGCAGCCCTATCTGGAGCGTCACGGCGTGCACTACGCGGATCTGTTCTCCCTGCCCATGCCCTACTACCGCGGGGATACCCACTGGACCCAGGAGGGGGCCGCCATGGCCGCGGACAGGCTGCTCTCCGCGCTGGACCGGGAGAGCGCCTACGCCGCCGGTCCCTTCCGGCTGGCCCGATCCACCGAGCCGGGGGATCTCTATGAAATGCTGTTCCCCACAGGCAAGGCCCGGGAAGAAGCCATGGTCTATGACGGCGCGCTTCGTTTTGAGCATCTGAATCCTCCCAAGGGCGGAAACGCCATCACCATCCGCACACGGGGCGAGGGAGAAGGCAGTCTCTACTGCTGGCGGGACTCCTTCGGCATCGCGCTCTACCCCTACCTGGCCGACGCTTTTCAGGAGGCCTGTTTTTCCCGTTCCACAGAATATACGCTCCCCGAGGGGCGTTATGACGCGGTGATCCTGGAGCTGGTAGAGCGCAATCTCCCCCAGCTCCTCCCCGATCCCGCAGCATAGGAGGCAAATATCATGTACAAAAAAACGATCACCCTTGCCCTCGCGCTTCTTCTGTCCCTGGCGCTCTGCGCCTGCGGCGACGCAAAGCCTGCCCCTTCCGCGCCGGAAGATGCGGCAGCCCCCGCTTCCCCTGCGGCCGCCGCAGCCGCGCCGGAGGCATCCGCCGCGCCGGCTGACCTGGTCCCCGCTCTGCCCGACGCCGGCCTTCACGCCGCGGAGGAAAAGCCTGCCGACAGCGATGAGATCGCCGCCCGGCTGGAGAAGGCCAGGAGCTTTATCGGCAAAGACGTGCAGGATCTGATCGACGAATTGGGCGAGCCTGCGGAGCGTTCCTACGCCCCCAGCTGTGTGGGCAAGGGCGAGGACGGAGAGCTGCAGTACGAGGGCTTTACCGTTTATACCTATCGGGAGGGTGACCGGGAAACAGTCACAGACGCGGCATGAAGCCCTCTGAAGAGGGGCGCGCCCCTCAGGCTCCGCTCTGGCGGCTGCTGATGGAGATCGGGCTGATCCTCGCGGTGATCGTCCTGGCGGCGCTCCGCTTTCTTCCCCGGGAGGACGCGGTCCCCTCTGAGACGCAGGAGCCAGCCGAGGCTGTTGAAGTTTCCCCGGCGCTTTTTACCCTGCGGCTCCACGGCATGGACAAGACGGAGACGCTCTCCTTCGCCCCGGGCGACCGCTTTGTTCCCCCGGATGCTCCCCTGGAGGGCTATACCTTCCTCCGCTGGCAGACCGGCCGGGGTGATGCCGTTGCGGCAGAGGGGATGGCTGTCTGGGAGGACGCGGATCTCTATCCCGTCTATGCCATGAAGCTGGGACGGGCGGATCATGCGCCCTATCTCTCTCTGGATGAGCACGGCGCCTTCCATCCCGGAGATACGCTGAGCCGCCGGGAGGTGGTGCAGATCCTTTATTTCCTGCTGGATACGGATCTGGTGGGCGACGGAAGCTTTCTGGATCTGCCGAAGAAAGACCCGCTCTATCCCGCGGCCGCCACCCTCAAGCAGCTGGGCATTCTCTCCGGCAGCCGTCTGCACCCGGACGAGACCGTTACCCGCCGGGAGTTTCTGGACATGCTCTGCGCCCTCTTCCCCCGGAGCAGCGCCGATGTGGAATTCTCCGATCTGTCCCCGCAGGATGAGGACTATGATCTCTTCCGCAGCGCCGCGGCGCTGGGCTGGATCGAAAGCGGTCCGGAAACAGCCGCCCGCCCGGATGAGGAGCTGACAAGGCTGGAATTGGCAAGCATACTCAGCGCCGCCATGGACCGCCACGGGGACAAGTACCGCAGGAACAGTCTTGTGGGTACGATCCTTGACCTGCGATCCGATGATGCGCATTTCTGGGATGTGGCGGAAGCCGTGATCCCCCACCGCGCATCCGGTACAGGGGCGGAGGAACGCTGGACCCGCTGCACGCCGCTCCCTCAGCAAAAGGAGGGCTTCTTCTTCCTGGGAACCGATCTCCATGCCATCGATGAACACGGGGATCCGGTCGTGAACGGGAGCTATGCCGGTGTCTCCTTTGACGGAGAAGGCGTCGTGACCAGCGGAGATCCGGAATTGGACCGGCTGGTCCGGGATCTGCTGCCCCGGCTGGTGGACCCCTCCGACATGACGCGGGAGGAAATGCTCGAAAAACTCTTTATTTACACGCTGGATCAATTGCGCTACCGCAAGGGCAATTACTATCCTCCCGGAGAGCCTGCAGGCTGGGAGATCGCCGAGGCAAAAAGCGCGCTGAGCAGGAAGGCCGGCAACTGCTACAGTTTCGCCGCCGCCTTCTGTGTGCTGGCGCGGGCCGTCGGCTATCCTGCCGAAGCGTATACCGGCTCCATCCGGACGGAGACCACGCCCCTTTCCAACAGCTATACCGACATCCATGGAGAGGAGATCGTGCTGCCGGCCAGGCGAACCCCGCACGGATGGGTGGAGATCGAAATGGACGGAGAGTCCCTGATTTTCGATCCGGAGCTTTCGTTTCGGCTTTTCGCCGACGGAAGCGCTTCCCCCTTCATCTTCAAGGCCGGGGCCGCGGAACGCCGCAGCTACGCCTACAGCACCGAAAGAGACGATCCCGATCCCCTGTCCCCCGAAGCGAGTCCCGCAGTCGCTGCGACGCCATAAAAAAACAGGCTGTGAATCGTTCACAGCCTGTTTTTTTGCGTCTCCCGGATCGAATCAAGGATCAGCCGTTCCGTCTCCAGTTCAAGCATGGTCTGTCTCTCCGTACACCTTCCCGAAATGCCGGCTGAAGGCCCGGATCTGCGCCATCGCTTCCTCTGTTTTTTCCGGCTCCCGGTCGCAGAGGTGGATCAGGGCGGAGATCGGCGCGGTATAGGCCAGGGCCAGCAGGCTCGGATCGTCCCTGCGGAGAAGGCCCTTCTCCATCATGCCGGCGAATATCCCTGTGAACATGTCCGTGAGGCCGGTAAGGAAGTGCTTCGTTGCAAGCTCCCGGGCGCGAGCGTCCCGGAACTGTTCCAGCGTCAGCACCTTGCGCGTCATGACGACCCGCTCGTCACGGACCGTGAAGTCCACCATCCGCATGGTCATCTCCGTCAGCTCTTCGGTCGAATCCGGCACAGGCGGCAGATGCTCCGGGGATCCGAAATGCTCCCCGTAATAGGCGACCATCTCATCCAGCAGCGCGTTCCAGATCGCTTCCTTGCTCTCGAAATGCTTGTAGACCCCGGACTTCACAAGTCCCAGGGACGCGCTCAGCTCCCGGATGTTGGTCCCCGCATATCCGTTTTGTGAAAACAGTTCCAACGCCGCCGCCAGGATCCTCTCCTTCGTTTCCTTCGCCATCATACCCTCCGCGCATAAAAGTGACCTTCCGTTCACCTATTATAGGGAGCGAAAGGTCATCTGTCAACGGTTTTTGATTTTACGCTTCAGGAGCTTCTTTCGGGACCTTGCCGTCCAGCTCTCTCGCCCGCTCCAGCAGGTCGAAGAGCCCATCCTCCGAGAGGACGCCCCGCTTCAGATCTTCCGGCAGCAGGCCCGCCTCGTCCGCCGTAAAGTCGGAGAGCCAGTCTCCCCCGTCGTAATAGGCGGCCAGCTCTTCCACCGCCGGGCGGCAGGCCTCCCAGCGCTCCAGGGCCTGCTCCAGCCCCTCCGCCGCGGCCAGCACCGCGTCCATTTTCTCCTCCATCCGGCTGATCCTGTCGATCCGGTTTGTCTGATCCATTGTATTTCCCCCGTTTTTCTCAAATCTCAAAACAGATAACGGAAAAAAGGGATATGGAACAGCCGTTCCATATCCCCTTTTCTCACGTTACAGGTACTGGTCGTGCTCTCTGCTGTCATACCATTTTTCCAGCAGAGGAGCCAGCAGGGCGGTGGCCTTCATATCCAGGTTGAAGAAATAGATGGTAAAGGTGACCACAAAGAAGCCCAGCGCGATCCCCAGCAGGATCAGGGGGAGTTTCAACAGTTTCTTCATCATTCGCTGCTCCTTTTCCTTAGTAAGCCTCGTCGTCGGGAATATGCTCCAGCGACGGATCCAGCGGCTCCTCCCGCATGACGGTGCGCATGTAGTTGCTCACCTGGTCGCGGATGGCGTTGCGGGTGAAGACGCGGGGATCGCAGAGGTCGTGGCTGACCCACATGATGTGGATGCCCCGCTCCCGGGCCTGATCCTCGAACATGCCGTGCATGCCGGTAAGGGCCTTGCAGCTCATATGCTCCCACATCATGACGATGTCGGCGTTCATCTTCTCGCACAGCTCCCACAGCTCGTCCACCAGGACCTTGTAGCCGCCGTGGGTGTGGTTGCGCATGATCATCTCCATGTTCAGCATGGCCATGTCGCGGTAGGCCTGCTCCCGGTTCTCGGGGGTATCCTCCTCGGCGATCATGTCGGTGTTGATGACGGAGAGCATATCGGTCAGGGGCACCACGCCCCAGCACTGGACCATCCAGTAGAGCATGTCGATGACATACTGGGGCTGCACGCCCCAGACGATGGCCCGGTGGCGGTACTCCTTGGCGTACATCCGCTTGGCCTTGTAGCCCTTCTCCGCCAGGGCCAGGAGCTTGCGGTCGATGGGGACAAAGTTGGGATCGCGGCCGGAGTTGCCCATGTAGTTGGTGTCGTTATACAGGGAGAAGGCAGCGCCGAAGAACTGGGGATAGGGGGTGGAGTTGATCTCCATCTGGGCGATGCGGCACTTGGTGGCGTAGTTCACCCGCTTGGCGGCGGCAAAGTAGCGGTCCCAATCCCAGTGCTCGCCGGTGTGCTCTTCCACAAAGGCGATGGCCTGCTTGATCTGGTCGGCGGCGTAGTCCAGCACGTCCGGCTCCTTGTGGCGCAGCGGGGTGGCCAGCTGGAAGGTGGGGATGCCGTACTGCCGCTCCAGGCGCTTGGCGATGATGCCGTTGCCCATGAGGGAGCCGTCGCAGGTGGTGTTGTTCTGCACGGCGCAACAGCCCAGAACGCAGAAGTCGTCCTCAATGGAGATGCCGGCCTCGGCCTCGGGCATGGGGCAGACGTCGCCGGGGATGCCGTTGAGCTGGGCCACGTCCAGATAGTGCATGACGTTGAACTGGTGGAAGATGTTGGAGGCGAACATGGTGGGCACTTCGCGCAGGATGGTGTGGACCTTTTCCTTGTCGAAGCCCATCATGAAGGTGACCATGGAGTTCTCGTCTGTGATGACGCACTTGTCGGAATAGGCCTTGTCGTTGCCTACCCGGCGGTCGCCCCGGAAGCAGTTGGCAATGGCCTGGGTCACGTCGGCGATGACGAAGTTGAAGCTGGTGTGGGCGATGCGCAGCGCCTCGTCCCGAAGGCCGATGGTGAACTTGTCCATGCCGTGAGGCACGAAGAGATAGCTCATCATCCAGCGGTAGCGGAAGAAGCCCTTCACGTTGCGGGGCACGATGATGAAGCGGCCCAGCACGCTCAGCAGGTAGAGCCAGCGGGTGTAATCATACAGGGTGTCCTTCACGCCGCGCCACTCTCTGCGGGCGCGGACCTTCAGCTTGTCGCTGTAGATCTTGCCGGGAGACTGCTCGCCGGCGCGCTTGACGGGATTGACGACTTTTTCAACTGTCTTCATGCTTGCCCACCTTTCTGGATCTTCTTGATCTCGATGCTCTCCACGAAGGCCTGGACGCGGGTGCGCATCTGGCCGCCGGCGGACGCGATGTTGTACGGCCGGTCAACGGACAGCACGGGGTAGCCGAAGTCATGCTGCAGCATGGCGGAGCCCAGGGTGCGTTCATAGGCCCAGGGGTCGCAGAACTTGACCTGCTGGTAGAGGATGCCCTCCGCGCCGTATTCCTTGGCCAGGTCCGCCACATACTGCTTGCGGCCGTAGACCTTGTCCATGCTCATCATGCGCGGGCAGTGGCAGTTTCGGATGTAGTGGCGGCAGACCTGGGTGAGGGCGTCCTCCTCGTCGTTGAGGGCGATCTCCAGGCGGCCGGGGTAGGAGCCGAAGCAGAAGCGGTCGCAGCAGACGAAGGCGCCGCACTCCTCGATGAGCTTCACAAAGCCGGAGTCGTCCACCTCGGAGCCCACCAGCAGCACCCGGGCGCGCCAGGGCTTTTCGTCGGGCTCGCGGGTCTTCAGCTCTTCCAGAGTCTCCTCCAGCTTCTCGAGCACGAGATAGGAGGGGCAGACGTAGGTGGCCAGGCACAGCACGTGGAATTCATAGCCGGTGATGCGGGGCTTGTCCCCCTTGCGGAATTCGCCGATGGCCCGGATCAGGCGGCAGAGCTTGTTGTGCTCGGCCACGGCCTTGCGGATGGCGGCGTCGGAGATGTCGATGCCGTATTTCTTGTGGAGGGGCTTGAGCACGTGGTTGGTGCACTGCAGCACGGAGAGCTTCACGTCGGTCTCGCTGTTTTTGAAGGCGATCTCCATGTACTCGTGGAAGAACTTGGGGTTGCCCTCGCCCATGGTCTTCAGCAGCTCCATGTTCTCCACGCAGCGGTTCATCATGGTGCAGCCGTCGGGGGTGATGACACAGTCGGCAAAGTTGAAGCCGCCCTCAATGGCCCGCTCCAGCAGGGCCCGGCTGGGCTCGCAGAGAAGGTTGGTCATGTAATAGGTGGCGATGTCCATGGAGCCGGTGTGGGGCGCGTGGAGACGGATGGAGAAGGCGCCGTCCAGATTCAGCAGAGGTTCGGGCACGTTTTCGCAGGTGTAGGCCACGCAGACCTTGCCCTCGGCCTTGGCCTGGGCGATCAGCTCGTTGTTGGCCTCCTGCATATTTTTAGTGCAATGGGCATATTAAGGCTTTATAATTGTAACAATTCGCCCATGGAAATGCAAGTTTGGCTTCCATTTTTAGCATAATCATAGAAAACACCCCGGCTCTTTTGTTCAGTTCGCCAAGTTGTCATGCCGGTTCGTCTTGACAGTTATTCCTTCCGTGTACAGTAATGAAGGAAGGCCGGAGCAATACAAAAGGCCCGGAAAACCGCTGTGTGTTTTCCGGGCCTGTTTTCCGTTTTTCTGTGCTTTCGCTCAGGCCTCCGCGCCTTCCCAGATCACGGGAGGGATGGGGCCGTAAAAGCCCGCCCAAATGCCGCTGTGGGGGTCGGTGGACTCGATGCTCATCCAGATCATGGAGCCGCCGGCTCTGCCCAGCCATTCGTTGCTTTCGCTGCGGAAGATGGAGTCGTCCAGCATCTCCACATTGTCCGGGTCATAGCACAGGCGCTGCAGCATCTCTTCCGTTGCTCCGCCGTTGGCGGATGCCTCAACCTGGACGCTCTGCCAGGTGTCGGTAAGCTCCGGGCAGTGCCAGAAAACCATCTTGGCGTTGGGCTCCTCCCAGCAGACAATGATCACGCCGTTGGGCGTTTTGTCATAGGGATTGGCCTCCACTTCGTCCAGGGCGCTGTAGAGCGAGGAATACATGGTGCTGTCTTTCAGATAGTTTCGGATCAGCTGATTGCGGAGGGCCTTGTAATCCACATCGTCCAGGATAAGCTCACCCTCGGAGAGCTTGACGCCCCGGCTCTCCAGATCCTGCAGGAAGGCCTCCTCCTGCAGGGCTGCCAGCTCCTCCTCCGTCACGGAAGCCGCGTGCAGCACCGTCTCCGGCAGATTCTGATACAGGCTGATCCAGCAGCCGGCTCCCGGGTCTTCCGAATCCAGGCTGATGAAATACAGGGGCGGGTAGTCCGGCAGCTCGTCGAGCCAGACGTTGCTGTCCACCCGCAGCACGCCGGGAGCTTCCACAACGGCGGTTTCCGGGTCATAGTACAGCTGTGTCAGGGCATCGTACTGATCCTCCACCTCATAGGGGATGGTATAAAAGAGTTCGTTCAGCATGCCGTTGAGATAATAAGAATAGTCGTCGTCCCCCTGGTCCCAGTCCACCAGGAAGATGCCGCGGGGATCTGTGCTTTTTTCGGCCTCATAGATTTGGGCGATCTTCTCCCAGGCTTCCCTGGTCGTGGAAAAGCTTCCCTGCAGTTCCTCCCGGATGTTGGCATATTGCAGGTATTCCGGCTCGGGGGTCGGTTCCGGGGTCGGCTCCGGCGTGGGCTCGGGGGTCGGCTCCGGCGTTGCTTCTGCTTCGGTCGGGGCCGCCGCCTGTTCCGGCGCGGTGGAGCCGCAGGCAGCCAGAGACAGGAGCAGCAGCAGACTCAGAGCAAGGGAAATCCATCGTTTCAGCATGAGATCTTTCCTCCCGGTTCATCAATTTGTAAAATTTTAACACAGCATCTCTCTGTTTTCAAGCTTCCACACCCTCTCTTTTCCGGGCTTTTTTGTGCAATCTATCCGTTTCCTCCGCTCCGGCGGGTTGGAAAATTTACCGATGATTCACTTCTTTTCGCTTGCCAGTTTCCCGGATTCATGGTAAGCTAAAGCCAACAAACGAAATATATGTAAGGAGAGTGATCCCCTATGGTTCAGCTC
>ONCI01000078.1 GCA_900316255.1 uncultured Eubacteriales bacterium | reverse complement strand
ACGCCCCCGGAAAACACGGATTGAACTTTATTTTTCGCCTTCCGAGGCGAAAAACTCGGTGAGACCTTTTCTTTTCTTGACTTTGTCTACACCTTGAAAGGCTCCCCGCAGGGGGAGCCTTTTCGTTTTTATTCGTCAAGGTCCGAGGGCTCGGCCCCCTCGCTCATGCGGGCGGCCAGGGCCATCCCGTCGTCCTCCGCAAGGCCGAGCTGGACCTGCAGTGCCTGCCAGCCTTCCCGATCGATGACAACGGCGCGGGGCTTGGCGCCCTCGTAGGGTCCCACCACGCCCAGCTCCTCCATCTGGTCCACGATGCGGGCAGCCCGGGAGTAGCCCAACTTGACCCGTCTCTGCAGCATGGAGACCGAGCAGGAGCCCGCCTCCAGCACCGCCTCCACGGCCTGGGGCAGCATCTCATCGTAACCGGAAGCGGATGTTCCCTCGTCCTTGGCGCCCTTGGAGCCCTCAGCAGCGGTCTTTTCCGCGGCGGACTGCTCCATGGCGGCCAGGATCTCGTTGTTGGCGGAGACCTCGCCGGCGCCTTCCTTGATGAACTGGATGACCTCTTCCCGCTCCTCATCGGAGACGAAAGCGCCCTGGATACGGGTGGGCTTGCCGCTGCCCACCGGGGCATAGAGCATATCGCCCATGCCGACCAGTTTTTCGGCGCCGGCCTGGTCCAGAATGATGCGGCTCTCCATGGCGGAGGAGACCGCAAAGGCGATGCGGCTGGGGATGTTGGCCTTCATGAGGCCCGTGATCACGTCGGCGGAAGGACGCTGGGTGGCAATGATCAGGTGCATGCCGGCGGCACGGCCCATCTGGGCAACCCGGCAGATGCTCTCCTCCACTTCCTTGGAGGCAGCCATCATCAAATCCGCCAGCTCGTCGATCACGATGACCACACGTGGCATGGTCTCCTCGCCGTTGAGCTCGGCGTGCTTGTTGTAGGTATCCAGGTCCCGCACGCCCACCTCGGAGAAGAGGCGGTAGCGCTTGAGCATCTCCACCACGGACCACTGCAGCGCGCCGGCGGCCTTCTTCGGGTCGGTGACCACAGGGACATAGAGGTGCGGGATGCCGTTATAAACGCCAAGCTCCACCATTTTCGGGTCGATCATGATGAGGCGGACCTCGTCGGGTCTGGCCTTATACAGCAGGCTCAGGATCAGGGAGTTCATGCACACCGATTTGCCGGAGCCGGTGGTGCCGGCGATGAGCATATGGGGCAGCTTTGCGATATTGCCCACGATGCAGTCGCCGCCGATATCCTTGCCGATGGCAAAGCTGAGCTTGGACTTGGCGTTCTGGAACTTGGAAGATTCGATGATGTCCCGCAGGTACACGGTGCTGACCAGCTTGTTCGGCACCTCGATGCCCACGGTGGAGATCTTGTCCGGGATGGGGGCGATGCGCACGTTCACAACGCCCAGAGCCAGGGCCAGGTCCCCCGCCAGATTGGTGACCCGGGAGAGCTTCACCCCCTGCTCCAGCTCGATGTCATAGCGGGTGACGGTGGGGCCGTGGGTCACGCCCACGATGGCGGCGTTGATGCCGAAGCTTGTCAGCGCGCCCTGGAGCCGCTCGGCGTTCAGCTGGATCTCGTCCCGGGCGTCCACGGCGCCGCCCACGCTGCTGCGCAGCAGTTCCACCGGCGGGAACTGGTAATCGGGGCGACCCTCTGCGTTGGAGATCTCCTCGGCAACAGCCCGGGTCTCCTTCTCCAGCTCTTCTTTCTTGATCTTCTTGGGGGGATCCTCGATGATAGCCGTGGCCGGCACGGTTTTCCGGGGCGCCTTCGGCTGGGGGGTCACCGGGATCTTCGGTACCGCCGGCGTCTTCTGCAGCACGGGATAGCTCTCCTCCGCCTGCTCCTGGATCGGATCCTCCTCGATGGGGATCTGGAAGGGATCCACCTTCGGCAGCGGCTTTTCCTCCGCCTTGCGCCGCACAGGCGTCTTTTTCGGCGCGCTTTCCGTGCGGCTCGTCCTGGAGGGCCCTCTCAGGCTCAGGACTTCCTCGTCCTCATCGCTGCCCAGGGGAATGTCCATCGAATAGGCGGGTCTGCGGCTCCTGGAGGCGGTCTCTCTGGCCGCGGGGGCGGAGCGCTTCTCCGGCCGGCGCACCGGTTCGTCCATCTCCTCCGGTTCCATCCCCCGTTCTCTGTTCTCCCGGTAGACCTCCCGCTGGCGGGCGGCCGCCTTCTTCACGCCGGAGAGGCTGCCCACAAGGGTGCCCCGCAGCGCGATGACCGCAAAAAGGATAAAGAGGACCAACAGAAAAGGAAACGCGCCGTAAATGCTGAAGGCACGGACCAGAAGCTTTCCCAGATAGCCGCCCAGCACGCCGGCGGAATCCATCATTTTGCCGGTAGAGTATAGGTGCCGCACCGGCGTCTGGATCCTGGAGAAAATGTCCACTTCCGCCGGGTGGATCAGCTCTGCCATACCGGCAAAAATCGTAGGCAGCAGCAGGGCGCAGGTCACTCTGTGCCCCACGGGATGCTCCCGCTCAAAGAGCAGGATCACCCCGGCATAGAGGAACGCCGGCACCGTGAGCCAGAAGCCCCAGCCCACCAGGCCTTTCACCAGGTTGGCAAAAAAGGCCACTACCTTCCCGTCGTTGCTGAAATAGCTGATGATCATAAAGATCCCCAGCGCCAGCAGAATGACGCCCCAGAATGCACCGCTGTGCCCGCTCTCCAGCTCCTCTTCGGGGACTCTGGCGGCGCGGGTGCTCTCTTTGGCAGCGACGCTCTTTTTGGTCCCGGATCTGGAACTGCTTTTCGCGGCGGAGGCGGAGCCGGTCTTTTTCTTGGTACTTGTCTTTTTTTCAGCCATAGTATCGAATCCTTATCGTTCCCTTAAAAAATCATGGTGAGGATGATGGCCAGCACGCCAAGCACCCAGCAATAGTAAGCAAAGCCGCCGAAGCGCCCGCGGCTTGCGATGCTGCGCAGCAGCCGGATGGACGCGATGCCCGTAACGGCCGCCACGGCCATGCCCGCCAGGTACGCGGGCATCAGCGACCAGTCAACTCCGTCGCCGATGGCGTCCACCAGGCCAAGGAGATTGGCGCCCAGCACCGCGGGAATGGACATAAGAAAGGCAAACTTCACGGCAAAGTCCCGCCTCAGGCCGGTGGCAAGCCCGGCGGTGATGGTGGTGCCGGAACGGGACAGGCCGGGGATGGTGGCGGCGCACTGACAAAGGCCGATGATGAGCGCGTCATAGACGGTCATGTTGGTCTCGGTCTTTTTGCCTTGGATCATCTTGTCGGAGACGTAAAGCATACAGCCCGTGAGGATCAGGGTCACGCCGATGAAGATGCTGTTGTAATACAGAGTCTCCAGCTCATCCTTGATGGGCAGGACCAGCACCAGCGGCAGGGTCGCCAGCACGATCATGAGAAAAAGTCTCGCCGCGGGATAACGGCGCTTGCGCTCCCCTGCCCGGCGTCCCAGGCCTACAATGCCCAGGACCTCATAGAACATCTCCACGATATCATGCCAGTACACCACGCCGATGGACACCAGCGTACCCAGATGCAGCAGCACATCGAAGAACATGTGTCCGTTTTCGGCAGTGGTCAGGCCGAACAGATTATTCAAAATGGAAAGATGTCCCGAGCTGGAGATGGGAAGAAACTCCGTAATTCCCTGAATGAAGCCCAGGAGGATCGCATTCCAGAAGCTCATGGTGTACCCTCCACACAGCGTCCGCCGGGCAGGCGGCTTCCGGCCCGAAGGCCCTTGAAAGCCTGCGATTTGCCCGCGGCGACACAATCGTAAATCTTATTTTACCATATTTCTATGGCAAAAACAAGAGCGACAGAACCCGGAAAATCCGCTCATTCCGGGGGAAGACGTCGTTTGAAAGCAGAAATCCGGCGTTTTGGAGCTGCTTTCCGATCGGATCCTTTCCGAAGAAGGACAAAGGCGGCCTGACCGTCCGGCCCTTTTCGCAGACAGCACTTGCAGGAGGAGCAGGCGGCCTCGTACCACTTTCCCTCGCTATCGGCTTTGGCGTCTCGCCCGATAGCGCTCCGGCGTCTCGCCGGTGTGCTTTTTGAACTGTTGGGTGAAATAGCTCTGGGAGGAATAATTCAGATAGGCCGCAATCTCCGGAAGCGTAGTCTCCGTATGGCGGAGCAGGAATTTGGCTTCCTCGATCTTCTCTTTTTGCACATATTCATTTACCGTCATGCCGACCTCCTTCTGAAAGCGGATGGTGAGGCTGCGGCGGCAGAGATGGCAGTGTCGGGACAATTCCTCCATGCCGAAGGACTCGTGAAGGTGGACGGTAATATAGCTCAAGGCCTTCTGCACCACCGGGGAAACCTGCTGGGGCAGACGGCTCTTTTCCACCTTTTCGCAAAAGTCCATGGCCATGCCCAGGCTCAGCTGATCCATGGCCGAAGCACTCGTCAGACTGTCCATGCGCTGGCAGTAGAGATCACTGAGCAGAAAGGCCGTCTCCTCCGGCAGCCCTCCGCGAATGGCGGCGCGGCTGACGAGGGTAGCAAAGCTGATGAAGGTATAGCGCCGCTGCCGCAGTTCATCCGGCGACATCATGCCGATGCTGCCGCCGGGCGAGGCCGCCAGGCGCTGGATCAGCAGATCGGAACGGCCCAGGGAGATCGCGCCGCAGACGCCGTTTTCATAGTTGGTCGCGGCATGGGGGTCGGCGGCCTCCCGTTGACGGAAACGGGCGCCGCTGAGCTTCTCGGCGCTGTAGGGAACACGGCTGGCGCTGTCGCTGAAGAGAATGTCGTCCTCTTCGATGGGCGCGCCGGTAAGGGCACACGCCAACAGACACATATAGGCTGTAAGCTGGGGCAGCGTGACGATGGGCGTGTTCTGCAGCATGGCGACAAAGCTCTGCAGCGCTTCCGGCAGAATGGCCGCGCCTCCAAACTCCAGCAGTTCCTTCTGACTGTGCCGAAAGGGACTGGCCAGGCCGACGATCAGATAGAGCTCCGCTTCGATCTGGATCACCCCGACGAAGAAGCCCTTGTCCACATAGTTGATCAAGGGGTGCCGGACGTCCCTTTTCTGCAGACGGAAGTCCTCCAGAACCAGCGCGGCAAATTCCGGGCGGACGATCCCGCGGAAAGCTTCCGGCCAGCTTTCCAGGTACTTCCCTTCCCCGTTCACGATCGCCAGCGGGATGGGCAGCGCCGTGAAAAAGCGCTGACAGATCTGCGCCATGCCTTCCATCGCGGACCTCCTCAAAGTTTTTCTCCATTATATCACAAATTTGATAAATGGAACACAAAAATAATATATTTTCCGAATTGTCTTTGCTATTCTGTATCCAGAATCCAACGGAAAAACAAAAAAAGGAGCGAACAGCAATGGCAAGAAAACCTCTCGGCCTGGATAAGATGGGCATCCAGAAAACCATGCGCTTCGGCGACTACCTGGCGGACGGCGGCGGCCAGTTCGCGCTCAATGGCATCAGCGGCCTTGTTGGAGCTATCACCTACTTCTATACCGACAAAGTCGGCGTATCAGCACTGACGGCTGCCAATGTCCTGCTGGCGGCAAAGATCTGCGACGCCTTCACCGACCTTATCATGGGCAAGATCATGGACAACGGCAAAAGTCCCAAGGGCAAGTGCCGCCCCTGGTTCCTGCGCATGGCGATCCCTGTCTTTGTGGCTATCGTGGCGCTGTTTACCGTCCCCAAGGGCTTGACCGGCGTTGCACAAATTGCCTACCTGCTTGGCACAAACCTGTTAGCTACCGCGATTGTCTCCACTGCCATCGCGATCCCCTACGGCGCAATTCTGGTTCTGCGCACCAAGAGTATTGAAGAACGCAACACCATGGGCATTTTTCGTGCTGCGTTGGGTTATATCATCGGCATGATCATCGCCATCGCCCTGGTGCCTATCACCAATCTTCTCGGCCCTAACGGTGTGGCGGATCAGGCAGCCTACATCAAGTTTGCCGTTGTCGTCGGTGCGATCAGCATGATCCTGATGTTCGTGCTCTACCGGCACAGCAAAGAGACCGGTGAGGAGACCAAAAGGCAGGATGATGGGATCCCGTTCTTTGACGCGATCGGAAAGCTCTTCAAAAACAAATACTGGGTCATTGTCCTCGTTGCCAACCTGTTCGTCTTCGTCATTTACGCAATATCCGGCGCTTCCGGCACCTATTACGCAAAATGGATCCTTGGCAATGACAACATTGTGGGTATTATGGGCGCGGTCGGCCTGATCCCCACCTTCGTCGGCTTTGCCGTCGTTGGCCCTATGGCGAAGAAATTCGGCGTACGCAAGACCCTGCTCATCGGCTTTGCCGTTGGCATCATCGGCGCTGCGGTGCGCGTATTCTTCCCGGACAACCTGATCGTTACGCTCACGGCAGGTCTTCTCCCCAGCTTTGCCACCATCCCCATGATGTGCCTGGGCGGTACGATGAACAGCATGGCCATGGACTACAACGATTACCTCTATGGCAACAAGATCATCGGCATGTCCGCCTCGGCCTGCAGCTTCGGTCAAAAGATTGCCAGCGGTCTCGGCGGTTCCCTTATCGGCTGGATCCTGGCTGCTGCACACTACGATCCCTCCGCCGCTGCCGCAACCTCGGCCGTACGCTACGGCATCTACACCTTCTCGATCTACCTGCCTCTCGTCATGCTCGTGGTGTTG
Organism: uncultured Eubacteriales bacterium; assembly: GCA_900316255.1. Taxonomy (GTDB): domain Bacteria; phylum Bacillota; class Clostridia; order Oscillospirales; family Oscillospiraceae; genus Limivicinus. The sequence continues at coordinate 638 of ONCI01000078.1, read as the reverse complement.
TTCCTCATCGTCAGCCGCTTCGACATCGAAGGCAAGTACGCCGACATGATGGCGCAGATCAAGGCCCGCAACGAGGCTGAGGCTGCCGCCGAATAAAGCAAATCGGATTAAACCGTGCCCGCAGGGCTTTGCTCTGCGGGCCTTTTCAAAAAGAAACCCCTCAGTCAGCTGCGCTGACAGCGAGCTTGGATCGTCGCACGCTCCCCGCGCGTCGAGATGCTCCCCTTTGCAGGGGAGCCTATAAAGAAGGAGATTATTATGCTTTCACTCTATGATCTGACTGTTGAACAGAAGACCGCGCCTCTCGGCCTGGACGAAAAATGCCCGGCTTTCAGCTGGAAGCTGAAAAGCGAGAGGCAGAACGTTTTACAGAAATCGTATCGCATCACGGTGTCCGACGAAAACGGGACGGTCTGGGACAGCGGCGCCGTTTCCAGCGAGCAGAGCAGCTTCGTGTGTTATGCCGGGGCACCGCTCAAAGCCCGCACAGAGTACGTCTGGACGGTTGAAGTATCCGACGGCGCCGAGGCAGCCGGAGCCGAGAGCCGCTTTGAGACCGGCCTGCTGGACGGCCGCGCCTTTGAGGGTTACGCCGAGTGGATCACCCACCCCCTGCCCGCCGAGGAAGCCGCCAGCCC
>ONCI01000045.1 GCA_900316255.1 uncultured Eubacteriales bacterium | reverse complement strand
GCCCACGCCGGGGATGTCCCGGGTGATCTCCTCGGGTCCCAGCTTGGTGTCACGGGCGTCGCACTCATACTCCTCCACGTGGATGGAGGTGAACACGTCTTCCATGACAAGGCGCTCGTTGAGCAGGATGGCGTCCTCGTAGTTGTAGCCTTCCCAGTTCATGTAGCCCACCAGGATGTTCTTGCCCAGGGAGATCTCACCGTTGGAGGTGCTGGGACCGTCGGCCAGAACGTCGCCCTTCTGGACGCGCTGTCCTGCGGAGACGATGGGACGCTGGTTGATGCAGGTGCCCTGGTTGGAACGGGCAAACTTGATGAGCTTGTAGTCCTTCACTTCACCGGCGTCGTAGCGCACGGTGATGTAGTTTGCGTCCACCCGGGTGACGATGCCGTCATCCTCGGCCAGGACGCAGACGCCGGAGTCCACAGCGCACTTGTGCTCGATGCCGGTGGCGACGATAGGCGCCTGGGTGGTCATCAGAGGCACGGCCTGACGCTGCATATTGGCGCCCATCAGGGCACGGTTGGCGTCGTCGTTCTCCAGGAAGGGGATCATGGCGGTGGCGATGGAGATCATCATCTTGGGGCTGACGTCCACATAGTCCACGTCTTCCCGGTTCACTTCCACGGTATCGTTGCGGTGACGGCAGGTGACGCGCTTGTTGATGATGACGCCGTTCTCGTCCACAGGCTCGCTGGCCTGGGCGACGATATACTGGTCCTCCTGATCGGCGGTCATGTACTCGACCTCGTCGGTCAGGCGGCAGGTGCCCTTCTCCACCTTGCGGTAGGGCGCCACCAGGAAGCCGTACTCATTGGCACGGGCATAGGAGGCCAGGTAGTTGATCAGGCCGATGTTGGGACCTTCAGGGGTCTCAATGGGGCAGAGACGGCCGTAGTGGCTGTAGTGCACATCTCGCACATCGAAGCTGGCGCGCTCACGGCTCAGACCGCCGGGGCCCAGAGCGGACATACGGCGCTTGTGGGTCAGTTCGGCCAGAGGGTTGGTCTGGTCCATGAACTGAGACAGCGGGGAGGAGCCGAAGAACTCCTTGATGGCCGCAGTGACGGGACGGATGTTGATCAGGCTCTGGGGGGTGACGATGTCCAGATCCTGCAGGGTCATGCGCTCGCGGATCACGCGCTCCATGCGGCTGAAGCCGATGCGGAACTGGTTCTGCAGCAGCTCGCCCACGCAGCGGACGCGGCGGTTGCCCAGGTGGTCGATGTCATCGGCCTCGCCGATGCCATGGGCCAGGGCGTTGAGATAGTTGACGGAGGAGAAGATATCGTCCACCACGATGTGCTTGGGGATCAGCACGTCGATATTGGCGCGGATGGCGTCCTTCAGGGCCTCGCCCTCAAACTGCTTGCAGAGCTGGGCCATGTAGCAGCCGTGCACCAGCTCCTTGACGCCCACCTCGGCGGGGTCAAAGTCGATGTAGCGGCGGATATCCACCATGCCGTTGGAGAAGACCTTGACGTTCTTGCCGTCCACCTTCAGCACCACGCAGATGACGCCGGCGTCGGCGATCTGACGGGCCTTGTCGCGGGTGATGATCTCGCCGGGCTCGGCCAGCAGCTCCCCGGTGAAGGGATCGGACACGGCCTCGGCCAGCTCAAAGCCGGCGATACGGGGGTAAAGGGACAGCTTCTTGTTGAACTTGTAGCGGCCCACATTGGAGATCTCATAGCGGCGGCGGTCAAAGAACAGGCCGTCCAGCAGGGTCTCGGCAGACTCCACCGTGGGAGGATCGCCGGGACGCAGCTTCTTGTAGATCTCAATGAGGCACTCCTCGCGGGTGGCGAAGGTGTCCTTGTCCAGGGTGGAGATGATGCGCTCATCCTCACCGAAGATCTCCTTGATGCGCTCGTTGGTGACGGCACCCACATAGGGATCGTCCACGCAGCTGAGCCAGGTGGCGGGCTTGTTCTCGTCATAAGCGCCCATGGCCTTCAGGAACCAGGTGATGGGGAGCTTGCGGTTCTTGTCGATGCGGACGTTGAAGGTATCGTTGGCATCGGTCTCGTACTCCAGCCAGGCGCCGTGATACGGGATCACGGTGGAGGCGTAGATGGCGATCATGGACTTATCCAGGCTCTTGTCAAAGTAAACGCCGGGAGAACGGACGATCTGGGAGACGATGACGCGCTCGGCGCCGTTGATGATGAAGGTTCCGCCATCGGTCATGATGGGGAAATCTCCCATGAAGATCTCCTGCTCCTTGATCTCCTCCGTCTCCTTGTTGCGCAGACGGACGCGGACCTTCAGAGGCTTTGCGTACGTGGCGTCACGGGCCTTGCACTCTTCCTCATTGTACTTGGGCTTATCGTCCATGGAATAGTCGATGAAGCTCAGTTCCAGATTGCCGGAATAGTCCGTGACGGAATCCACGTCCCGGAACACCTCGCGCAGGCCGGTCTCCAAAAACCATTTGTAGGAACTCTTCTGGATCTCCAGCAGGTTGGGCATCTCCTGGATCTCCGGGGTGCGGGCAAAGCTCTTGCGCAGAGTTTTGCCGTAGAGAACATCTTTTGGCATTGGTGCACTCTCCTTATCGTTTTACGAACGCCCGGGGTTGTTGTCAAATTCAGCTCCCCCGGCATTGATTTACAGCAGCCAAGCTGGTATACTACGTACAGATAGAAAGTGGGACAGCATGCCCCTCCCCTGCACATAAAGCAAGCCATTTTACCATTGTGGTCCTGCCCTTGTCAAGAGAGATTTTATGAATTTAGACTTTTTTTCGCGGGAGCCTGTGTGCTCCCGTTTTGTTTTTGAGGAAACGCCATGCTCAACGGAACAGTTTTATTTGTGATCATGCTCTATGCGGCGCTGGCGCTGTGGCTGCTGTACCGGGACGGGCTCATCCGAAAGCCCTGGACGGCAGTGCTCTGCGCGGTCCTTGTCGCGGCGGCGCTGGCCGCGCGGGCCTCGGTTTTCGACATGCAGACCGGCGACTACCGGGACTGGCTGGCGCGCTGGATGAGCTATTATCGGGAAAACGGCGGCTTCCGGGCCTTTCGGGAACTGCCGCCCTACTGCAACTACCACGTGCCTTACCTGTATTTCCTGGCGCTGTTCTCCTACCTGCGGGTGCCGGAGCTCTATCTCATCAAGCTTTTGAGCGTCCTGTTCGACATTCTTCTGGCCTGGGCGGTGCTGAAGCTCTGCGGCCGGATGACAAAAAACCGGGGGCTGCGGCTCTGCGCCTTCTTCGCGGTGCTCTTCTGGCCCACGGTGTTCCTCAACAGTGCGGTCTGGGGGCAGTGCGACAGCATCTATGTGGCCCTTGCCCTCATCGGGATCTGGCTGGCGCTGGAGGGAAAGCCGGTGCTCTCCATGAGCATGCTGGCCTTCTCCTTTGCCTTCAAGCTGCAGGCGGTGTTTCTTCTGCCGGTGATCGCGGTGCTCTGGATCTACGGTAAATACAATTGGAAGCATCTGCTGGTCTTCCCCGCCGCCTATGTGCTGATTTTGGTCCCCGCCATGCTGCTGGGCCGGCCGGTGATGGAAACGATCTTCTTCTATCTGAATCAGACCGGTTCCATCGGAGACGGGCTCAACTACAACTCCCCTTCCATCTTCGCCATCTTCTGGAACGTCCCGGAGGACAGGACGGAGAGCATTTCCCGCATCGCCATCTGTGCGGCGGGGCTGTATCTGGTCAACCTCCTCGCCCTGGCCTGGATCAAGCGCAAAAGGCTGAACGACCGGGCAGTGATCTGTCTGGCCCTGCTGATGGCTATCGGCGTCCCCTTCCTGCTGCCCCACATGCATGACCGTTACTTCTACCCGGCGGACGCGCTGTCCCTGGTGCTGGCCTTCGGCATGCCAAGTCTGTTTCTCACAGCGCCGCTGGTGGAGTTTGCCTCCTTCCTTGGCTATTACGCCTATCTGAGCTTTTATTTCTCCGAAAAGGGCGGCCACTTCCTTTTGTTTATGAATTACGGCGCCTACGCCCTGATCGCAGCCCTGATCCTCACGGGGATCGGCTTTGCCTGGAGCACAGCGTCCTCCGCCTCCGGCAAACGGGCAAGCCCGGCAAAACGAAAAAAGGCGTAAAAAAATCCGCGTTCCTGGGAACGCGGGTTTTTTTACGGCGCGTCAGCCGCCGTAGACGTCGTTGTTCTCCATAAGAAGGACATCGAACTCCAGGATCTGGCCGCTGCGCCAGATGGTGAAGTGCAGGCTGTCCCCCACGGTGAACTGATTCTTGATCTCACTGACATCCTGGGTCGTGAGGACCGGGGTCCCGTTGACCTCCGTCAGGATATCCCCGGGGCGGACGCCCTTGGCCCAGGCATCGGAATTCAGCTGCACGTCGGTGATGTAGAGGCCCTTGGGCAGTTCATATTTGCTCTCGGCCTCCTCGGGGATGGCGCCCACGGTGATGCCGATGGAGGGACGGCCCCGGACCTCGCCGAAGCGGCCGATGCTGTTGACCACTTCGCGGACCGTCGTGGAAGGAATGGCAAAGCCGATGCCCTCGATGCTGGAGTAGGAAGACATCATCTTCATGTTGGTAATGCCAACCACCTGGCCGTGCATATTGAACAGCGCGCCGCCGGAGTTGCCCTCGTTCAGGGCGGTGTTGGTCTGCAGCAGGGTCATGCTGCGGCCCTTGTAGCTGATGTCCCGGGAAATGGCGGAAATGATGCCGTCGGTCAGGGTGCTGCGGAAGGTGTCTCCCAGGGGGTTGCCGATGGCGGCCACAGGGTCCCCCACCCGGAGGCTGGCGCTCTCTCCGAACTCCGCGGGAACGAGATCCTTTGCTTCGATCTGCAGAACGCACAGATCGCTGATGGTATCCGCGCCGATGAGCCTGGCTTCAAACTCCCGGTCGTCATAGAGGGTGACGGCGGCACGGTCGCAGCCGTCCACCACATGGGTATTGGTCAGGATCAGCCCATCGGCAGTGAGAACCACGCCGGTGCCCCAGTTATAGCCGACCTCCCCGTTCATATAACCGGAAATGGCCACGATGGAAGGAGCGCACTTTTCATAGAGCTGCTGCAGCGTAAGCGCGGGGCCGGAGATGCTGTTCAGCTTCAGGCCGATATCCCCCACCGGATCGCTGCGCTCGATCTTCACATCGGCGCTGGACGTATCCGTCTCCTGATAATAGCTTTTGAAAAACTCCGTCCAGTCCTCGGGCATCATGGAGTCCCCGTCCTGCTTCGGCGCGCCCTCATCGGCATCCCTGCCGAAAGAGGGATCCTCGCCGGAGTCGTCTCCCCCCTTGCCCCAGCTCCAGCTCCAGTTCCACTCCCCGGAGGAATCCTGCCCCTGTTCGGGTTCGGGTGCGGGCTCCACACTGGTCTTCTGGCTGCGCCCCAGCTTGGGGATGGTGACGCCCAGAACGATCGCCACGATCAGCAGCGCGGCAATAAGCCCGGTCCAGACCAGTCTGCCGGTGGGGTCTGCTTTTTTGACTTCCTTCGGCTGGGGAGATGCGGCTTCGGCCTTTGGCTGCGGCGTCTCCTGGGGAGCATACCAGTTCTCCGTATCATACCAACTCATATCTTCACCCCTGATGTTCCTTCGGATTCTCTTTTTTTCTATCATATACGGCAAGAGGCAGCGTGAACACAAATTCTGTCTCGCCATTCTCGCTTTTCACCGCGATGTCCTCATCGTGGCTGTTGATGATGGTCTTGACCAGATACAGCCCCAGACCCATGCCGTCCTTGTCCATGCTGCGGGAGCGGTCAGACTTGTGGAAACGGTCAAAGATAAAGGGCAGATCGTCCGGCGGGATGGTCTCTCCCCTGTCCTTCACAGAGACATAGGCCTTGCCGTCGTCCTTATAGAGTTTCAGCACCAGGCAGCTGCCGGGCTCGGCAAATTTCACGGCGTTATCCAGCAGATTGTAGATGACCTGGGTGATGGCGTCCCGGTCGGCGCGGACCATGAGATGATCGTCCGGCAGCTGAGGGTCCACATCCAGATTCTTTTTGGTGGCCCGGCTCTCAAAGCTCAGGAGGATCTGGAGCACCAGCTCCGTCAAATCGAAATTGCTGCGGGTGCCGGGATTGGCTGCCCTGGCCTTGGCCTGGGTGATGGAGAGCATCTCCCGCACCAGCCGGGAGAGCCTTCTGGTCTCATCCCGGATGGAGGTCAGGTACTTGCGTTCCTGCTCCGGCGGGATGGTCCCGTCCAGGATGCCGTCGGCAAAGCCGGCGATGGTGGTCATGGGCGTGCGCAGCTCGTGGGAGATGTTGGCGATGAATTCGCTGCGGCGCTTTTCCGCCTGCTCCAGGGAATCCGCCATTTTATTGAAGGATTCGATCAGCGCGCCCATTTCGTCGGTGGGATCCTCGGTCTGCTTGACGCGGACGGAGAAATCGCCCCGGGCGAACTTGCGGGAGGCCGCGGCCATCTCATCCAGCGGCCGGGCCATACGGCGGGTATAGACCATGGTGAGCGCCAGGGTGATGCAGAACACCACCACGGAGATCAGCACCGCAACGGAGAGGAAGGTGGACCAGGCGCCCAGCATATTATCGGCCATATTGTTGACAAACACATAGCCGATGAGCGCCCCCTCGGGATTCCGGATCGTCTCCGCCGCCACATAGCGGCGCATCGGGAAAACGCCGCCCAGATCGCTGCGCCGGTCCAGAAAACCGCTTTCCGCCTGAGCAAGGATCTCACCGGAGATCTGAAGACCAATGTGCTCGCACTTGGGGTCCTTGTCCGAGCAGCAGCGAACGACGCCTTCCTCATCGGTGACGAAGATCTGGTTTCCCGCGGCGGCGGCCACAGAGCAGACGTTCATGCGCAGCGCCCAGCTGTCCAGGGAATCCTCCCGGGACACCGCGCCGGCGATGTGGGCGATCTCCTCGGCGCTGCGATCCATGTTTTTGCTGTTCTCACTGATCACATACTGCCGGCCCACGCCCACGAAGGACAGAGCCACCAGCAGAAAGCAGATCGCGACCAGGGCGGCGATGGCAACAAAGTTGCGCAGATAGATGCTTTTCATCCGTTTTCGCCGCTGAGCAGTTCAAACTTGTAGCCAACGCCCCAGACCGTCTTCAGGCTCCACTTGTCCGAAACGCCCTCCAGCTTCTCCCGCAGACGCTTGATGTGCACGTCCACCGTCCGGGAGTCGCCGAAATAGTCAAAGCCCCAGACCTCATCCAGCAGCTGGTTGCGGGTAAAGACCCGGTTGGGACTGGAGGCCAGGTGGTAGAGCAGTTCCATCTCCTTGGGGGGCGTATCCACCTTTTTGCCGTCCACGATCAGTTCGTAGGAATCCAGATTGATGACGAGCTTATCGAAAGTGAGCTTCTTCTCCACAGGGCCTTCCCCGTCGGAGCGGCGCATCACCGCGTGGATGCGGGCCAGCAGCTCCTTGACCTCAAAGGGCTTGGTCACATAGTCGTCCGCGCCCATCTCCAAGCCGCTGACCTTGTCCGCCGTCTCGCCCTTGGCGGTGAGCATGATGATGGGGACCGCGGATTTCTTGCGCAGGTCCCGGCAGATCTGCCAGCCGTCCTTCCCGGGCAGCATGATATCCAGCAGCACCAGATCCGGCGTAAAGAGATCAAAGCTCTTCTCCGCCCTGGCGCCGTCGGAAACGAGCATGACCTCAAAGCCGTCCCGCCCCAGATAAAGGCGCAGAAGCTCGGCAATATTGGCGTCATCCTCCACGACCAGTGCTCTCTTACTCATATTCTTCCCTCCAGTCTTCCACTCTTATGATACCCGATTATACCGCGCGGGGAACGATAAAGGTTAAAAAAATGTTAAAACGCACGGAAAACAGAGCGGATCGGAACATCCGCTCCCCTCTCCCGGCGCAAAGCCCGAAGGAGCTTTTTTGTATTATAGGCCTTTCTCGCGGCTCTGGCAAGGCGGAGGAGCAAAAAGCTTGCAGAAATCACGCGTTTTTTGCTATACTGGTCCCGATCAAAGGAGGGGGCGCCGTGAAAAACTACAAGCTGGTTCTTTCTTATGAGGGTACGAGGTACCGGGGCTGGCAGCGGCAGGGAAACACCTCCGGCTCTCTGCAGGAGAAGTTGGAGACGCTGCTGAGCCGCATGCTGGAACAGCAGGTGGAGCTGGCCGCCAGCGGGCGGACGGACGCCGGCGTCCACGCCAGGATGCAGGTCTGCTCCTTCCGTGCCGAGACAAAGCGCAGCCCGGAAGACCTTCTGCAGGAGCTGCGGCGCCATCTGCCGGAAGACATCGGCGCCGTCTCCCTTGAGGAAGCCGATCCCCGCTTCCACGCAAGGCTCAGCTGCCGGGAGAAGACCTATCTCTACCGGATCTGGAACAGTGAGATGCCCAATGTGTTCACCCGGCGCTTCCAGCTGCGCGTTCCGGAGAAACTGGATCCGGACGCCATGCGCAGCGCCGCGGAGCTCCTCTGCGGGGAGCACGACTTTGCCGCCTTTTGCTCGCTGAAAAACGCCAAGCGTTCCACGGTGCGGGAGCTCCGCTCCATTGAGATCCGCAGAGAGGGCGAAGAACTGCAGCTCTTCTTCACGGGAGACGGCTTTCTTTATAACATGGTGCGGATCCTGACGGGGACACTTCTGGAGGTGGGGCAGGGCATCCGAAGCCCGGAATCCGTCGCCGAAGCGCTGCTGACCAAGGACCGGGCACAGGCCGGTCCCACAGCTCCGGCCCAGGGCTTGTGTCTCTGGGAGGTCAGATACTGACTTTTCGCACAAAAAAGAGCGCGTGGCTCTCTTCGATTTCATACGCTAAACCAAGACGATCTCCTTGACATTGCTGGGGAAACTTGTTAGAATGAGTCGTCTCAATTGGATATAGAAAGAGTTTATCCGAAGCAAGATAGCGACCGCCCTTTCGGGGGCCAAGGCCACACGGACAGCCGGGTCGAATGCCGAATTCCGCAGGTGCGGCGGCAACTTCTGTTGCCTTATTGATTGCGTTCGAAGCGCAAGTTTTATAAGTTGGTTACTATAAACCGATGCTTCCAGAAGCATACAACTTGTGAAATGGTCAATAAGAGTAGTAAAAGTGTTTTGCTATATAGACTCTCAAACCCATTGTGACCCGGCGTCCCGGAAAGGACGCCGCAACGGTCGTATCAAGAGGACGTATGCTGTTGGCATACGTCTTTTTTCTTACATGTCGAAACGCGTTTCGCCATGCAGATGCTCGCGCTTATCGCATTTTTATTGGGAGGGGCATGTATGAACAGGTCCAAAAAGATCATCGAGCTGAAAAACGTATCCAAGTCCTTTGACGGACAGAAGGTGCTGGACAATATCAATCTCTATATCTGCGACAACGAGTTTCTGACGCTGCTGGGTCCCTCCGGCTGCGGCAAGACCACCACGCTGCGGATCATCGGCGGCTTTGAGTTTGCCGACGAGGGAGACGTGATCTTCCTGGGCGACCGGATCAACGACGTGCCGCCCCACAAGCGCAACGTGAACACCGTGTTCCAGCGCTACGCCCTCTTCCCCCACCTGAACGTGTTTGAAAACGTGGCCTTCCCCCTGCGGGAAAAGAAGGTCCCCAAGGCGGAGATCAACGAGCGCGTCACCGAGATGTTGAAGCTGGTGGCGCTGGGCGGCTTTGAAAAGCGCAGCGTCAACTCCCTCTCCGGCGGCCAGCAGCAGCGCGTGGCCATTGCCCGCGCCCTGGTATCCAAGCCCTCGGTGCTGCTGCTGGACGAGCCCCTGGCCGCTCTGGACCTGAAGCTGCGCAAGGATATGCAGCAGGAGCTCAAGAAGATCCAGAAGGCCACCGGCATCACCTTCGTCTTTGTCACCCACGACCAGGAGGAAGCGCTCTCCATGTCCGACACGGTGGTGGTCATGTCCGAGGGCCGCATCCAGCAGATCGGTACGCCCGTGGATATCTACAATGAGCCCAAGAACGCCTTTGTGGCGGACTTCATCGGCGAGAGCAACATCCTGGACGGCATCATGCTGCGGGATCGGAAGGTCAGCTTCGCCGGCCATATCTTTGACTGTGTGGACAGCGGCTTTGAGCTGAAGGAGCCGGTGGACGTGGTGGTCCGCCCCGAGGACGTGGACATCGTGCCGGAGGAGAAGGGCATGCTGAAGGGCGTGGTCACCTCCGTCACTTTCCTGGGCGTCCACTACGAGATCATCGTGGACATCGACGGCTTCAAGTGGATGATCCAGACCACGGACTTTGTGGACGTAGACGAGCATATCGGCCTCTATATCGAACCGGACGCCATCCACATCATGCACAAGTCCGAGTACTCCGGCATGTTCGGCGACTACTCCAGCTTCTCCATGGAGCTGGACGAGATCGGCGAGCTGGAGGAAGAAAACCTGGAGGAGCTGGGCGAGGCCGCCGCGCCGGAAAGCGAGGCGGACACATGAAGAACAAAAACGCTGTCTCATCCCGCGGCGGGCTGATCCAGCGCATGCTCCTGACGCCCTACTCCGTCTGGGCCCTGCTGTTCATCGTGGTGCCGCTGTTCTTCATCGCGTTTTACGCCTTCACCGACAGCCAGATGCACTTCACCCTGGACAATATGCGCAAGGTCTTCACCTACCGCATCAATGAAGATCAGAGCATGCCCTATTACGTGATGGTCTTCGGCAGATCCTTTAAGCTGGCGGTGATCTCCACCCTGATCTGTCTGCTGCTGGGCTATCCCTTCGCCTACCGGATCGCACACTCCTCCGCAAAGGTACAGAGCATCCTGATCACCGTGATCATGATCCCCATGTGGATGAACTTCCTGATCCGCACCTATGCCTGGATGGTCATTCTCCAGGACAAGGGCATTCTCAACGCCGGGCTGGGGCTGCTTGGCGCCGGTCCCATCCACGTGATCGGCACGGAGACCGCCGTTATCATCGGCATGGTCTATGACTACCTGCCCTATATGATCCTGCCCATCTACTCCGTGATGGCCAAGATGGACAACAAGCTGCTGGAAGCTGCCAAGGACCTGGGCTGCAACAGCGCGGGCGTCCTGCGCCGGGTGATCTGGCCGCTGAGCCTGCCTGGTGTGATCTCAGGCGTCAACATGGTGCTGATCCCCTCGGTTTCCACCTTCTACATCTCCCAGAAGCTGGGCGGCAAGATGAAGCTCATCGGCGACGAGATCGAGGAAAAATACGCAAACTTCGATTTTAACGGCGCGGCGGCCATTGCCTTCATCATGATGGTGCTGCTGCTTGTGGTGATGGCGCTGCTGCAGCACCGTGCCACGAAGCGCTCGGTCGCATAAGGAGGGAAGACGCATGAAAACCATGTCCAGGATCTATACCGGGCTCATTCTGCTCTTTCTCTTCGCCCCCATTCTGATCCTTATCCTCTACTCCTTCAACGGTACCAACAGCACCGCCGTGATGAGCGGCTTCTCGCTCCAGTGGTACGCCGAGCTCTTCCACAACTCCAACATTCTGGAGGCGCTGCGCAACACCCTGGTGCTGGCCGTGTCCTCCGCCCTGATCGCAACGGTCATGGGCACCGCCGCCGCGGTGGGCATCTTCCGTCTGCGCAACAAGTACCTCCACGCCGCCCTGGACACCGTGACCAATATCCCCATGATCAACCCCGATATCATCACCGGCATCTCCCTGATGCTGATGTTCGTGTTCGCGGGACGGCTCTTCGGGCTGAACAACTCCCTGAATTTCGCAACCATCCTGATCGCTCACGTGACCTTCTGCCTGCCCTATGTGATCCTGCAGGTGATGCCCAAGCTGCAGCAGATGGACAAGTCTCTCCCCGAGGCCGCCATGGACCTGGGCTGCACCCACCTGAGAGCCTTTTTCAAGGTGGAGATCCCCGAGCTCTTCCCCGGCATCCTCACCGGCATGATCATGGCCTTCACCATGTCGCTGGACGATTTCGTCATCAGCTATTTCACCTCCGGCCCGGGCTTCCAGACCCTGCCGGTTCTGATCTACAGCATGACCAAGAAGACCGTGAAGCCCACCATTTACGCTCTGGCCACCATCATCTTCTTTGTGATCCTGGCGCTTCTCACGCTCACGAACCTGATCGACAGCGACACCGACAAGGCCGTGAAGGAAGCCCGCAGGAAGAAAAAAGCCAAGAAAAAAGCAAATGCATAATACATAGGAGGAACCAAAATGAAGAAACTGCTTTCCGTTCTGCTCTGCGTCACCATGCTGCTGGGCGTATGCGCCATGCTCGCCGCCTGCGGCGGCGGCTCCGCGCTGACCCTGAACGTGTATAACTGGGGCGAATACATCTCCGACGGCTCCGAGGGCAGCCTGGACACCATCAAGGCTTTTGAGGCCTGGTACCAGGAAACCTACGGCCAGAAGATCAAGGTGAACTACACCACTTTCGCCAGCAACGAGGATATGTACAACAAGCTCTCCAGCGGCGCTGTGAGCTATGACGTGGTCATCCCCTCCGATTACATGATCGCCAAGATGATCGAGGAAGGCATGCTGCTGCCCCTGAACTTTGACAACATCCCCAACTACGCCAACATCGACCAGAACTTCCGCGGTCTGAACTATGACCCGGAGGACAAGTACACCGTCCCCTACTCCTACGGTGTGGTGGGCATCATCTACAACGCCAACGTTGTGGATGAGGCTGACGCTCAGGGCTGGGATCTGCTGTGGAACGAGAAGTACGCCGGTCAGATCCTGCAGTTCAACAATCCCCGGGACGCCTTCGGCACCGCCCAGTACAAGCTGGGTCTGGACGTGAACAGCACCGACAAGGCCCAGTGGGATCTGGCTTATGAGGAGCTGAAGAAGCAGGAGCCCCTGGTGCAGAAGTACGTAATGGACGAAGTGTACAACATGATGGAGATCGGCGAGGCAGCCGTGGCCGTCTACTACGCCGGCGACTACTTCACCATGCTGGACGCTCAGGCCGAGGACGTGGACCTGCGCTTCTACTACCCCGAGCGCACCAACTACTTCGTGGACGCCATGTGCATCCCCAGCTGCTGCAAGAACCAGGAGCTGGCTGAGATCTTCATCAACTACATGCTTTCCGAGGAGCCCGCCATCGCCAACGCCGAGTATATCTACTACGCCAGCCCCAACTCCGTCGTTTACAACAACGAGGACTATCAGGACGAGATGGGCGAAGAGACCATGGAGATCCTGTACATGGACGTGGAAAACTTCAAGGAGCTCTACAATCAGTACGGCTTCCTGAACCAGTCCAACGATATGCTCACCTATGTCTCCGAGCTCTGGCACAAGGTGAGAAACTGATTTGCGATTCCCATGATTCAAAAACACCGCCGCACATGCGGCGGTGTTTCAAGGTGTAGACAAAGTCAAGAAAAGAAAAGGTCTCACCGAGTTTTTCGCCTCGGAAGGCGAAAAAAAGAGTTCAATCCGTGTTTTCCGGGGGCGTGTACCTCGGAAAACACACTTTGCAGCCTGCAAGTGTGCGAGCGTCTCCCGCAAGCGAGTGCGCGCAGCAGGC
>ONCI01000046.1 GCA_900316255.1 uncultured Eubacteriales bacterium | reverse complement strand
CTTCTTTCAGAGGTCTCCTTTGAGCTCTTTTCTCACTTTTATGATACCAGTCGAGAGTGAATTATTCTATCGTTTTTGTCTACTTTTAGTATAGCAACACAGGAGGGATCCACCATGAACGAAAACATTCCCTGCACCACCAGTACCGGCCTGCAGACCTTTACCGGCGCGCTCTTTCTTCTGGCCCTGGCCGTGGCCCTGACCCTGATCCTCTTCGCGGTATGATCCGGATATCGAACGGAAATCCGCAGAAAAAGGGCTGTTGCTAAACGTGAAAAAGAGCTCCAAACCCCTGTTCATAACGTAGGGGAGGGCCTTGTGCCCTCCCGGCGGAACCTGGCTGTATTGTGAGAAAAGGTTCGGCGAATTCGTACACTCTGCGAATTTGCCGAGCCTTTTCTTGAACCTATGTTTCCTGCTGCCGGGAGGGGCCCCTATCGGCCTTCGGCCACTTCCCCCGGAGGGGGAAGCAAGCCTCCCCTACAGTGCTGACCGGGCTGTGCGCCTATTTGCAACAGTTCCCTCTCAGTCGACGACCTTGACGCTCTCGATCACGGGCTGCTCGCCCTTGGGGATGGAGCCGTTGTTGTCCACCGGCTTTGCGTCCTTAGCGATCTGCAGGGCGATCTCCAGGCTCTCCTCATCGGCGGTCCAGCCGAAAGCGGCATAGGAGCCGTCCAGAAAGCTGGCGTCCCCCACGCAGATGAAAAACTGGGAGCTGGCGCTGTTGGGGTCGCCGGAGCGGGCCATGGAGATGACCCCCGGCTGGTGGGAGATGGGATTGTCCCAGCCGTTGCCCGCAAACTCGCCAGTGATATGGGTGCTGCTGCCGCCCATGCCGGTGCCCAGGGGGTCGCCGCCCTGGATCATGAAGCCGTCCATGATCCGGTGGAAGGTGAGCCCGTCATAAAAGCCCTTGTTTGCCAGGTCCAGGAAATTCTGCACCGTGATGGGGGCGGCGGTAGCGTCCAGCACCAGCTTCATGGTGCCGTAATCCCGCACGGTGATCTCCACGGTATGGAGCTCATGCTCCCCATCCGCCGGGGTGGCGGCCTCCGCCCCTGCTTCCGCCTGGGCGGCGGGGGCCTCGGTGGCCTGGGCGGCGGTTTCCGTCTTCTGGGTGGTTTTGGCCGTGCCGCTCTGGCCGCAGGCGGCGCAGCTCAGGCAAAGGCCCAGCGCAAGCAGCAGGCAGAGAATGCTTTTGACTGTTTTCATTGCGTATTTCCTTCCTTCTTATATGCTTCCGCCTGGCGGACAGTCTCCGTCAGATAGCGGATGGTCTCCACGGGCCACTTGCCCGCAGCGGTCTCCCCCGTCACCATGACGGAGGCCGCGCCGTCCAGCACGGCGTTGAAGATATCGCTGACCTCGGCCCGGGTGGGCACGGGGTTTTGCTCCATGGAGGCCAGCATCTGGGTGACCACCATGAAATCCCGCCCGGCTGAGCGGCAGGCGGCGGCAATGCGCTTCTGTGCCGCGGGCAGTTCCCAGAGCGGCATGGCGTTGCCCAGGTCCCCCCGGGCGATGACGATCTCATCGCAGGCGTCCAGCAGCTCGGGGAGCTTTTCCATGCCCTCCCGGCTCTCCACCTTGGCCAGGAGCCGCACATCGCCGCAGCCCGCCTCGTTCAGGGCGGCGCGCACGGTCTCCAGATCCTCCCGGCTGCGGACAAAGGGCTGCATCAGTGCCGAAACGCCCACTTCTTTTGCCGCGGCGATGTTGCGGCGGTCCTCCTCGGTGAGGGCGGGCAGGCGGATCGTTTTTCCCGGCAGGGCCACGCTCTTGCGGCTCTGCAGCACGCCGCCCCGGTTCACATGGGCCTTGCCGCCGCGCAGGGCGGTGAACAGCAGCTTTCCGTCGTCCAGCAGCAGCTCCTGCCCCGGTTCGACGGCGGCGCGCACCGCCTCGGGAAAGGGCAGCGCGTCCAGGTCCACCGTCTCCCCGGCGCGAAAGAGCAGCGGGCTCGGGAGCTTCCCGATGCGCAGCTCCGGCCCCTGCATGTCGATGAGCAGCTCCGCCTGCTTCCCGCAGCGCGCCTCCGCCTCCCGCAGATGCCGCAGCTCTCCGGCGGCCTCCCGCAGGCTCACGTGGCTCAGGTTCAGCCGCAGGCCGGTCATGCCCAGGTTCAGCATCTCCTCCAGGGTCTCCGCCTTGTCGCAGGCGGGGCCCAGGGTGCCGTAAATGCGGATCATGCTTCCGCCTCCTTTGCCAGCTTTGTGAGCTTCGCCAGGGATTTGGAGAGCTCTACTGCCTCCGCTGTCACCGGGATCGCCCCTTCCTCCGTGCAGACGAAGTGCTCCATGGGCACATGCCGGGGCAGCACCCGCTCGATCTCATGGGGAATGTAGTGCAGCTGGGTGCAGTGGGGGGAGCGGTCCACGCTGGCAAAGCTGAGGCGCTCCACCTGCCCGGTGCCCAGGACAGCGGTGAGCTTGGTCACCGCCATATTGATGTGGCTGTTTTCCAGGCAGAGGCTGTAGACCTGGTCCGCCCGGGCGGCCAGCTCCGCGAAGGCCTCCGGCCAGACCGACCGCAGGCAGGCGCCGACGATCAGCACCTTTCCCCGGACGCTGTATACGTTTGTCTCCATCAAAGACTTGATTTGCATGTTTTTGATTTCTCCTGTTTCAGGCGGACGAGCGATGCTCGTCCCTACGGGTGAGGCGCTGGGCAGGGACCTCATCCGGCGCTTCGCGCCACCTTCCCCGTGCGCGGGGAAGGCTGTCTTCATGCCAGGCCCGGCTTGCAGGGGCGGCCGATGGCCCTTCTGTGGGCAAAGTACAGCTCCTCCGTGGCCAGGGCCATCTTCGTCACGGAAAAGGCGCAGTCGTGGGGATAGATATACCAGGTGTCCTCCAGGGTGTTCAGGTCCACGCAGTCCCCGAACTTGCCCAGGTATTCGTACTCGATATGGCAGGAGTAGAGGCTGGGGACGGGTTTCAGCATCTCGAAGGGGTCCCCGTCCACGTCCGTGCCCCGGACAGTGAAGCCCTCCATGTCATGGACCAGGGTCCCCTCCCCCAGACGGATGAACTTTTTGGCGTTGGGCAGGGTGTCCACCGTCACCGGCAGCAGGCCGCTGGAATAGGTCCCTGCCTCCACCTCCCGGCGAACGTTTTCCCGCTCCCACTCGTACCAGTACGGGATGTGGGAAAACTCCGTCTCCCCGCTCTGGGCGGAGAGCTCGGAAAGCTCGCTCATGGTCCAGCGCTTGCCGCAGGCTTTGCAGAAGAGCTCCGCGCCTTTGGAGTCCATCTGAAACTCCGTTTTGCAGTGCGGGCACTGGTACAGGACCTTGTGAAGGCCCTCCGCCCGGCCCTTATAGGGGGTGCGGATGCCCCGCTCCTTCTGCCAGGCAAAGTCGTCGTACTGAAAGGCCTCCACCAGCTTCTCGTTCAGTTCGTCCGGGCTGCTCTCCTTCAGCTGCTCCGGGGTGAAGAGCAGGCGGAATTCCGCCTCGGTGGGCTTCACCCCCCGGTCGTGCAGGTTCCAGAAGGGGGAGTTCACGTGGTGGCCGTGGCAGATCAGGGTCACCACCGGGACGCCCAGGAGCTTGCAGAGCTTGCCCAGGGAGGCGGGCAGTACCGCCGTGGTGCCGCAGAGGGAATAGCGGGCCTCGGGATAGATCATGGCCACGTCCCCGTTCTGGATCACCTGTCTGAGCTGGCGGATCAGGCTCAGGTCGTTGGTGAACTTGCGCTTGCAGATGCAGCCCACGTCCCGCAGCAGCTGCTCCCGGCCGATGAAGCCGTCGATGGCCACCACATAGTTGGCCCGGTGGGGGAAAATGGTCCGTGTGGCCACCTTGAAGTCCAGAAAGGCGTTGTGGTTGCAGAGCATCACATAGGGGGGCTTCAGGTTTTCGGTGCCGATGCGGGTGATCTTCGCCTGATGCTTCCACACGTCCGGCAGACTCAATGCCAGGGTCAGAGGCCGGAGATACCATTTGGTGGGCACAGGCGGCGCTTTCATGTCAAAGCGCTCAAAGGGCTGCTTCATGGGCGATCTTCCCCTCTCGTTTGTTCTTGTTCACACTTTACCATAGGCGGCGCAGGCTTGCAAGAAAAAAGCACGGTAAGCGATCCCTCCAATCCCTGCATCATAGGAACGAGCATTGCTCGTCCGCCTTGTTTTGGAGTGCTCATTTCGGCGCGGACTGCCAATGGCCGTCCTTACTGCGGGGCTGGAGGTTCATGCGTAGGGACGCATTGCTCGTCCGTCTGCTCACAGTCTCCCCTCCGGGCACAAAAAAAGCACGGTCGAGTTCTTCTTCGATCCGTGCTTTCTTTCTCTGATAAGCCTTGGGGTTTTCCGGGCGGCGGGTCACCGGGCTCAGGCCGCCCCAGCTGCCCCGGCGGGCAGCGTCCCGCACTCGCTTCTGCTTCTTCGAGAGCTTTTCGTAGGGGATGAATTTTTCCATAGGGATCCCTCCTTTTGGGAATATGACGCTGTTCCGGCCCGATTGTTCCCCCCGGAGAGGCGCCTCCCCCGACAGGGGAAGCGCCTTTTGGCGGGAAGCTTTTAGCCCCACAGCGCAGTGAGCATGGGGATGATCTGCTTTTTCCGGGACATGACCCCCGGGAGGAAGACCAGATTGTCCTTCGGCTCCGCGGAGAAGGCCTGGCGGATGGTCTCGTCGCTGCCGATGAAGAGCAGATAGGTCCCCTCCTGGAGCACATCCGTGATCATCAGGATCACCAGGTCGAATTCGTTCTTCTCCTTCAGCCCCGCCATGTACCGGAGGAAATCCTCCTTCCGGTCCAGCAGCTGCTGGGAATCGGCGCAGGTGATCTGACTCACGGCCAGGTCCTGGCCGGAGATGTGGAACTGCTTATAGTCCGTGCGGAAGAGGTCCTCCACGCTCTTTTCCGCCCCGCCGAAGGAGAAGAGGCTCTTGCCCAGCTCCTCCAGGGAGACGTTGGCGATCTGGGCCAGGCGCTGGGCCATGGCCACGTCCCGCTTGGTGCAGGTGGGAGACTTGAACATGACCGTATCGGAGAGGATCGCGCCTGCCATGAGCCCCGCGATCTTGGGCGAGGGTACCACGCCGTACTCCTGGTACATGCCGGTAAGGATGGTGTTGGTGCTGCCCACGGGCTCGTTGCGCACCCGGATGGGCTGGCCGGTCTGGATGTCCGCCAGCCGGTGGTGGTCGATGATCTCCAGGATCTCCACCTGGTCCAGGCCGGGAACGGACTGGGCCGCCTCGTTGTGGTCCACCAGCACCACCTGCTTGCGCCGCGGACGCAGCAGATGGAAGCGCCCCAGGGTGCCCACCACCCGCTCCTCCCGGTCCAGAATGGGGTAGGTGTGGAAGCGGCTTTTCAGCATGGTCTCCCGCACGTCGTCCACATAGTCGTCCAGATGGAACTCAATGATGTTCTCCCGGGAGCAGATCCGCTCCACCGGCAGGGCCTGGGTGATCAGCCGGGAGACCCTCCGTGCGGTGAGGGGCGTGGAGATGATGCAGGTGTTGGCCCGGCTCTCCGCCCACTGGGGGCGAATGTCCGAGCGGCAGATGATGAGGCAGCCAACGCCGCTTTCTATGGCCCGGTCGATGACCTCGGGCTGGTTGCCGCAGACCAGGATGCTGTCGGCAGCGGTCAGGGCGGGATCCTCGTAATTCTGGGGCAGGGCAATGAAAAGCTGGCCGGAGACGGAGCTGACGGAGGTGGCGTATTCGTTCACCAGGGTCCCCTCCAGCACGCTCAAGAGATTGAAGAGCGGGATATCGCTGATGCGGTTTTCCAGCATGGACTTCATGTCGTAGGAGGCAATATCCCCGCTGGAGAGCATGCCCAGGAGCCGCCCCTCCTCATCCACGATGGGCAGGGCCGTGATCTCCCCGTCCCGCATGGTGCGCCAGGCAAGATCGATGGGCACCGAGCCGCTGAGGGCGGGCGGGTGGTCAAAATCCAGGTCCTTCACCTGGGTGCGCATGTTCTTCACCAGGGGCGGCGCCTCCATCCCGAAGCGTTCCAGCAGCTTCTGGGTCTCGTCGTTCACCGAGCCGATGCGCACGGCCCTGTAATTCCGATCCCCCAGCGCCTGGCGCAGATTGGCATAGGCCATGGAGGCCACAATGGAATCCGTATCCGGATTCCGGTGTCCGGTGACATAGATCTCGTTCACAGCGCTTCCTCCTTCCCCGGGCTGGCCCGGCGGAACACTTTTCCTTTCAAAACGTCAAAAGACAGGATATCTTTCCCTTATGATTATAAAAAAAGATCTTTCCCTTTGCAAGCCCTTTTCAGTTTGAAGCAAACTA
Source organism: uncultured Eubacteriales bacterium (assembly GCA_900316255.1). Classification (GTDB taxonomy): domain Bacteria; phylum Bacillota; class Clostridia; order Oscillospirales; family Oscillospiraceae; genus Limivicinus. The sequence goes on along the minus strand of ONCI01000046.1, from coordinate 18,067 downwards.
TGCTATACTGCAGGGGAAAAACGTGAAACGGAGGAATGACGATGAAAAGAACGCTCTGCCTTCTGCTGGCCGCGCTGCTCTGCCTGAGCATGCTGACCGGCTGCGCCGCCAAAAAGCCTGTCTCCGCCCCGGCGCAGGCTTCCCCGGAGCCTGCTGCCGTTCCTGTGGAGGAAAAGGAGGAAGCCGCCGCCCCCGTTGAGGAGGCGCCGGAAGAGGCCTCTCCCGAAGAAATGCCCGCGGAAGAAGCTGCCCCCGCCGAAAAGCCCTATGTGGAGCCCACCGATGTGCGGGAGGGTCTGTGGGACCTGATCCCCTTTGACGAGATGCCTTATGAGCGGCCGGATCTGGACGAGATGCGCGCCGCCATCGACAAGGTGGGCGAAGCGTTGGACAGCGGCGCGGATTACGAGACGGTGGAGCCGCTGCTGGACGCCTGCGACGAACTCTACGCCGCTTTTGACACCATGGTGGCCATCGCCTTCATCCGCTCCTGCCAGGATATGACAGACGAGTTCTATGCCGAGGAGTACGCCTGGCTGGATGAGGCCAGCGCCGACGTGAGCCAGCTCTTCGAGCAGCTCTACTTCCGCTGCGGCATGTCCGACATGGCCCAGGAGCTGGAGGAAAAGTACTTCTGGCCCGGCTTTGCCGAGGAGTATGCCGACGATTCCACCGCCTTCTACGACGACGAGATGGTGGCCCTGCTGCAGGCCGAGAGCAACCTGATCGCCGAGTACCGGGACACGGTGGCAAACCCCATCGTGGTCCTGGCCGACGGCAACGAGGTGGAGTATTTCACGGCTCTGGACGAATACCAGGGCTATGCCTATCTGAACCTGCTCTTCTCCTACTACGACCAGTTCAACCCCACCCTCTCCCGCATCTATATCGACTTGGTGAAAAACCGCCAGGAGCAGGCCAGAGCCGCCGGCTATGGCAGCTATGAGGAGCTGGCCTTCGACCACGACTTCACCCGGGACTATAGCCCGGAGCTGGCGGCGGAGTACCTGCAGGGCGTGAAGGAGCACATCGTGCCCCTCTACCGGGAGGTCATGGCCTCCGGCATTCTCTGGGATCTGGAGAGCTTCCCCATCGACGCAAAGCGTCTGGAGGAGGTGCTGCGCTGCGGCGTCAGCGACATGGGCGAGGAGGTGCAGGACGCCTATGAGTTCATGGTGAAGTACCGCCTCTGCGATCTGGACTACAGCCCGCTGAAGGCCGAAATGTCCTTCCAGACCTATCTGCCCGCCTATGAGGTGCCCTTCCTGTTCATGGACGCCGGCGGCACCCTGGACGATATCACCACCTTCTCCCACGAGTTCGGCCACTATCTGGACGGCTACCTGAACTACGGCGCGGAGGAGACTATCGACCTGGCGGAGTGCTTCTCCCAGGCCATGGAGCTGCTGATGATGACCCGGCTGGACCGGGAACTCAGCGGGGAGGAGCTGGAGAACCTCTACCAGATCAAGATGCTGGACATTCTCAACATGTATGTGCAGCAGGCCGCTTTCGCGGAGTTTGAGCACCGCGTCTACAGCATGGAGCCGGAAGAGCTGACGGAGGAATCGATCAACCAGCTTTTCCTGCAGCTGAGCCAGGACTACGGTTTCTGCGAGGCGGGCTTTGAGAGCCTCTACAGCAAGCTCTGGATCGACATCACCCACTTCTTTGAGCAGCCCTTCTATGTGATCACCTACCCCGTCTCCCACGACATCGCCATGCAGGTCTTCCAGCTGGAGGAGGCCCAGCCCGGAGAAGGGCTCGCCAAGTTCCTGGAAATGCTGCCCCGGGAGTATCCGGACATGCTGGACAGCGCCCTGAACGCCGGGCTGGACAGCCCCTTTGATCCGGGCCGTCTCGAAAAGGTGGCGGAGACCATGCGCCGCATCCTGCTGGAGGACAGCGCCGCTGACGCGGCATAAAAGGAGGCGCGTGAAGCCCCTGCCTCCGGCGAGGGATCGCCGCGCGCCGCATGTCACTTTCTGCGAGGTTTTGCTATGATCGAAACGCCCGATCTGATTTTGAAACAAGCCGTCTTTGAGGACTGGCAGGATCTCTATGTCAACGTATGGCGTCATCCTGAGACCGCCCGCTATATGCTCTGGGACGTGACCGAGAGCGAGGAGGCCGCCCGGGACCGGATGCGGCGGACCCTGCGCTGGCAGGCAGCGCATCCCTATTTTCTGGATGTCTACAGCAAAGTCGACGGCAGGGCCATCGGCTATGCGGGCATGCAGGAGATCGCCCCGGGGATCTGGGAAGAGGGCGGCGTGGCCCTGGGGCCGGACTATGTGGGCCGGGGCTACGGCGGCCAGATCCTGGACGCCCTGATCCGCACCGCCTTTTCCCTGGGGGCAATGGAATTCCGGGCCAGCTGCCGGGAACAGAACGAGCGATCCCACCGGCTCATCCTCTCCCGGGGCTTCCGCCCCGCCGGGGAGGAGTCCTGTGCCGATCCCCGCAATGGGGAGACCTACACCCTGCTGCACTTTGTCCTCAGCGTCCCGGAGCAGGGATCCTGAAAGGAGGCGCGGCCTTGGGCGCACCCAAGCCTTTGTCGGAGGGCTTTTCTCCCGATGGATACATCCGGGACCAGGACTGCTTTTCCTCAGTCCGCTACCGCAGCATGCCTGCCAGCATCAACGGCTGCGGCTGGATCGCGGCCTTCGACCTGCTGCACTTTCTCTTCCGGGAGGAGGACTGGGACAGCGTGCGAAGCGCGCTGGATGAGGGGCACCGGGTCCGGATGCCCGGTCCCACCCTGCTGCCCGTGATGCGCCGCTATCTGCTCTCCCGCGTACCGGAGCTGCAGGAGCTGCGGGGCCGGGAGGAGGCGCTGGCCCAGGCCTCCCGCAGCCGGGCCGGCATCTTCCGCTATCGGGAGGAGAGAACGCCCCATTTCGTATTCTACTGCCGCACAGAAGAGGGCTTCCGCTTCTTCAACGTCGCAGACGGTCTGGAGGACACGGTGATGCCCATGGAGCGCTTTGGCGAGGAGCATCTCAAAGGCGGCCTGGTTGTTCTCTTTTTCCTGGTTTGAGGTGTCAAACGCCTTGCTTTTTCCCTCTATTTGTGATAATTTAGCAGCAGAAAGTTCCAACAGCAAAAGGAGGCTCTGCAGATGAAGATCCAACAGTCTTCAGAAGACTATCTGGAGGCTATGCTGATGCTCAAGGAGAGGCGCGGCTACGTCCGCTCGGTGGATGTTGCGACCCAGCTGGGCGTCACCAAGCCCAGTGTGAGCTACGCCACCAAGCGCCTGCGGGAAAACGGCTACATCACCATGGATACGGACGGGCTCATCGGTCTGACCGACGCCGGCATGGAGATCGCCGCGCGGATCTATGAGCGCCATAAGCTGCTGACCCAGATCCTGATCGACCTGGGCGTCAGCGAGGAGGCCGCCCGGGAGGATGCCTGCAAGATCGAGCATGATCTCAGCATCGAGACCTTTGATGTTATCCGGGAACATGTCCATCACTGCCATTCAATCCATGTGGAATAAGCAGTCTTTGTCCATCGGCGCGGCGGAAGCTGCGCCGATGCTTTTGGGCAAGCTCCTGGTCCATGACAGTCCTGAGGGCCGCTGTGCCGGCATGATCGTGGAGGCCGAGGCCTATTGCGGGCCTTACGATGACGCGGCCCACTCCTTCGGCGGCCGCCGCACCGCCCGGACCGAGGCCATGTACGGACCGGCGGGGCAGGCCTATGTGTTCCGGCTCTACGGCATACACCGCTGCTTCAACGTGGTGACCGCCTCTGCCGGCGAGCCCCAGGCGGTGCTGATCCGGGCGCTGGAGCCGGTGGAGGGTCTGGCGCTGATGGCCCAGCGGCGGGGAACGGCGGAGAAGCGCCTGCTCTGCAGCGGGCCGGGACGGCTCTGCCAGGCCATGGGCATCGGCATGGAGCACTACGGGCAGGATCTCTTTTCCGGCAGCCTCCGCCTGGAGGAATACCGGACCTTTCCCCCGGAGGCGATCGGCGTTTCGCCCCGGGTGAATGTGGATTACGCCGAGACATACAGGGACCGGCTCTGGCGCTTTTTCCTGCGGGAAAGCCCTTATGTGTCCTCCGTCCCCCGCCGCTACGCCGCCCGCTGCAGCCTGGCTGAGATAAAATGAAGCCCGGCTTCGCCGACGGATCTTTTCTCCCTTTGGCAGAAGGCCCTTCCTTTCCTCACCTCTTCACGCAGGCAAAAACCCCGGAGCTTTGAGAAAAGCTCCGGGGTTTTGCCTGTCTTCCATGGATCAAAGGTCCTTGATCTCCACGGCGATACCGCCGTTATCGAACACGGTGATGAGGGCCCAGGTCAGCTTGCGTCCCATGCCGGCGGTGCCGGGGTTGACCACCTTCACCCCGCCGATCTCCTGGGAATCGGCCTCATGGGTGTGGCCGTAGAGGGCAAGCTGGCATTCCTGCTCCTGGGCGGCGTAGACCAGAGAGTCCACGCTCCAGCGAACATTGTACATGTGCCCGTGGGTGATGAAGGCCCGCACCGGGCCCAGGCTCACCACCCGGGAAACCGGCTCCTGGGAGCCGTAGTCGCAGTTGCCGCAAACGGAGTACAGGGGAATGTCCGGGAAGCGCTGCCGCAGGATCCGGGTATCCCGGTCGTGATCGCCCAGATGGAGGATCACATCCGGCCGCACTTCGGCCACCTTCGCGGCCATGCGGGCGGTGTTGCCGTGGGTATCGGAAAAAACGGCGGCTTTCATACACATTTCCTCGTTTCAGTCAAGTTTCCCGCCCTGCCGCATAGAATGGAGCGAAGGGGAGGGTGATGGTATGCAGGATCTGGAAAAGCTGGCGCAGGAGCTGCGCCGCAGGGGAAAAGACGGAGGGATCCGCGCCCTGGCCGAGTCGCCCGAGGGGCAGAGGTTGGGCGCCATGTTCGACGGGAGAGAGGCGGAACGCGCCCTCCGCGCCGGGGACAGCGCGGCGCTGCAGCAGCTTTTGCGGGGCGTACTGGGGACGGCGGAGGGGCGGAGGCTTGTGACCGAGCTGCAGAGTCTGATGGAGAAGTAAGGGGGCGTGGGCCATGGGAGAACTGGAGGACCGGCTGAACAGCATTTTCAGCGATCCAGAGCAGATGCGGCGCATCAGCAGCCTGGCCCAAACGCTGATGGGCGGGGGCGAGCCCTCCGCCGCGGCAGAGAAAACAGCGCCGCAGCCGGAGGCCGGTCTGCCCGGCTCCCTGGGCTCCCTGCCGGCGCCGCCCCGGAGCGGCGGGGACAAAGCCGCCCTGCTGGAGGCGCTGAAGCCCTGGCTCTCGGAAAAGCGGCAGAGGAAGCTGGCAAAGGCCATGCGTATCGCGCAGATGGCAAGGCTGGCCCGGTTTGCCATGGGAGAAGCGGGAAATGGCGAAGCGCTATGAGGGAAACACCGGCAGGGTCCGGCCCCTGGAGGACGCGCCTGCGGAGATGCCGGCTCCCCCGCCGCCCGCAGCCTCCGGGCCGCCGCCCCGTCCGGGCCCCGGGCCGGGAGGGAATCCTTTGTCGGAGCTGCTGCCGCGGCAGCTGCAGCGCATGCTCTCCGGCAGTCTTCGGGATCTGGAGACGGAGGATCTGCTTTTGCTGCTGATCCTGTATCTGCTCTACCGGGAAAGCGGTGATCCGGAGTGGCTGCTGACTCTGGCCGCCCTGGTCTTTCTCTCCTGAACATTGCAAGCGCAGGGGCGTCTCCGCCCCTGCGCAGATCTTATTGCTGTTCTTTCTTCTCGTTGCTTTCGCGGTGGTTCACATGAAGGTTCGGGTTCTTGCGAAAAACGAAGAGCCACACGGTGATGGAGATGCCGAAGGCCAGCACCGCGCAGCCGATGCGCAGGACCGGATTGGTCCAGGTCATGAGCACCGCGGCGATGCCCAGCAGCGCGGAGATGCCGTACATCAGGGCAACCGCCTGCTTCTGGCTCAGGCCCATGTCCAGCAGCCGGTGGTGCAGATGGCCCCGGTCCGGATGGAAGGGGCTCTGTCCCCGGAGGATGCGGCGGAAGAAGGCAAAGGTCGTGTCGGTGAGGGGCAGGGCCAGGGCCAGGAAAGGCACCACAAAGGTGATGATGGCATGCATCTTGAAAAGGCCCAGGATGGACACCGTGCTGAGCACAAAGCCCAGCAGCTGGGAGCCCACGTCTCCCATGAAGATCTTGGCCGGGTTCAGGTTATAGGGCATGAAGCCCAGGCAGGCGCCGGTGAGCGCGGCCAGGAGCAGAGACACGGCGGGATCGGAAACGATCAGCGACACCACCAGCATGGTGAGGGAACTGATGGCGGAAACGCCCACCGCCAGCCCGTCCAGTCCGTCGATCAGATTCACGGCGTTGGTGCAGGCCACGATCCAGAGGACGGTCAGCGGCACGGAGAGCCAGCCGATCTCGATGAAGGCCACCTCCGAGAGGGGGTTGGGGTTGGAAATGGCGTCAAACACCACACCGCAGCGGATCACCACCACGGCGGCCACGATCTGCCCCAGGAGCTTCACCCAGGGGTTCAGGGACACGATATCGTCCACCGCGCCCATGACGGCAATGATCACCGCGCCCAGCAGGATGCCGGTGACCTGGGTGCTCAGAGGCACAAACAGCAGCGCCGTCAGTACAAAGCCCAGAAAGATGGCCAGGCCTCCCATCCGGGGGATGGGCACCTTGTTGATGCGCCGTTCGCTGGGCTTGTCCACCGCGCCGATCAGCTCCGCAAAGCGCTTCACCGGCGGGGTCATGCCGAAGCAGAGGAGGAAAGCCACCCCCGCTGCCAGTATCAATTTGATCCACAGGGCCATGTTCGAAAACATCGCAGATTCTCCAATACTATCTCTATGAAAGTGAAAAGTGAAAAGCGAAAAGCGAAAAGTGAAAAGATAAGGTGTACGCTCTCGCGGGCGATTTCGAATCTGTCGCCAAAGGCGACTCCGATCTTATTCCTGATTCCCGGTTCTCTGTTCCCTTACCGCGCAAGCGGTACCAGTCCGACCTTCTTATAGACCTTGCGCAGGGTGCCCGCTCGGCGCCCGTTTTGCACAGGGTCTCCAGATAGGCCTTGTCCTTCATGATCTTCTGGGCCTCCTCCCGGATGGGGCGGAGGGTCTCCACCACGGCCTCTCCCACGGCGGGCTTGAAGGCGCCGTAGCCCAGGCCGTCGAACTCCAGCTCGATCTCCGGGAAGGTCTTGCCGGTGACGGCGGCATAGATGCTCATGAGGTTTGCCACGCCCGGCTTGTTCTCCGGATCGTAGCGGACGCAGTGCTCGGTGTCGCAGTCGGTGACGGCGCGCTTGAACTTGCGCATGATGTCCTCCGGCGCTTCCATGATGACCACACGGCCGTTGCCCACTTCATCGGACTTGGACATTTTGCTGTTGGGATTGAGCAGGTCCATGACCCGCGCACCCACCTTGGGGACAAAGGGCTCGGGGATCTTGAAGGTCTCGCCGTAGAGATTGTTGAAGCGCTGGGCCACGTCCCGCGTCAGCTCCACATGCTGCTTCTGGTCCTCCCCCACGGGGACGTAGTCCGGCTGGTACAGCAGGATATCCGCCGCCATCAGGGCGGGATAGGTGAAGAGGCCGCCGTTGATGTTGTCGGCGTTCTTGGCGCTCTTGTCCTTGAACTGGGTCATGCGGCTGAGCTCGCCGAACATGGTGTAGCAGTTCAGCACCCAGCCCAGCTCCACGTGAGCGGGCACATGGCTCTGAATGAAGAGGGTGTTCTTCTCCGGGTCCAGACCGCAGGCCACATACTGGGCCAGCTGCTCCAGGGTCCTGCGCCGCAGCAGGGCGGGGTCGTTGCGGGTGGTGAGAGCATGGAGATCCGCCATGAAATAGTAGCAGTCGTACTGCTCGGCCCGTTCGGCCCAATTCTTGATGGCGCCCAGGTAGGAGCCCAGGGTCAGATCGCCGGTGGGCTTGATGCCCGAGAGCATGACTTTTTTGGCAGGAGCGGTATTTTCCATAAGAACACTTCCTTTTCTGATAGGCTTTCGTCAAAATGGTATTATACCAAAAGAACTTCATCTTGACAACAGGGAAAATGTAAAATAAGATATACAAGCCCCTTCGGGGCAGTTTCTAGTTTTTTGTTTTTAGTTTTAAGGATAAAGGAGCTTTACAATGGATACTGTCTGGTTTGACGAAATGGAGGCCCGCATCCCGAAAAATGAGGTGCGCACCCGTTTTGCCCCCTCGCCCACGGGGTATATGCATGTGGGCAATCTGCGTACGGCGCTCTATACCTACCTGATCGCCCGCCACAATGACGGCAAGTTCCTGCTGCGCATCGAGGACACCGACCAGGGGCGTCTGGTGGAAGGCGCGGTGGATGTGATCTACAAGACCATGGCCGAGTGCCACCTGGACCATGACGAGGGCCCTGATGTGGGCGGCCCCGTGGGTCCCTATGTGCAGACCGAGCGCCGGCCCTTCTACGGCAAGTATGCCGAGCTTCTGGTGGAGAAGGGCCACGCCTACCGCTGCTTCTGCGAGAAGACCGAAAGCGAGGAGGACACCGGCGACTTTAACCGGGAGGCCAACCCCTGCCGCTTCCTGACGAAGGAGGAGTCCGACCGCCGCGCCGCCGCGGGCGAGCCCTATGTGATCCGCCAGCGCATCCCCGAGGAGGGTACCACCACCTTCCACGACGAGATCTTCGGCGACATCACCGTGGAGAACGCCACCCTGGACGACCAGGTGCTGATGAAGCGGGACGGCCTGCCCACCTACAACTTTGCAAACGTGGTGGACGACCATCTCATGGGCATCACCCATGTGGTCCGCGGCAGCGAGTATCTCTCCTCCGCCCCCAAGTACAACCTGCTCTACCAGGGCTTCGGCTGGGACATTCCCAAGTACGTCCACTGCTCCCCCGTCATGCGGGATGCCCACAACAAGATGTCCAAGCGCCACGGCGATCCCTCCTACGAGGACCTGATCGCCCAGGGCTATCTCACCGACGCGGTGCTGAACTATGTGGCCCTGCTGGGCTGGAGCCCCAGGGGCGAGCAGGCGGAGCAGGAGATCTTCTCCATGGACGAGCTGAAGGCCGCCTTTGAGATGTCCGGCATCTCCAAGTCCCCCGCCATCTTCGATATCGAGAAGCTGCGCTACTTCAACGCCGAGTACATCCGCCGCATGAGCGCGGAGGATTTTGCCAAAGTGGCCGAGCCCTGGATCCGCAGGGCCGTGAAGAACCCGGCCATCGACGCCGCCGCCATCGCCGCCCTGCTGCAGCAGCGCACCGAGGTCCTCACCGAGATCCCCGAAAAGCTGGACTTCTTCGATGCGCTGCCCGAATACGGCACCGAGCTCTTTGTGCACAAGAAGTCCAAGTCCGACGAGGCTTCCTCCAAGGCCGTGCTGGAGACCGTGATCCCCCGCTTCGAGGCGCTGGAGAGCTGGGACGACGAGCACATCCTGGACTGCATGGTGAAGCTTGCCGAAGAGCAGGGCGTGAAGAACGCCAAGATCATGTGGCCCGTGCGCATCGCCGCTGCGGGCAAGGCCGTCACCCCCGGCGGCGCCGTGGAGATCTGCCGGATCCTTGGCAGGGAGGAGACCCTCCGCCGCCTCCGCATCGGGCTGGAAAAGCTCATGTAAAATTCGGAATTCGAAGTTCGGAATTCGGAATTGAAAAAACCGCTTCTTTTGGGGAATGCTGCCCGACAGGGAGCCTTCCCCCCGCAGGGGGAAGGTGGCGCGCAGCGCCGGATGAGGTCCCCGCGAAGCGGACTCTTTCACCAATCTGCTCCTCAAATCTGAGTCTTTCATTGATAAAAACCGCCTCTTTTGGGAATCCTACCCCAAAAGAGGTGTTATTTATGCGCAAGAAAACCAAGATCCTGCTGATCTCTTACCTATCCGTGCTGGTGATCGCCCTTGGGCTCTATGCCTGGGCGGGGCAGTGGGGCCTGGGCTGGTACCGCCGCACGGCGGAGGAGAGCGCGTCCCTCGCCTATGAGGAGACGGTGCGCGCGGTCCAGACCCTCTCCGCCGTGCTGGAACAGAGCCCCTACGCCGCCGACAGCGACATGTGCGACCGGATCTGCTGCGAGGCCTACGCCAGCGCCGCCGCGGCGGAGAGCGCCCTGTCCACTCTCCCCTTTTCCACCTGGGAGCTGGAGCAGCTCTCCGGCTTTCTCAACACCGCCGGGGACTATGCCCACAGTCTCTGCGGCCAGGGGCAGCCCTTCACCCAGCGGCAAAGGCGGGAACTGCGGGAGCTCTCCGACGCCGCGGGAGATTTTTCCCAAAGGCTCCTGGAGCTGCGGCAAAGCCTGCAGGACAGGGAGCTCGCCATGGACAGCCGGGAAAAGCGCCTGCGCAATGTGGGAACGGAGACCGGGCCCAGGCTCAGCGAGGAGCTGAAGCGCTGGGAGGACGGCTTTGACCCGGTTGAACTGCGCTATGACGGCGCTTACGGCGCGGAGGAGAAAAAGAAGAGCGGCGGGCTTCTCACCGAGGAGGAGATGCTCGCCGCCGCGGCCGCCTTCGCGGGTCTTTCCCCGGAGGAGCTGTGCCTGGACTACCAGGCGGAGGGCGGCGAGGGCCGCCGCTGCTACCGGGCGGAGGAGGCCTGGATCTCCGTGGGCCGGGGCGGCGTGGAGAGCTATAGCTGCAGCCGTCTGGTCCCGGAGGCAGCGCTCACCATGGAGCAGGCCGAGAAAAAAGCGGAGGCCTTTCTCAAGACCCACGGCTATGAAGATCTGCAGCTGCTGGAGCAGTCCCAAAGCGCCTGTCTGGCCCTCTTCTCCTATGTGCGCGAGCAGGACGGCGTCCTTTGCCCGGAGGACCCGCTGCGGCTTTCCATCGCCCTGGACGACGGCTCTCTCTACAGCTTTGATGCCACGAAGTTTGACCCGGAACCCATTCAGGTCACCTGGGCGGTAGAGGAGGACGGGGCCAGGGAGGCCCTGCCCGCTTCTCTCCGGGAGGCCTCCTGTGTACGGATGATCCTCCGCAGCCCCGGCGGGAGACCGGTACCCTGCTACGTCTTCTCCGCCCGGGACGAGGATGGGAGGGCGGTGGAGATCTCCGTCAGCGCCGAGAGCGGAAAGCAGTTTCGCATCCGGGTGGGGGCGTGAAGTCAATGCGGAATTCGGAATGTGGAATTCGGAATTGAGGGACCTTGGAAAAACCTCCACTATGTAGGGGAGGTCAGCACGTTGACAAGCCCCGAATTTGTCATGGCTTCGCGGAGCAAAGCGAAGGATCTCGTCCCCGTCCCTGCCAAAAGCCTTCCCCTCGAGGGGAAGGTGGCATCCGCCGATCTCCCGCGAGGCGGATGACGGATGAGGTGGCACCTCCTCTCCTTCTTCTCGCCATCGATCTCTGAAGCGAGGTGTCCGGAGCGACACCGGGGATCGCTCCCTGCGCGGGGGCATGGTACGCAGCAAAACAGAGCGGAAGCGCCGACCAGGCACTTCCGCTCTGTTATTATCTAAAAACTCTTCACTTCGCGTGCTTTTCGAACCAGTCGGTGATCTCCTCCAGGCGGCGGAGCCGATGCTTGGGCTTGCCGGAGCGGCTCAGCTCGTGGTTTTCCCCATGGAAGAGGCAGAGCCGGGTCTCCACGCCCCGGTCCAGGAGGCTGGCCAGCATCTGCAGGCCCTGCTCCAGGGGGCAGCGGTAGTCCTCATCCGAGTGGATAAAGAGGGTGGGGGTCTTCACGTTTTTGGCGTAGGCCAGGGGCGAGCGGGCCCAGAGCTTCTCCGGACTCTCGTACAGGTCCCCGGCGTTCTGGTCCGGGGTGAAGTCAAAGCCGATGTCGCTGGTGCCCCAGAAGCTGAGCCAGTTGGAGATGGAGCGCTGGCTGGCCGCGCAGCAGAAGCGGTCCGTGTGGCCGATGATCCAGTTGGTCATGAAGCCGCCGTAGCTGCCGCCGGTCTCGCAGACTCGCGCCCGGTCGATCTGGGGCCAGGTCTCCAGCACCGCGTCGCAGAAGTCCATGAGGTTTTCATAGTCCACAGTGCCGTACTTGCCGCGGATATCCGCGAAGGCGTTGTCCCGGCCGTCGCTGCCGGTGGGGTTGCAGAAGAACACGAAGTAGCCCATGCCCGCCCAGAACTGCATCTCATGATAGAACACCGGGCCGTAGACGGTCTTGGGTCCGCCGTGGATATCAAAGACGGCGGGGTAGCGTTTCTCCGGGTCATAGTCCTTCGGCAGCAGCACCCAGCCGCCGATCTCCGTGCCTTTGGAGCAAATGGTGAGGGGCTGAGGCTTTGCCACATAGCGTCCCTCCAGGTTTTCGTCGTTGAAACGGGAGACGCGGCTGATCTCTCCGGTCTTCAGATCCGCCCGGTAGAGCTCCTGCAGTCTCATGTCATAGAGGGCGATGAGCAGGGCATCGTCGCCGCTGACGTCAAAGGCGTCGATGCTGCCCGCCTTCACGATGAGCGGCCGGTCGCTGCCGTCCGGGTCCATGCGGTAGAGGTGGCAGTCCCCCTCCCGGGTGGTCAGGTGAAAGAGGCTCTCCCCCTGGGGCACATGCTGTCTCCCGCCGCCCAGGCGGCAGTCGCTGCCCACGGAGTTGTAAAGGCAGTACTCCTCCTGCCGCAGCAGCTTCAGCTCCCCCTCTGCGGGGTCCAGGCTGTAGACCCAGTTGTTCTCGTTGAGGCCGAAGCGCCTGCCCTCGGTGGCAAAGATCCAGAGCTTTTCCCCCACAGCCTCCATGCCGGCAAAGCAGAGTTCCTCGTTTCGGCAGAGCTCCCGCTCCACCCCGGTTTTCCAGTTCCGAGCCCGGAGGCTAAAGCCCCGGATCTGCAGCTTCCGCTCCCGGCGGTTCACGGCGAAAATGAGCTCCTCGCCCAGGACCGTGAAGTCCAGCAAGTCCTCCGGCAGTTCGGTGAGGGGCGTGAGCTGCATCGGCTCCCGCTTGACCAAGAAGAGCCGCTCCCGCTGGCCGTTGGTGACGCCGGCGCCGTTGAAGTACCAGGGCAGCTCGTCAAAGACCTCATAGTCCTTGTCCTCCTCCCGCTGCTTGCGGACCTTGGCCTTTTCCTCCTCATCGGCGGCATAGAGCGCGGGATGGCGCTTGTCCACCGTGCCGGTGACGGCAAAGGTATTCTCGTCCAGCACCCGGAGCTTCCCCGCGGCAAAGGGCAGGGTCATGAAGGGCAGAGCCTCCCCGCCCCGCAGGTCCAGGACATAATAGGCGGTGAACTCCTCGTGTCCCTCCGCCCGCTTCTTTTCCTTAGCGGAGCGCACCGCCGGAAACAGCAGGCGGTTCTCGTCCAGCCAGGTGAAACGGCCCTCCTTGCCCAGGTCGGTGAGCTGGCGCAGCTCGCCCTTTTCGTAGAGCCAGAGCCGCTGCTCATAGCAGTTCTCCTCCTCGTTGGCGCTGGCCACCACAAAAGCGGCCCGCTCCCCGCCGGGGGCGTAACGAATGTTGGAGAGGAAGCGATAGTTCAGAATGTCTTTCTTTTCGATGGCTTTCATGGGTAACCCTCCCGCTTTGATCTTTGCTGCCATTATACCGCCCGCGGAAAGCAGCGTCAATCGGAATGAAGCGCGTGTTTCTCTTCTGTGCTTCCCCCAACGGGGGAAGCTCCCGCGCAGCGGGTGATGAGGGAGAATGATCCGTTCTTTCCGTCTTCCGGTACTTGATCTTGCACTCTCCCTCATCCGACAGCCGCCTTGCGGGGGACGGCGGCTGCCACCTTCCCCCCCTGGGGGAAGGCCTTCTCGCCTTTAATCAAAAAAAACCACCGATTCCGGTGGCCACCTTTACACGACAGTTGCCTTGATAAGAAAAAAAGCCGACGTCTTGGGGAGGACGAGCGGAACTGAATCCACGACCTCCTCCCTGCTGTCGGCTTCTAAATCAAGTTTAACAGAACAATTCAGAAATAGCAAGCCGGAGGATGCATATTTCCTCGGCACAGCCGACCTCCTCTCCGCGCAAGAAAGCCGCCCGGGACGGGCGGCTTTTTGCGTGATGCGATTTGAATTACAGCAGCAGGTTCTTCTCGGTCTCGGGGTCGAAGAAGTGCATGACCTTCCCCTCGAAGGTGACAGCCATCTTCTTGCCGCCGACCAGGCTCTCCCGCTCGCCGCTCTCCAGGCCGATGGTGGGCACGCGCACGATGAGGCGGGTGCCGTCCTCGGTGAAGACGTGCAGGTGCAGCTCGCTGCCCATCATCTCGTTGACCTCCAGGGTCGCGGGGATGGCGGCGGCATCCCTGGCGTCAGCCAGGACCATATGCTCGGGCCGGACGCCCAGGAGCACCTCGCCCGCGGGGACGTTCTTCTGCTGGAGCAGCTTGCCCTTCTCGCCGGTGACTTCGATCTTGGAGCCGAAGGGGGTGACGAAGTACTTGCCGTTTTCCCGCAGTAGCTGGGTCTTCATGATGTTCATCTTCGGCGCGCCGATGAACTCGGCCACGAAGAGATTGGAGGGCATGTCAAAGCATTCCTCGGGGGTGCCCACCTGCATGATGTAGCCGTCCTTCATGATGACGATACGGTCGGCCAGGGTCATGGCCTCGGTCTGGTCATGGGTGACGTAGATGAAGGTGGTGTCCAGTTTCTGGCGCAGCAGGATGATCTCGGCGCGCATCTGGTTGCGCAGCTTGGCGTCCAGGTTGGAGAGAGGCTCGTCCATCAGGAACACCTTGGAATGGCGCACCATGGCGCGGCCGATGGCAACGCGCTGGCGCTGGCCGCCGGAGAGCGCCCGGGGCTTGCGCAGCAGATACTCGGTGATGCCCAGGATGTCCGCGGCGTTGGTGACCTTTTCGTAGATCTGATCCTCGGGCATCTTCTGCAGGCGCAGGGAGAAGGCGATGTTGTCATACACCGTCATGTGGGGGTACAGGGCGTAGTTCTGGAAGACCATGGCGATGTTGCGGTCCTTGGGCTGCAGGTCGTTGACCACCTCGCCGTCGATCTCCACGGTGCCGCCGCTGATCTCTTCCAGGCCCGCGATCATGCGCAGGGTGGTGGATTTGCCGCAGCCGGAGGGGCCGACGAAGACCACAAATTCCTTGTCATGGATGTCCAGATTGAAGTCGTGGACGGCTACCACGTTGTTGTCATATACTTTTTTGACATTCGTCAATTTCACACTTGCCATTTGTCTCTGCTCCTTTCAGCTCTTAGCCCTTGACGGCGCCGCCGGTGACGCCTTCCACATAGTACCTCTGCAGGCACATGAACAGGATCGCCACTGGCACGGCGACCACCACGCCGCCGGCGCAGAACAGCGTATAGTTGTCATGGACCATGGTATCGGTCGCCAACCACGACTGCAGGCCGACGGCCACGTTCATGGCCTGGGGGATCACCTGAGAGACGTAGCGGGCAAACACGAAGTCGCCCCAGGGCCCCATAAAAGCGGTCAGGATCGTGTAGATCACGATGGGCTTGGCCAGGGGCAGGATGATCTTATAGAGCACCTGGGCGCGGTTGGCGCCGTCCACCCGGGCCGCCTCGTCCAAAGTCTTGGGGATGGTGTCAAAGAAGCCCTTGGACACGTAATAGCCCATGCCGGAGGAGGCCACATACACCAGGATCAGGCCCGGCACAGCGTTGCCGTACTGGCCGGTGAGATGCAGATCGTCCAGCACGCGGTAGAGGATGATCATGGCCAGCATCCCCGGGAACATGCCCAGGATCAGCATGAACTGCATGAGGGGCTTGCGCATCTTGAAGCGGAAACGGGACAGCGTATAGCTCATGCACAGCACGATCACCGTCTGCACCACGGCCACCACCAGCGCGATGATGAAGGTGTTCAGGTACCAGCGCAGGAAGTTGGTGCTGGGGTCAAAGAGCTTCCGGTAATTGCCAAGGCCCCAGACCTGGGGGATCACATAGCCCACGCGGCCGGTGGATTCCATCCGGAAGGACTGCAGCACGATGCACACGAAGGGGATGAGCCAGATGATGCTGATAACGACCAGCAGGATGTAAATGATGGTGTTGCTGATGCGGGCACTGGCCTTCAGGCCCATGTGCCGCTTTTCCCGCTCGATGGCGGCAGTATTGTTGTTGCTCATCACTGGAAATCCTCCTCATTCTTCACAGAGGGCAGCAGGTTGTAGACCACCAGGGAGATGAGGGCGACCACCAGGAACACCAGGATGCCGACCACGGACGCCAGGTAGTACTTGGTGCCGCTGCCGGTGGTGATCTTGAAGAGCCAGGTGATCAGCAGGTCCGTGTAGCCCACGCTGCCCGCAGCGCCGGAGGCCGCCGCGTTGGTGGGTCTGCCGCCTGTCAGCAGGTAGATGACGTTGAAGTTGTTCATGTTGCCGGTGAAGCTGGTGAGCAGATAAGGGCCGGTAATGAAGAGCATGTAGGGCAGGGTGATCTTGGTAAACTGTTTCCAGCCGCTGGCCCCGTCGATGCGGGAGCTCTCATACAGGTCCGCCGGGATATTCATCAGGATACCCGTAGCGATCAGCATCAGATAGGGGATGCCGATCCAGATATTGATGACGATGACCATGATCCTGGCCAGCTTCGGCGTGCCCCAGAAGTCGATGTTCTGCTTGATGAGGCCCAGGGCCTTCAATCCGCCGTTGACCAGGCCGTTCAGGTCAAACATTTTGGAGACGTACAGCAGGGAGATGAACTGGGGAATGGCGATGGTGAGGATCAGGATGGTGCGCCACATCTTCTTCAGATGGATGCCCTTCTTGTTGATCATCATGGCCACGAAGATGCCCAGGAAGTAGTTGGTGAAGGTGGCGAAGAAGGCCCAGATCAGGGTCCAGGTCAATATCTCGCCGAAGGTGGCGGCATAGTTCACGCCGCCCACGTTCCAGGAGAACATGGTGCGGAAGTTTTCAAAGCCCACCCAGCCGAAGAGGGCGTTGGTGTAGCCGTTGTGGTCGCCGTCGTAGTTGGTGAAGGCCACCAGGATCATGAAGATGATGGGCATCACCGTGAAGACCAGGATGCCGGTGAGCGGCAGGGCCAGCAGGGTCTTGTGGAAGTTGTCGTCCACCAGGGAGCGCAGGTCGTCCTTGCCGCTGCGCAGGGGTTTGCCTGTGCGCAGGATCTCCTCGGCGATCTTGTTCTGCCGGACGTTGGCGCGCCAGGTGTAGAGGAACGCGGCGATGAAGAACAGGGTCAGCACACCGTAGAGCAGGATGCGGAAGGAGTTGTCGTGGGGCACCAGGGTGTACTGGTCCAGGATCTCGTCATATCCCTTGGAGGGGCCCTCCAGACCCAGGCTGCCCAGCATTTTGATCCAGTAGGCGCCGCCGTGGGGGACTACCATATAGAAGATGAATACGATCTCAAACAGCAGAAACAGCAGGCCGCGGAGGACCTGTCCTCTCGCAATGCTGCCGAAGCCCATCACCAGGAAGGAGCTTCTGGTCTTCCAGTCGCCGTTTTTGAAAAAGCGCCCGATGCTGAGCACCAGGTTCCACATTCCCCGGGGGATCGCCGCGAAAAAGCTTGTCAGCTTGTAGAGGAATTTCTGCCCCTTTGACAGGCGCAGGTATTCCAGATCACTGTATCTTTTCATAGCATAGCCCCTTTATACAATCAGCCGGAGTCAAAAGTAGCTTTTGACTCCGGCCAAATCCCTTAGATGTCAGAAGTCAGTCGGGTCTGCATGAGATTCGACTACTGTTCTTCCTCAGTTCTTCACGATGGTGATGGCAGTGCCGTCCCAGGTGATGGTGTAGTTACCGGCTTCTTTGAAGACGATGTTGTTGTCATCGCCGGCAGCGTCAGCATCCAGCAGGTCAGCGCCGTCGGTGACCTGAGCAAAGCCCTTGTCGGTATCCCAGTTGCCGGGATTGACGATGCGGCCGCCCATGTAATCGCTCTCGGGAACGTCCATGGTCAGGGTGAAGGTGCCGTCGCCGTTGTCGGTGAGGTAGAAGGTCTTGTCCTCATCGGCGTTGTTCCAGCCGTTCCAGGCGCCCACGAAGAGCAGGGCGGAAGCGTCCAGATTGAACAGGGAGTCGATCTTGCCGTAGTAGTTGGTCAGAGCAGCCTTCAGGCCGTCCTCGTCGGTGGCAGCCTTCACGTCATCGGCAATGACCTTGGCGATATCCCACCAGGAGCCGTGGATCTGGCCCTGGGGCTTGGAGTACCGGTTCTGCAGCAGCAGAGCAGCC
>ONCI01000097.1 GCA_900316255.1 uncultured Eubacteriales bacterium | reverse complement strand
CGAGGCTGCCGACAACGGCACCCTGGAGGAGGCCTGGGGCACCGGCACCGCCGCCGTCATCTCCCCCATCGGCGAGATCTCCTTTGAGGACAAGGTCCATGTGATCGGCGGCTTCAAGATCGGCGAGCTGACCCAGAAGCTCTACGACACCATCACCGCCATCCAGTGGGGCAAGGCCGAGGATCCCTTCGGCTGGATCGTGCCCGTCTGCTGAGACTCCCGTTCCAACACACAGAAAACACCCTGACGAATTGAACCGAACCAGTAAAAACGGACAATAGACAAAGACCCCCTAATGTAGGAAAATGAAAGTACTACATTAGGGGGTTTTATTATGCCTAGAAGATACGAGAAAGTCCAGTCGTTACTACCAGAAGTGAAACGATTGATGGAAGAGGGATATACGCAGCGGGAGATAGCCAAGCAGTTGGGGTTAAGCAGCAAGCTGGTAGTAAAAAGGTTGCTTACGAGGGAACGTAAGAAAGCCTGTCAGGGAATGCCTAAACAACGAGGACGCAAGCCAGCAAAAACCTTGCAAGAATACAAGTATGAAAATAGGCGGTTAAAGATGGAAGTGGAATTGCTGCGGGATTTTCTCTCGCTCACCGAAAGGAAGTGAAGGCCAGCGTCAAATACAAGGTGATCTACCGCCATAGGGAAAAGTACAGCATCAGCGAGATGTGTCGGTTCTTCGGCGTCTCACGCAGCGGCTACTATGGGTATGTAAAGCGGATGGGGACACCTGCAAAAGATCTGGCTCTGGCCGAGAAGATCCGTGAGTGCCAGACTGAATGTAGGAGTACCTATGGCTACCGGAGAGTGCACATCTGGCTGGAAAGACAAGGGATCTACCATGATCCTAAAACCGTTCTCCGAGTGATGAACAAGTACAGTATGCTTTCTGTTATTAGGAGAAAACGGTATGTAAAGTATGGAGAAGCACTCCACCGTTATCCGAACCTTCTCAACCGAAACTTTGTTGCTGATCGGCCAAACCAGAAGTGGGTAACAGATATTTCTTACATTCGAACCGGACAAGGCTTTCTCTATCTCGCTGTCATTCGTGATCTCTACGACAACAGTATTGTTGCGTACAAAACCAGTACACAGCAGACAATCCACCTTGTCCTCTCAACACTGAGAGCCGCCAAGAAAAAGGAAAAGGTCACTGCAGAGTTGCAGCTCCACAGTGACCAGGGCTTTCAGTATACTTCCCAAGCGTACTTCAAGCTAACTCAAGCATACGGTATTAAGCCGTCTATGTCAAGACGCGGCAATCCCTATGATAATGCTTTGGCTGAAAACTTCTTCTCCATTCTCAAAACGGAATGTATTTACCGGACAAAGATTGCAACTTTTGCTGAAGCAAACCGTTTGATTGATGAATACATCTACTTCTACAACTACCAGCGCATCCAGACCAAAACAAAACTGACACCGCTGGAATTGCGGTGCCAGTCTGTCGTCTAAATTGATTCTTTCCTACCAGGGGTCTTTTTTGTGCTGTCCGCACAATCTGGGGCTGTTCAAATATCGTCAGGGTGTTTTCGTGTTTTTAGTGGCGGCCTCGGGTCCCGGGGCCGCGCCTGTCACTCGTCACTTTGGTCCCGGCCTTGCGGTACCTGGCCGCGTGGAGCAGCACCAGCACGCCGAAGGCCGCGATGGCCGCCCAGAGGATGTAGAAGGCGGGCATGAGTCGTCCTCTTCCGCCCTCGATCTGAGCGCCGCCGGTGAAGGAAAGCTGGGAGGAGGACTGGGCCTGGGCATCCTGCTCCGCCTCCGCCTGGGCCGCGGCCTGGGCTTCTGCCTGGGCCTGGGCCTGCTGCCGTTCGGCAAGCTTGCCGTCCAGCTCCAGGGCGTAGTTGGCAAGGTATTCGCCGATGTCCGCCATGCGCTGCTGGAACTGGTCCACGTTACGGGTCATCACCGTGACGATGATGGGGTTCGGGGTGTAGACGATGGCGGTGATGTGGTTGTTGGAGTTGCCGTTTCGCTCCTGGAAGGCGCCATATTTCTGGGCCACCCGGTACTTGCCCATGAGGCTCAGGTTCAGGTAGCTGTCCGGCTGGGCGATCAGCAGGTTTTCGATCACGTGGGGGAAGCGCTCCTCGCCCCCCTCGCAGAGGGTCTGCATCACCTGGGTGATGAAGCGGGCGGAGTAGTAGCTGTAATCGAAGAAGTCCTGGTCGTAGTAGGCCTGGTCCAGGGAGGCGTACTTCATGCACAGCTTGCTGGCCTTGCCGCTGTTGTCCTCGCCCAGATAGTTCAGCATGGCGTGGCCGCTGTCGTTGTTGGAGAAGGTGAGGGCTGTGGATTCCAGGTAGCGCAGGGTGCCGCCGCCCAGGTCCGTGTCCTGGTTGATGAGGCCGGAGGCCTCCTTTTCCGCCAGCAGCATGGCCACGGGCACCTTGTACATGCTGGCCGAGTACATGAAGCTGTCGCCGTTATAATACCAGGAGTCCCCGGTGGCGGTGTAGCAGAAGCCAACGGAGAAGAGCTGGTTGCCGCCGCCGATGCCCTGCTTCGTCAGATAGTCCTGGATCCACTGGTCCAGCACCGCCTCGTCCAGGAGACTGTCGCCCTCCGCCAGGGCCAGGGGGGCCAGAGAGAGCAGCAGCGCCAGGCACAGCAGCAGGGAGAATAACTTGTGAAGAGTGTGGTTCATGGGCATGTCCTCGCTGTCAAAAAACTTGCTTCGACATTATAGCAGCTTTTGCCGCCTTTGCCAACTGCCTCGTGCATCATTGCCGGGCCCTGACCTTTTTCCGCCGGACAAGGTGCATAAGGGCAGTGACTGCCAGCAGTACCAGCACCAGGAGAACGTAGGCCGGGGAAAAGGAATTCCGGGCTTCCTGCGCGGGTGCGGGCAGGGAGGTGGGTTCGGGGGTCGGCTCAGGCGTGGGTTCCGGGGTGGGTTCCGGGGTGGGCTCCGGGGTGGGTTCGGGCGTGGGCTCCGGCGTGGGTTCCGGGGTCGCCGCCGCCGCGGCAGCTTCCCGCCGCTCCAGCTCCTCGTCCAGCGTGAGGGCGTAGTCTGCCAGAAACTCGGCAAAGGCTGCCATGTGGTTCTGGTACATGCCCACGTTTCGGGTCATCACCGTGACGATGATGGGATTGGGGGTGTAGATGATGCCGGAGACGTGGTTGTTGTTGTCGCCGTCGGACTCCCTGTAGGCGCCGTACTTCTGGGCCACGGGGAAGCGGCCCTTCATGCTCAGGTTCAGGTAGCTGTCCGGCTGGGCCTGGAGCAGGCACTCGATCACGTGGGGAAAGCGCTCCTCACCGCCGGCATAGAGAGTGTGCATCACCTGGGTCATGAAACGGGCGGTGTAATAGCTGCTGCTGTAGAAATCCGGGGAGAAGTACTCCTCGTCCAGATCGGTGTAGCGGATCAGCTGATCGCTGCACTTGCCCCAGGCCGTGCCGCCCATCAGGCTTATCAGCTGGTGGCCGGAGTCGTTGTTGGAGGAAATGAGGGCGCTCTCCTCCAGGTAGGTGAGGGAGACCCCCATGCTCTTGTCCTCCTGGCTCAGCTCCCCGGCGGACACCTTTTCCGCTGCCAGCATGCTCACCGGGACCTTGTATAGGCTGGCGGAGTACATGAACACGTCCGCGTTATAGTACCAGCAGTCCCCGGTGGCGGTGTAGCAGAAGCCCACAGAGAAGTCCTGCCCGCCCCGGTCCAGTCCGTTCTCCCACAGATAGGCCTCGGTCCAGTCATTCAGATAGTTCTCGTCCAGGATGCTCTCCTGTTCTTCCGCCGTCTCCGCCAGGGCGGCGGGGCGGGGGAGAAGCAGCAAAAGCAGCAGCAGGAGCAGGATCCGGCGCAGCGCAGCTTTCATCGTGGCGTCCTCGTTTTCTCTCGGTTTTGGCACATTATAGCACGAAAGCGCCGTTCTGCCAAGTGTGGTCGAAAACCCCAAACGGCAAAGCGTCCGCCCAAAGACTTGGGCGGACGCTTTGCCGTTTCCTTATTTCTTTCTGCGGTACCAGGGGCAGCGGCTGCCGTCCTTGGGCTCAGCTTGCGGTGGACAAAGACCATGTAGGTCACAAAGCAGCAGAGAGCGGCGAGCAGGGCCCAGAGCAGGAACTTGCCCACCTTCAGCCAGGCATTTTTCAGCTTTTCTTTCATGGGTCAGTCCTCCAAAATGTTTTGATAAAACTATTATAGCACATGGATCGGCGCATTTGAAGAGGGAAGCGGGATTTTTTGTAAGATCCGCCTATCAGCGGCAGGCTTTTCGCACATGCCCGTCCGGGTCTTCCCGCAGGGCGGAGAGATCCAGACCCCGCCTTTTGGCAAGCAGCGCGGCCTTCGCCCGCTGCCTGGCATAGCCGGAACCTGCCAGCAGCGCATAGAGCTCCGCGGGCCGGGAATCCTCGTAGTGGTCCAGGAGGATATCCGCCACGATCTCTTGCCGAATACAGGGCCCTTCCCGATGAAACAAGTCCGTCAGATAGCGATAGTTCTCCCCGCTGGCCTCCAGACGAAACAGCAGCTTCCCTTGATCGTGAAGCAGCTCGTAGTGCTCAGCAACCGCCGCTTTTATGGCCTGCTCCGGGCAGGGGAGCCTGTGTTCCTCAATGATCTCCAGCGCAGCCAACACAAAGGAAGGATCGTCGGACAGAAGCTGCTGCACCGCATAGGACGAAAGACTCACTGAATAGGGGCTGCGAAAAATCACACGGAAAGCATACAGCCGGCGCCAGCGGTCCGCCACATCCAGCTGCGCGGCGAGAAGACGAAAGGATTCTTCATCGGTTCGCCAGGACAAGGCCTCACAGGCGAGACAATAGCGCTGCATCTCCTTGCCCCGCAGCATCTCTTCCAGCTTAGACAAAGGCGCGTCATAGGGGATCGGCTCCCCGTTTACATGTTGTTGTTTCTCCATAGCGCATCCTACGGCAAAACGAATTGCCAGCCCCGGCTCCGCCGCAGATCCTCCATCACGTCCTTCAAAATGGCCCGCTCCACCGGATCTCCCTGCTGCCACTGGGCATAGAAGCGATCCTTGACCTCCGATTCGATGAGGGGCGCCTTTTTGTGCAGCACCCCCATGACGCCCAAAGCCTGGAGCACCGCCATCCGAACGGAGGACTTCGGGTGCTGGGAAAGCTCCATCAAAAGCCCGTAGGCATAGCGCAGTTCCCTGGGATTCTCCGCGTCCCGGCCGAGGCTGTAGATCACGGAACCCAGCTCCCGGTAGAAGGCATCGTCCTCATCCACGCCTACCCGGGCGAGCAGCCGGTCGATCTTCTCGGTATCAAAGCCGTTGACCGGAGCGGTGTCCTTCTTTTCCGGGGCCTCGTCCTTGATATAGACCTGCCCCACGCCCACGTTACCAAACCTGACCTTGCTCACCCTACAGTACAGACTCATCCCCTTCGGCGCCTCCCCGGCCAGGAGCTGTCTCAAATCCAGGTTTTCCGCCGGGGCAAAAGGCTTTTGAAAGTCCTTTTTGTATCCCTCCAGAAGCAGCTTCCAGCCATTCCAGGAAAGGGGATAGAGCTTGGCGTAGAGTCCCTCGGGAACCGGGACAGTCCCGATCTTCCGGAAGGCGGAAGGGGCAAGAAATTCCTTCGCGTAGAAGGAACTGATCAGCCCCAGCTTTTCCGGGAGCGGGTCCAGGACGGAGAGCTCCTTTTTCTCAAAGCTTCTTTGCAGCACGCAGCAAAAGACCTGATCTTGAAAGAATCCGGGCCAGCCGATGCGGTCCAGAACGATCAGCACCCGCTGTCCCTCCGGCGCCTTGTAGGCCAGAACATCCCCCGGGTCCAGATCCGGCAGCTCCCGCTCCTTTGGCGCAGGGTGCCGCTTCCGGGGCTTTGCCCTTGGCTTCTGCAGCGAATGCCAAAACGCAGCCAGCTTCTTTTTCCTCTCGGCAAGGTCACGCTCATTGGCGCCCAGCTCCCGGTAGAAATCCAGGTTTGACCCGCTTTCGATGATGCTGCGCACCCGCTCCAGGATCTCCGGGGACTGCTCGCAGCAGATCCATCCCGCCTTGGCCAGAGCAAAATACATATCGTGGAGGATGGGATCCTCCGGATCGAACTCTGCGATATGCTCGGCAAGGATCGCCTCCCGGATGGCGGAGACTTCCTCTCCTTCGTCGTAGCGCTCCATGAAGTCCTCGTAGACCTCGCAATAATCGTCGCTTTGGGTGAGCCCCATGCCCCAGCAGCCCATACGGATCCCTCCTTATACCGGACTCACATTTATTCTTTCTTGTTCAGCAGCCGCGTCACACGCTCCACCGGGAAACGGTCCTCAATATCGATCATGTCATATCTCTGAGGATCCAGTTCCGACTGCCCTGTGATGGCGCAGTATTCCGACACCAATCTGCGGTCGATGCTGACTTTTCCGTGGCCGGCCCAATGGCGGTCCTCTCCGTTTTTCTTGACTCCGGAGATCCAATAGACTTCCCCGGTCTCCAGATCGACGTAGTTGCCTGCCGCCCCGCGGCAGCGCTGAAAGGCGCGGTCGTTGAAGTACAGGGTGGCGCCGGATTTGGACTCCTTTACATGCCCGATCCAGGCCGGCCCGTCGTCGGCCCAACCGGTTTTCAATTCGATATATTTGATGTTATACATGGCAAACGCTCCTCCGCTTCGTGAAACGAATCAGCTCAAACCATCGCAGAAATCATATCTGACTCAAAATGCCCGGATCTTTGATCTTGCTGTCCTCAGAGAGCAGCAGGATCTTGGACAGGATCTCCGCCGTCTTGGGGTCGTCGTCGGCAAAGGGCAGGAAGATGCGGCCCCTTGCCTGGGAATGGACCGGCAGGATGACCACGCTGCCCTTGCCCTGGGCGTGGACCACACCGGAGCCCATGTGCACCGACCAGGAGGCGAGCTTGCCTTCGATCCGGGCGTGAGAGCCCACGAAGCTCACGTTGGAGACGTGCAGCAGGCGCAGCAGCTCCTCCGCCAGAGCCAGTCGCAGCTCCACGGTGGAGTGGCTGGCCTCCGGGTCCACACCGCCCACATAGGCCACGCTCACCACAAGGTCCAGATCCCGCATGGTCTCGGAAAAGAGCACCGACGGCACGTCCTCCAGAGCCACGTTCTTTCCCGTGCTCCGGCTGAAAAACTCCACCGTTTCCAGGGTGGGAGCTTCGATATCCGCCGGGCTGAACCAGTCCGCCAGGGCGAACATGCGCACCACCAGATCTTCCTTGTAAAAGACCTTCTGCAGCCCTTCCTCATAGTCCACGGTCCAGCCCCGGCCCTTCAGCAGCGCCAAAGTGCGGCGAGGCTGCACCTGGTAGCCCGCGTAGCGGCGGGACACCGTGCGCTCCTGCCGTTCGTCAGCGGTGATGGGGTAATACTCCCGGAAGACCTGCTTGAAGGGCTGCACGATCTTTTGGTCATAGAGAAGGTGCATCCAGTCCGCCCAGATCCCGGCGCTTTTCAGGTCATGGGGGTGGGCCGGGCGGAGCATTTCGCCGCAGGGAGAGGAGAGGCCGCTGACATCCCGCAGCAGGAGACCCTGCTCGCCGGGGACCGGAAAGCCGATGCGCCCTTCGCTGCACCAGAGCAGTTTCTCCACCGTGGGGGCGAGCACCGGGTTTTGCAGCAGGTTTTGAAGCTCCGAGGCGAGAAACTCGGTTTGCTCCGTCATGGCCCGCTCCAGACTCTCCCGGGCCCGGCGCTGCTGCTCCTTCAGCTCCTTTGCGCTCTCCTTGAGACGCAGATAGCTTTCGTTTTTGGCCAAGGCCTTGGGGAGGGTCTTGAGCAGCTTCCCGTCCTTTCGCACGTCCACCGAGGCCTCGCCCTTTTCGTTGATCCGCAGGGCGATGCGGTAGCTCTCCGCCTCGACGGGCTCCATCAGGGGCCGCAGCTCCTCGGTTTTCGCCGTCTCCATCTGCCAGGTCATGCGGTCCACATCGTCATAGCCGGTGGTGATGGCAAGGTTCTCCAGGGCGACGGAGCAGGCCTTTTTCTCGCTCTCCCGCCGCTGGGCGCCGAACTGTCTGCTCTCCTTCAAAAATTGCTGGATGAACGCCCAGCGGCGCAGGGCCTCCCGGCTGTCGCCCGGGTCCATGGGCAGCAGCGGATAGCAGCGCAGCTTTTCCTGGTTGCGCTTTTCCCGGATCTCCTGCCGCAGCGTCTCCTCGTCCAATCTTCCCAGCACGGCGTCGCTGTAGAGCTGGGAGCGGCGGTGCAGGCTGGAGCCGGTGGTGATATATTTGGCGGATTTGTACAGGATCTGGAAGCGCTTTTCACCCAACTTCCCGTAGGCATCCAGAAACCAGCCCTTGTCAAAGGCGCCGTCGTTGAAGCGCTGGGGAGAGATGGGGGAGTAGAGCGCCACCTCCGTCTCCTTCTCGGCGGAGAAGTTTTCGTTGATGTGGGCGTGGAAGAACCACACCGCGCTTTTGAGCCCGGGCCAGTTCAGCACCTGCTCGGCAAGGCCCGCCCACTGGGGCGCGTACATCACCGCCTCGGCCAGGCGCTTGTCGCTGATGTCGGTGGCCTTCAAAAGCTCCCGCAGAAGCTCCGGGGTGTCGTCCTTCGCCGGATAGCAGCGCTTGAGCAGGCGGCTCAGCACCGAACGCTTATCCGTGGCCCAGGAGTATTCATAGCCCCGGTAGAAATTCTCCCTGCCCAGGGCGGCCAGCAGGCGGCAGAAGTGCCCGGCGCCCTCCACACGCATCAGTTCGATGCAATGCAGGGTCAGCTCCGTGGGAAGCTCGCCCCGCTTTTCCTCCACGGAGACGATCCGGTCAAGCATCGGTCGGACCAGCTCCGCGGCCCGGGGAAAGCGGGCGTGAAACTGCCGCCCCGGATAGCTGCGGGGATCGCTCAGGACCGTCATCTTGTACCGCAGATCCCGGGTCGGGTCCAGCAGCCATTCGATCAGCACGTCCTGCCCGATGAGACCCAGGGAATGGGCGCGGAAGAGATCCTCGACGGAAAGCGCATTGCTTACGAAAGCCCCGCCCAGCTGCTCGTAGCGGTATTCCAGGGGGAACCACAGGGCAAA
>ONCI01000103.1 GCA_900316255.1 uncultured Eubacteriales bacterium | reverse complement strand
CTTTCGGTTTTGTCTGAGCAACTCAACCTTAATACAGGCCACTCCTATTCGCTATCCTTTTTTTCACTTAACTGTCACACATCATTGTAAACCCTACAAAAGACCTGCAGCGATACCGCAAGAATCCTGTTGACCTGCCGCGCTTAACATGGTAGAATACCCTGAATTGCTATGGACAAGGAAAGATACGAATGGAGAACGCTATGTGGATCGCCGATTCCTGGCAGGATTTTGAACTGCTGGACTGCTCAAAAGGAGAAAAGCTGGAACGCTGGGGAGACTATTATCTGGTCCGTCCGGACCCCCAGGCCATCTGGGACACGCCCCGGAAAAATCCTCACTGGAACGACCGGGACGCCCGCTATCGCCGCAGCGAGAGCGGCGGCGGCAGCTGGGACAAGGGCAAGCTTCCCGGGGAGTGGACCATCCGCTATAAGGAGCTGCGCTTCCACGTCAAGCCCATGAACTTCAAGCACACCGGCCTCTTCCCCGAGCAGGCCGCCAACTGGGACTGGGCCATGGCCAAGATCCGCGCCGCCGGCCGCCCCATCCGGGTGCTGAACCTCTTCGCCTATACAGGCGGGGCCACCGTGGCCTGCGCCAAGGCCGGGGCGGAGGTCTGCCATGTGGACGCCGCCAAGGGTATGGTCTCCTGGGGAAAGGAAAACGCCGCCGCCTCCGGCCTGGGGGATGCCCCCATCCGCTGGATCGTGGACGACTGCGCCAAGTTTGTGGAGCGGGAAATCCGCCGGGGCAAGCGCTATGACGCCATCATCATGGACCCGCCTTCCTACGGCCGCGGCCCGGGAGGCGAGGTGTGGAAGCTGGAGCAGAACCTCTGGCCCTTCGTGTCACTCTGCGCCGGGGTCCTCAGTGACGATCCGCTGTTCGTGCTCATCAATTCCTACACCACGGGACTCTCCCCCTCGGTGCTCAGCTACGTCACCGAGAGCATCTTTACCAAAAAGTACGGCGGCCGCTCCGAAAGCCGGGAGCTGGCCCTGCCCGTCACCGACAGCGGCCTGTACCTCCCCTGCGGGGCAACATGTAGATGGGAAAGGAAGTAATAGTGAATCGTGAATAGCGAATAGTGAATCGTTATGGTATCACGCCTGCGGCGTGATGATTCTGATCTGTCGCCGAAGGCGACACCACAATTCTTCACTCTTCACTCTTCACTTTTCACTTCTATCATATGGAACCGATCATTCGTTTTGAAAACGTACACTTCACCTACCCCGAGGGGGAGCGGGAGATCCTCTGCGGCGTGAATCTGGAGATCGCCGAGGGCAGCTTTGTGGCCGTCCTGGGCCACAACGGCTCCGGCAAATCCACCCTGTTCAAGCACATGAACGCCATCCTCCTGCCCACCTCCGGCAAGGTCTGGGTCCGGGACATGGATACCGCCGATGAGGACAAGCTCCTGGACATCCGCCGCACCGTGGGCATGGTCTTCCAGAATCCGGACAACCAGATCGTCGCCAACGTGGTGGAGGACGACGTGGCCTTCGCGCCGGAGAATCTGGGCGTCCCCTCTGAGGAGATCCGCCAGCGGGTGGACGCCGCTCTCAAGCAGGTGGGCATGTATGATTTTCGCATGCACGCGCCCCATCTGCTCTCCGGCGGCCAGAAGCAGCGGGTGGCCATCGCCGGGGTCCTGGCCATGCAGCCCAGGGTCCTGGCCCTGGACGAGCCCACCGCCATGCTGGATCCCCAGGGACGCAGGGAGGTCATCGACACCGTCACCCGGCTCTGCCGGGAGAAGGGGATGACCGTGGTGCTCATCACCCACCACATGGAGGAGTGCATCGGGGCGGACCGGCTGGTGGTCATGTCCAATGGCTCCGTCGTGGCCGACGGCAGCCCCCTGGAGGTCTTCTCCCAGGTGGAGCTCATGCAGCGGGAGGGCCTGGACGTGCCCGAGACCACCCGCGTCCTCCACGAGCTGGGCCTGCCCAAGACGGCCATGGACCCGAAAAGCTGCGCCGCCATCGTGGCCGGCGCCATATCCTGAACACTTGGAGTAACACTATGTCTGATCTTCGCGTGGAGGCTCTGACGCACGTTTACAGCGCAGGGACCCCCTTTGAGAAAACCGCCATTGAAAATATCAGCCTGCAGATCCCCTCGGGCCAGTTCGTGGGTCTGCTGGGGCACACCGGCTCCGGCAAGTCCACCTTCATCCAGCACCTGAACGCCCTCTTGAAACCCACCAGCGGCAAGGTCCTGGTGGACGGAGAGGACATCAACCAGGACAAAAAGACCCGCCGCGCCGTAAAAAACAAGGTGGGCCTGGTCTTTCAGTACCCGGAGTACCAGCTCTTTGAGGAGACGGTCTTCGCCGACATCGCCTTCGGTCCCAAAAACATGGGTCTCGGCAAGGAGGAGATCGAGCAGCGGGTGCGGGAGGCCGCCCATTTCGTGGGCGTGGAGGAGGAACTCTTCCAGCGCTCGCCCCTGGAGCTCTCCGGCGGCCAGAAGCGCCGGGTGGCCATCGCCGGCGTTATCGCCATGCGCCCCGGTATCCTGATCCTGGATGAGCCCACCGCGGGCCTTGATCCCTCGGGCTGCCGCCAGATCCTGGAGAACATCTGCAGCTACCGCAAAGAGAGCGGCGCCACCGTCATCATTGTGAGCCACAATATGGACGACGCCGCCCGCCTCACCGAGCGGCTCATCGTCTTCAACCGCGGGACCGTTGCCATGGACGGCACGCCCGAGCAGGTCTTTTCCCGCCCGGAGGAACTCATCAAAATCGGCCTGAGCGTACCCCAGGCCACCTCTTTTGCCATGGCACTCCGGGAGAAGGGGATCCCCCTGCGCGGCTCCATCTATACCCATGCCCAGCTCATGGCTGCGCTGAAGGAGGTGGGCATATGCTGAAGGATATCACCCTGGGCCAGTTCTTCCCCGGCGATACCCCGGTCCACCGCCTGGACCCCCGCAGCAAGATCCTGCTGCTCATCGTGTTCATCGTGGCCCTGTTCATGGCCCACGGCTGGGCAGGCTACGGCCTGATGCTCCTGGTCACGGCGCTCTGCATGGCCGTCTCCCGCATCTCTCCCCGCAATATCTTCAAGGGCCTCAAGCCCATGCTCTTCATCATCGTCTTTACCGCGGCCCTGAACCTGTTCTACACCCAGGGCACGCCGCTGTTCCCCGGCTGGCCCATCACCCGGGAGGGTCTGGAGCGCTCCATCGCCATGGTGCTGCGCATCGTGCTGCTCATCGCCGGCACCTTCCTCCTGACCTACACCACCAGCCCCATGGCTCTCACCGACGGCATGGAGCGGCTCCTCAGCCCCCTGAAAAAGATCGGCCTGCCGGTGCATGAGATCACCATGATGATGTCCATGGCCCTGCGCTTCATCCCCACCCTCATCGAGGAGACGGACAAGATCATGTCCGCCCAGAAGGCGAGGGGCGCGGACTTTGAAAACGGCAATCTGCTGCAGCGGGCCAAGGCCCTGCTGCCTATTCTGGTTCCCCTCTTCGTGTCCTCCTTCCGCCGTGCGGACGAGCTGGCCGTTGCCATGGAGAGCCGCTGCTACCACGGCGGCAGCGGGCGCACCCGCATGAAGCAGCTGCATTTTCAGGCCCTGGACCTTTGGGCCCTGGCCCTGGGCGCGCTGCTGCTTGCCGCCATGATCCTGCTGCGCCGTTTCGGACTGTGAACGCTATGAGAAACATCGCTTTGCGCCTGAGCTATGACGGCAGCGCCTATCATGGCTGGCAGGTCCAGAAAAATGAGATCAGCGTGGCCGAGACCCTGGAGACCGCGCTTACCAAAATCTGCGGCCACCCGGTGAAGACCGTGGGTTGCGGCCGGACCGACGCCGGGGTCCACGCCCTGCGTTACTGCGCCAATTTCCGCACGGACTGCCGCATCCCCATCGACCGCTTCCCTCTGGCGGTGAATTCCCGTCTGCCGGGTGACATTTCCGTCTCCGACGCGGTGGAGGCGCCCGAGGACTTCAACGCCATCGGCTCCTGTCTGAAAAAGGAGTATATCTACCGCATTCTGAACAGTGCCGTGCCCGACCCCTTCCTGCAGAAGCGCGCCTGTTTCGACTTCAAGGCGGTCCGCTCCCTGGGGACCGAGACCAAAACCACCGTGCGCACGGTGTACTGGTGCCGGGCAGAGAAGGAAGGGGACCTGATCACCATTTCCATCTGCGCTGACGGTTTCCTCTACAACATGTGCCGGGCCATGGTGGGCACCATGGTCTACGCTTCCTACGGCAAGCTCCTCCCCGAGGAGATCCCCGGGCTGCTTCAGATCGGGGACCGCCGTCTCACCGGTCCTACCATGCCGCCCCAGGGACTCTACCTCAACCGTGTCTGGTACGAGGGCGCGGTGGGGGAAATGATGGAAAAGTGAGCAGGGAATTCGAAATTCAGAGTTCGAAGTTCGGAATTATGATGACACAGCATGAAGCGTCTTTATAATTCTTTAGTTTATTTGTTCATAAAAGCGTGATATAATTTGATAAAACAGTGCTATAATGCACCGTGACCCCCTGAGGCAGATCCTGTCTTACAGAAAGGGAAAATGCTATGATTCGATTGATTTTAGATATTGTTCTGCTGCTCATTGTGGCCATCTGCACCTGGGCCGGTTACCGCAAGGGCCTGATCGGCGGCATCGCCGGGATCCTGGCGGTGGTCATCGCCCTTTTCGGCGGCAGCCTCCTGTCCTCGGCCTACTCCCGGGAGGTGGTCCCCGTGCTGGAGCCCTTTGCTGATGGGTATATCGATTCCCAAAACACCCGGGACGATGTGCTGGAGACCCTGGGCTACGGCTACACCGACCTGTCCCTGGAGGACATCCTTGCCCGGGACAGCTCCCTGCGCTATGACTATGCCGTGGAGTGCATGAAGACCGTGGGCATCTATCAGGACCGGGCGGAGGAAATGGGCCTCAAGGCCGTGGAGTATGCCGACCGCAACGGCGTCAGCATGACGGACGCGGTGGTCTCCACCCTCTGCACCACCGCAAGCTATGTGGGCTGCCTGGTAGTGGCCTTTCTGCTGATCCTGATCTTGCTGGTGGCCATCGGCAACATCGGCAATCTCTCCTTCCGCCTGCCCAGTCTGGAACTGGTGGATGAGATCGGCGGCGCGGTCCTGGGCTTTGTGAAGGGCTTTTTATACTGTGTGCTGCTCTGCTGGGTGCTCAGCTTCCTGGGCGTGGTCATCGGGAAGGACACTCTCGCCAGCACCACCCTGGCCCAGTTCTTCCTGCAAATCAAATTC
>ONCI01000098.1 GCA_900316255.1 uncultured Eubacteriales bacterium | reverse complement strand
GCGCAGGAATACTGGATATGTATTCCGAGCACAGGCAACGATGCCTGGCACGAAAAGATCCTGTTTGCGGCTGCCGTATCCCTAACTTGCACGCCCTAATTCGGGTTATTTCCCGTTTTCGCCGGAGTTTTCCGTTATCATTTCCTTTGTTCGCTTTGGAGCCTTAATCCGGGTCGTATTCGCCGTACTCGCAGCCGATGCCCCGGGCCTCCACCTCGTCGATGAGCTTCTCCTTCCCGCCTGGGAGACGCTTGTAGAGCTTCAGCACGCCGGTGCCGTTGCCGCCGTTCCAGAGGCGGTTGTGGCGCTTGAGCCCGGTGGGCGCCTCGTAATTGATGTTCAGCATGTCCTTTTTATAGCAGCGGATGTCCGTTACCAGGCGTGCCGTCGCGGTGGTCTGGTCCACATGCCAGAGGATCTCGTCCTCGGTCTCCCGGCAGTCGAACTTCGTGCCGGAGAGGGTCCAGAACTTGGAGAAGTTGAACTCATAGTCCTTGCCCTCGTAGTAGAACTCGCCAAGCAGCTTCCGGTTCAGGGCGATGGGTCCCACCTTGGGCCGGCCGCCGCCGATGTTGAAGACGCTGTTCGTGAGCTTTTTGCCGGTGATACGGCTGGTGAGGTCGTTGCTGGAGAGCCAGACCCAGGGGGAGGTGAAGTCCCCGCCCCAGTTCTTGTCCGCATAGCCGTTGCAGGTCTCGGGCCGCACCACATAGCGCACCCCGTTCAGGATGATCTCGCCGCGGTACAGGGTCTTCATGCCTTCGGCGTGCCAGAACATCTCAAAGGCGTTCAGATCCCGCAGCTTTTTGCTGGCGCCGTAGCCCACATGGAAGGCGATCTTCTTGTCGATGGCGAGGCGCCAGCTCATGCTGCCCGCGTCGCACATCCACTCGGGGTGGGCATCCCGCTCCGCCGGCGTCACCGTAACGCTGCCCTCCGTGAAGGTCTCGGAGCAGCTGCAGGGGCCGCAGGAGATAAAGTAGGGGGCGTCCGGGCGCAGGTTTACGTCCTTCCAGGCATAGAAGTTGTGGAGCTGGCCGTGGTCCTCCCCCCAGAAGCCCACGTTCACCATCACATAGGAGGGCAGAACGCCCTTCTTCTGCTTTTCCGGATCGTTCCACACGATCACCGGCTCCTCTGCCGCCCGTTCCGGATTGCAGGTGAAAAACTCGATATAAAAGGGCTTTTTCTCGCCGGTCTCGGCGTTTTCCGCCGTGAGAGAGTGCCACCACCAGTCATAACCCTTTTTGGCCAGCGGCCCCCGGAGCATGAAGCTGTCCCGGCTGATATCATGGATGTTCGCCATGGCTTTTCCCTCCTTCTTCCTTCCTTATTTCAAGGTCCTCTTCAGCTTGATCTCTTCCTTCAGACCTTCGCCCTCCGCCTTGAGCTTCTTGACGAAGCGGTGGAGCTTGCTCTTCTGCGCCTTCACATACATGGCCTTCACCGGCGGCACCGCCTTCATCAGGTATTTGCTGGGCAGGTACACCGGGCAGGGATAAATGTGCTCTTTCAGCTTGTTCACACCCTCCACCACGGCCTTGGCCACGGTCTCCGCCTCCTGCACCGGGAAGGGCGGGGTCAGCTTCCTGCCGCCGGTGCCCACATTGAAGAAATTCGTGCGGGTAGACACCGGGTATACACAGGTGATCTGCAGGTTTTCCGGGGCCTCGTCCCGCACCGCCTGCTGGAAGCCCTTCATGGCAAACTTGGTGGCAGCATAGAGGGCGTAGCCGGGCAGGGCCATCTCGCCCATGGCGGAGATGGTGTACACCAGCCGCCCCTGCCGCCCGTGGAGGTGATTGAGGTACTTGGAATAGGTGTAGATGTGGGAGACGGTGTTCAGGTCGAAGAGATAGCGAATCCGGTCCCAGTCCTCATAGTCGAACTGCTCGTAATAGGGGGCGCCGGCGTTGCAGAAGTAGAGATCCACCTTCTCAAAAAGCTCCTCCGCCTTCTGGAAGAGCGCGTCCACGCCCTCCCGGGTGCTCAGATCGCAGGAATACGGGATCACATTTTCGCCGTAGCCGGTGATCCGGTCCGCGTGACGGCAGACCGCCAGGATCCGGTTGCCCTCCTGCTGTACCAGCTCGTCCATGATGGCCTTGCCGATGCCGCTGGAGGCGCCGGTGACAACGATGTTCTTGTGCTGGATCATGACTCATTACCCTCCTGTATTCGTTCTGTCTTTTCCGAAAATGGGACTGTCTTTCAGGAAATCGCCATCACGGTGTCATAGGCGCTGTGGCAGGCGTCGGCAATGGTGCCGCTCTGCCGGGCGTCGCCCACGGACCAGATGCGCATGACGCCGCGCCTGTCCAGCTCCTTCGCCAGATGCCCCGCCGGGCGCACGCCCAGGGACAGCACCAGGGCGTCGGCCTGGATGTGCCGCTGCTCCCCGGTCTTCACGTTCTCCACCGTGACGCCCTTCTCGTCCACGGAGAGGAGTTTGGTGCCGGTCTCGAAGCGGGTATCGGTTTTGGAGAGGCGCTCCATCTCGTCGTCCACCAGCTGGAACCAGGTCCCCGGGGCGATCTCTGGTGCCATCTCGATGACAGTCACCTTGTTCCCGGTCTCGTTCAGGATCTCCGCCGTCTCCAGGCCCGTCATGCCGGAGCCCGCCACGATCACTTTCTTGTCCCGCAGCACCTTCTCCCGGTGGATGATCTGCGGCGCGGTAAAGACGTTTTGACCCTCCACCCCGGGAATGGACCGCGGCACCAGAGGCTCGCCTCCCGTGGCAACGATGACGCCCCAGGGCTCCATGGCGGCGATCTCGTCGGCGCTCAGCTCTTTGCCCAGCTCGACCTTCGCCCCGGCCTTCCGGGCGTTCACCATCAGGTCCTCAATGCACCAATAGAGCTTGTCCTTCAGGCAGCAGGCCGCGGCGGTCAGGACCTGGCCGCCGGGCAGTTCGTTCTTTTCATACACCGTCACGTCAAAGCCCCGCCTGGCAAGGGTCTGGGCGGCGGTGAGGCCCGCCGGCCCCGCGCCGATCACCAGGATCTTCCGGCCCTTCCCGTCCTTGGGCATGGAAAAGTATGCCTTCTCTCTGGCAACGCTCATGTTCAGCGCGCACTCGCCGGGCTTACCCACCCCGGCGTTGGTCATAAAGGAGCGGATGCAGTTGAGGCAGCCGATGCAGCGGCGGATCTCCTTCTCCCGCCCTGTGGCGGCCTTCTCCACCCAGTGGGGATCACAGATAAAGGCCCGGGCCGAGGCCACAAAGTCCTGGTCCCCCTCCTGCAGCTGCCGTTCCGCCTGCTCCGGCGTCCGGATCACGTTGGCGGCGATCACGGGGATGGACACCACGCTCTTGATCTCTCTGGCCAGATACTTCCGCCAGCCGGGCTCGAAGGAGGTAGGCTCCAGCCAGTAGTTGTAGGCGTCGTAGCAGGCGGAGGTCACATTGATGGCGTCCACCGTCAGCTCCTCCAGCCGCTTTGCGATCCGCTTGCCCGTCTCCAGGTCGTAGCCCTTCCCCGGCTGCCCGATCCGGTCGTACATCTCGTCCACGGTGAGGCGCACGGTGAGGGGATAGTCCCGGCCGCAGCGCGCCCGGATGCCCTGGATGATCTCCGTGAGAAAACGCATCCGGTTTTCAAAGCTGCCGCCGTACTCGTCGGTCCGCCGGTTGGTGTTGGGGGAGAGGAACTGCTGGATGATGTAACCGTGGCCGCCGTGGAGCTCCACGCAGTCCACCCCGGCCTTCTGGCAGCGCACCGCCGCCTCGATAAAGTCCCGGATCAGGCTTTGGATCTCCCGCCGGGACATGGCGTGCATCCTCGTGGCGCCGTGCTTGGCCAGCTCCACCTTGGAGGGCGCCTGCACCGAAAAGCAGATGCCCCTGGCCTCCATGCCCAGCAGCAGCGGCGTGCACTTGAAGACCTGGTCCATCACCCCGGGGAAACGGTCCGCAATGGGGATCACCAGGGGCAGGGAGTTGATGGCGCTGGCCATGCCCTGCCGCCCGGGGTGGTGCAGCTGGATGCAGAGCTTGGCCCCGTGGCGGTGGATCCGCTCCGCAAACTCCCGCATGGGCTCGATGTGATAGTCATGGCTCATGGCAAGCTGGGTGAAGGTGGAAGCGCCGCCCATGTCGTTCACCCGGCAGATGCCGGGGATGATCATGCCCACGCCGCCCTTGGCGCGCTCCTCGTAATAGTCCATCAGCCGCTGGGTAGGCTTGCCGTTGGTCTGGCCAAGACTGAACTCCGCCGCCGTCATCACGGTGCGGTTTTTCACGGTCATACTGCCGATCTTCATGGGGGAAAGCAGCATCTCGTACATGGGATCCCTTCCTTCCTGCGCGAGGCCTTGTTTCAGATATCACTATAAACTTTTCCCTCCCCAGCGTCAAGTTTTTAGACACAAATAACAAAGACAATTCCAAATGATTTTCCCCGTATGGCAAAAACGCCCACTTTGCCTTCCCCGCGAGACGGATGCCGGAGGGAGTGATCCCTGCCGTTGCAGGGGCGATTCACGAATCGCCCGCTTCAATGGCCCCCTTGCCTAAAGGGGGCTGTCACCCGAGCCTGCGAGGGTAACTGGGGGATACGCCTTTTCCGCAGCGGTCGAAAAACACGAGGATAAGCGTAAGCCTGAAGTGCTTTTCGGGCATCGTAAGGCGGACAGGTGGCGCGAAGCGCCGGATGAGGTCCCAGTCCTTGGCTCCCCCTCCGGGGGAGCTGTCGGCGAAGCCGACTGAAGGGGGGCGCCGGGACGGAGGGAGTCCCCGCCTGTCCTTCCTGTGACAGTCGCCCACTCTTGCCTTTCCCTTGAGGGGAAGGGGCCCTGTAGCGCCGAGCATAGCTCGGCGGCACATTGGGACGGATGATTTCCGTGTGCACCGCGATATATCCTTCCTGCGCCGTCGGGATCCTTCGTCGGTTTCACCTCCTCAGGATGACAGTGTGGGAGGTGGAATCCGCCGATCCCCCGCGAGGCGGATGACGGAGGGAGTCCCCGCCCAAGGAAACAGCAGCGGAAGATGTGCTCCCGCTGCCGCTTTTTCATGTCCAGTTGCCGCTGATGCCATCCGGCGCCTCTGCCCCGGTGTCCTGCTGCTCTTCCCGCTGCCGCTCCTCACCCCGGTCGTCGTGGCCGGTCGGCACCGGCGGCTTTGCGCGCTTCTTTTTCATGCGCCGCCTCCCGCAAGACACAGGATCAGCCCGTAGGCCACGCTGCTGCCGATGCCGAAGACGATCACCGGCCCCGCGATGACGAACATCCTGGCCGCGGTCCCGGTGATGAGGCCCTCGGTCTTGAATTCCAGGGCCGGGGCCGCCACGGAATTGGCAAAGCCCGTGATGGGCACCAGGGTCCCCGCTCCGCCCAGCCGGGCCAGGTCGTCATAGACGCCCAGGGCCGTGAGCAGCGCACCCAGAAACACCAGGGTGATGGAGCCGGCCGTGGCGGCGTCCTGCTGCTCCAGACCCAGCCTCCCCCAGGTATGCAGGATCAGCTGCCCCAGGCAGCAGATGCTCCCGCCCACCAGAAAAGCCCCCAGGCAGTTGCGCCCCACCCTGGA
>ONCI01000100.1 GCA_900316255.1 uncultured Eubacteriales bacterium | reverse complement strand
GCCCCAAAGTCTCTGTTGGATTGGGATACCATATTGCGCGGTGTTGTCGCGCGGGATTTTAGCAGTCCTTTCTTTGAATTGACCCAGGCAGAAGAAATCCGGATCGACAACGAGCCTGGGTTGACGTGGTCCCTGGACGGGGAATGCTCCGGAGAAATGGATCGGATTCACATCGTACCGAAGCTCAATTTTATGCACCTAAAAGCATAAACTGCGCTGAACGGATGATTCGATCATGATTAGAACCAATATTGCACGGCGCCTGGACGCAGGAGCCTCCATCATCAATGTTGCCGGAGGCGCTGAAACGCCGAAAATCGTCCGAAGTGGCCGAAAGGACTTCCCGGATATCCCAATCATCGCGTCCGGTGGCCGCACGAACGAGAGCATCAAGGCCACGATCTCCGCCGGTGCCAACGCCATCACCTATACGTCTTGCACGGCGCAGGAGCTTTTCAAAATCACGATGGCCAAATACCGGGAGATGTAGCGGGCATAACAACTGACAGTCCAACAGGAGAAAAAGATTCATTATGTGCAGAGTGTTGTTTTCCATCGGCCGCTTTTCCATCTACAGCTACGGGTTGATGATAGCCCTCGGCGTCTTGCTCGGGTATTATTGGGTCAAAAGGCGTGGGACGCAGTGCGGGATTCAGGGGGATTTTGCTCTTGACCTCGCGCTGCGCCTGGTGCTGATCGGTTTTTTGGGCGGTAAGGTTCTCTATGTTTTTACAAATTGGCAGAATTTTCTGCACGAACCGCTGCAGTATCTGGGCTCCAGCGGATTTGTCGTCTATGGCGGTATTCTTGCGGGGCTTGCTGCCGCTTGGAGCTATTGCCGCCGCAGGGAGGTGGCGTTCTCCGCCGCTCTGGATGTTTTTCTGCCGCCCGTTGCATTGGCGCAAGCCTTTGGGCGCGTCGGCTGCTTCTTGACGGGCTGCTGCTATGGCCGCCCGACGCAAAGCCGGATCGGCGTGGTGTTCCCGGAAGGATGTTCTGCGCCGGCCGGTGTTCCGCTGATCCCAACCCAGCTTTTTTCCGCTGCCGGTGATCTGTTGATCGTTTGCCTTCTGCTGGTCTATGAACGCCGGAAGGCGGCATACCGGACCTTGGCTCCGACCTATTTCTTCCTGTATGGGACGGGGCGCTTTTGCATTGAGTTTCTTCGGGACGATCCCCGCGGCTCTGTCGGAGCATTGTCCACATCGCAATTCATTTCCGTTTTTGTTGTGATCCTTTCCGCTGTGCTGTACTGGTGGGAAGGCCGGAAGCACCAAAAAGCTGCAAGCCATCCATAATGCAGATGATGAAAGAATTACAATGGCCAAATGCCGGGAGAAAGATGAACCATATTTGTTTCGGGAAAAAGAAAAAGCTCCTTTCAGCCAATTGTTTTTCCTGTCTCGTCTATCGTATAAATGCGCACTTCTCCTGATTATTTTTGCAATCACAACGGAGCCAATCTTACGTTACCTAACAAAGCTGTTGTGCTGGATTGAGAAAAAAGACATGAAATGCTGAATCCTATTTTTGATGGGGTGATAGCATAACTTCAATATGGATTCAATGCCCTGTTTGTGGAAGCAAAACACGAGACAAGATA
Organism: uncultured Eubacteriales bacterium; assembly: GCA_900316255.1. Classification (GTDB taxonomy): domain Bacteria; phylum Bacillota; class Clostridia; order Oscillospirales; family Oscillospiraceae; genus Limivicinus. The sequence goes on along the minus strand of ONCI01000100.1, from coordinate 17,900 downwards.
CGAGAGGACACAGTATTAGAAAACTACCCGCTCTTTTGTCCGAAATGCAAGAAGGAAAGTCTTATTTCAGCGAAAAACCTAATAGTCGAAGTCATCAAAGAGCCGGACGCTTAGACGCAGAGCCGATGAACTTGTGAGTAATCACATTGTTCATCGGCTCTTTTTTCTCTCTGATAGAGGCTTTCAGCACAACCCCTAATCTATACAGTGAAGTAAGAAGGAGGACACCTAAGCGATTTCTTTTCCGCATGATCCATCAAAAAAATCTTAATCTCCATGCAGGACTATTGCGGGGATCATGTAGAAATCACATCTCGTCAATATAGAGTTTTATATTCAGATTCCGCTATCCGTGTGCGACACAGAGCATACACGGGTAGCTTTTTTGCGCTTCTGCTACAAACAAAACTGGCTTCTCCTGTCGGCTGCCGTTCGCCGCCCTCCAATCTGTTTTTTCAAGAATTCAGATTGGAGGTAAATAAGAATGGATGGACAACATCCTAATCAACACGATAAACGCCCGAAACGCCGCAAAGACAAAGATAACCCATATGAGCTGTTCACGGTGGGATTTGGAACGCCGGAACCGCTCTATTTTATCCGCTTCAAGGACGGACAGGAGATCGAGCATTGCATGGAAATTCAGAAAAGCCTGTTTGATCTTCTGGATAGTTTTGAGCTGGAGGATCTCAGCTTTCTGAACGAGAGAGACCGGCACTACGATCTGCGTGAACTCTCCGACCCTCAGCTGCAGGAACAACTGGCAGCAGCAGATGTAGAGGAGACAGCCCTGACAAGAATCAGGTACGCAGACCTACATAAAGCCATCAGTGTACTGCCCTCGATACAGCGCAGGCGAATCAGTCTTTACTATTTCGGCGGCTTTACCATGGAGGAAATTGCAAAGCAAGAAGGGGTCTCTGTTCAAACAATCAGTCGTTCTATTCATAAGGCCGAGAAAAATATAAAAATTTTTCTGATAGGGGGTGAAAAAAGCGCTTTGAGTGAGGTAGTAGGTGAAGGGCCTTAATCGTCCTTCACCTACTCTGACAATTGAATACACATTCATCAAGTACATTCCCATTGCTGTTGCGAGAGCATAAGCCAGTCCAGCGGCTGCGCGATGATCTGCACGGGTGGAGGCGCGAAAAGACACAAGTATCTGTTTTCGGCCATCCCATCCGTCAGGGAGCGATCACAGCCGACTGCAAGCGCCGGACGGTTCCCGACGTGGCCATGACAGGCAATGGGGCTAACGATACTCCTGTCCAGTCACAGTCCGAGCGTGATCAAACCGTCGCAGGCAATGAGGGCAGTCGGCAGAGATCCTGCCGGGGGACAAAAACCCGTGGCGCTGGTAAACCGCCAGCCGCTTGATGATTTCCCAATGATAAGCCGGGGTGCCGAGGACAAATAGGCTTATCTGAACATATCAGCCTGGCCAAAGGGTGAGTTTGTATCTTGAGAATAATCTTCCGACCTTTTTCACCCTGCGGTCCGGCGTTTACATAGGCGCATTGCGTCAATTTACCCATGAGGAGGAGCATGCCATGAGCGAGATATACAAACGTGGCGAAATCTATAATACTGACTTTGGGGTGGGTCTCGGCTCTGAACAGATGGGCGTCCGGCCAGCCCTGATCGTTCAGAACAACGCAGGGAATTTCTATAGCCCGACAATCATCGTCGCCGCCATCACGTCCCAGAAGCAGAATAAGACCGTGCTGCCCACGCATTACGTCGTGGGAACAGACACCGGCCTCAACGTACCGTCTATTATCCTGCTTGAACAGCTCAGGACAGTGAGCAAGGAACGTCTGGGAGACTATATCGGGGAATTGTCTCCGCATGACATGAAAAGGCTTGTCTATCCTCTGTCCGTCAGCCTCGGGATGATCCGATACCAAAGGAAGAACCTGGTGCTGACTCTCTGTAAAAAATGTGCGGAGAATTTTCGCCAGGCTCAGTATGTGCTTTACCCGGTAGGAGATCATCGGTACAAAGAAACCTGTATGCGCTGCAACTATTACATGGGATTCGACTATGAGATCATCCCGCCGGTGGGAGAATGACAATGGGCTTTAGTGATGTTTACCGCTCTGTTCTGAAAGAGTACCCAGACATCTTGACTGTGGAGGAAATGAGCAAAGCACTCGGCGTCAGCACCAAGACGGGATATAAGTTGATCCGGGAGAACAAAATCGAATGTATTAAGGTGGGCCGTTCTTATCGGATACCGAAGGCCCATCTTCTTTCTTATATGCGGGTGTTCTTAAAGGCACCGAACCCATAATCGCACATTGGACTTCTGCGCGGCTCCCGATTACAATGGGCACAGCCAACAGCAGAAGTCCGAACTACCACGATGCCGCTGGCAAGCGGAAAACAAAATGGTTTCCTACCGGTTTGCCCGTGAAGGGCAACAAGAAAAAAGCGGAAAAGATGCTCATGGAACTGCGAAAGGAATTTGTACCGGATGAAAAGCCGTTGGAGCAGGGCATCCTGTTTTCGGATTTCATGCTGCAGTGGTTGGAGATCGTAAAGCCTACGATAGCCGTTACCACCTATTCGTCCTATTCCAATATGGTAAAGGGTGTGATCGCCCCTTATTTCAAGGTCAAAGGGATCTCCCTCGGAGATCTGAAAGCAACCGACATCCAGGCGTTTTACATGGAGCAGCTAAAGCGGGTTTCGCCTAACTCGGTCATTCATTATCATGCTAATATCCATAAGGCGCTGAAATACGCCGTAAAAATTGATCTGATACCAACAAATCCCGCAGACAAGGTGGAGCGGCCTAAAAAGAATCGGTTTATTGGCAGCTTCTACGACAGCGACGAGGTAGAAAAGCTTTTTACTGCCGCCAAAGGAACGCACCTTGAAATCCCAATCTTCCTCGGTGCGTTCTATGGCCTGCGGAGAAGCGAAGCCCTTGGACTGAAATGGAACGCGATTGACTTTCAGAACGACACCATTACCATTCGCCATACCGTCACATCCTGCAACCTTGACGGAAAGCATGTCCAGATCGCGCAGGATACCACAAAAACAAAATCCAGTCTGCGGACGCTACCCCTTGTCCCAGCTTTTAAGGAAAAGCTGTTAGCGCACAAAAAGCAGCAGGACGAATACCGGCGCGTATGCGGCAAGTGCTATGACAAGAGGTATCTGGACTACATCTGCGTGGACGAGATGGGAACGCTGATTTCCCCGCACTATCTCACCTCGGCTTTTCCGAAGCTGCTGGATAAGAACGGCCTGCGGCATATCCGCTTTCACGATCTCCGGCATAGCTGCGCGTCTCTGCTGCTTTCCAACGGCGTCCCCATGAAGCAGATCCAGGAATGGCTCGGTCACAGCGATTTCTCGACCACAGCCAATGTTTATGCCCATCTGGACTACAATTCCAAGCTGTCCTCGGCGGACGCGATGGTGAACGGATTAAAGGGAGCTTTGAGCGCAATCCAATAAAAAACCAGCTTCCAAGCGGATTTCCGCGAGGAAACTGGTGTGGCGGAGGCGGTGGGATTCGAACCCACGGACCGGTTTTTCGCCGGTTTACCCGATTTCGAGTCGGGGCCGTTATGACCACTTCGATACACCTCCGTATTAAATTGTGCTTTTGATGTTCCCTAAACATCAAAGAAAACGGGGAGAAAAACAGGAGAGAAACCCGCGAAGATTTCTTCTGCATGATAACCCGGAAGCCTTGAAAAATCAAGACAATTTATAGCGAGGCTTCCAAAATGGTCACACGTTTTCGAGTCACGCCTCTTCGACCACTTGAGTAACCCTCCGTTTGCCGTCATATTATAATGATCATCGGATGGCGAAATCGATCAAATCCTTGATCGATTTCGCTGCCAAACTTATTGTTTGGCAGCGAATGATGCAAAGAATCATTCGCCCGATGCTCATTACAAGGATGATATGGCAAAACAGCCGTGCTGTTTTGCTGCGCCGCAAAGCGGCGCAGCGAAAAGCTTTGGCTTTTCGCCAACATATCAGCATTATATCCGATAGGCGGGGAAAATGCAAGGAGAAGTATTCTCGCGTGTTCATATATAATTTGCAATTAGATTTATATAAGACTGTTGACAAAGTTTGCGGGCGGGTGTATGATACGGACATGAGAAAAGAGCATGCGGCCCCTGCGGGGAAACCCCTATCCCCCAGTGTGAGCACTGGGGACTTCCCCCGGAGGGGGAAGCGAGGACGGAGATGGCGGACGAGCGATGCTCGTCCCTGCGGGCCACCCTATCCCCCAGTGTGAGCACCGGGGACTTCTCCCGGAGGGGAAGCGGGGACGGCCGATAGAAAGGAGAGACCATGAAAAAGACGCTGTACAGTTTGATGCTGAACGACGAAGTGGTGCGGGAGGTGGACGCCATGGCCCACCGGATGGGCACCAACCGCTCCAGCCTCATCAACCAGATCCTGGCGGAATATGTGGGCTACACCACCCCAGAGCGGCGGATCAACGACGTGCTGAGCACCATTCAGGAGCTGCTGAGTCCCAGCCGGGACCTGGTGCCCTTCTTCGCGCCCAATTCTTCCAGCATGTCGCTGAAAAGCTCCCTGGAATACAAATACCGGCCCACGGTGAAATACGAGGTGGAGCTCTACCGGGGCGGGGAGGAGTCCATCGGGGAGCTGTCGGTGCTGTTTCGGACCCAGTCTGTGGGCCTGATCCAGGCCATGACGGAGTTCTTCCGCCTCTGGAAGCGGATCGAGGACGCTCACCTGGCGCCGGCCACCGGGGCGCGGATCGACTATGCCCTCTACGACGGCAAGTTCCTCCGTTCCATCGCCGTGCCGGACCGGGACTGCAGCCCCGAGGAGCTGGCCAGGGCCCTCTCCGAGTATATCCAGCTCTTTGACCGGCTGATGAAGGGCTACCTCAGCGGCCGCTTTGACGCCCACGAGGTGGAGGCCGCCTATTATGCCCATATGACCCAGAGCAAGATCCACATCTGAGAATTCCGTTGCTTCTGCTGCAGGGGAGGGGCTTGCCCCTCCCGCGATGATGCATGCAGGCAAGAAACGGGCGGGGCAAGCCCCGCCCCTACGATCAAATTCAAGGGGGTGTTCCTATGAACGCTGAGAACTATACCAGAAAGTCTCTGGAGGCCGTGCAGACCGCCCAGGCCATGGCCCAGGAGAATCACAACAACTACATCACGCCCGAGCATCTGCTCTACGCCCTGGCGGACCAGGACGGGGGCCTGATCCCCTCCCTGCTGGGGAAGATGGGCGTGGACGTGAACGGGCTCCTTGGCGAGCTGGACAGCGCCATCGGCCAGCTGCCCAAGGTGAGCAATGTAGATTCTGTCTACCTCTCCGCCGACGCAAACCGGGCCCTGAACGCCGCCGAGAAGGCGGCCAAGTCCATGGGGGACGAATATACCTCCGTGGAGCACCTGATGATCGGCATCTTCGCCGCGGCCACCCCCGCCATCAAGCGGATCTTCGCGGACCACGGCATCACCAAAAACGCCTTCACCGCGGAGCTGAGCAAGGTAAAGAGCGCCCCGGTCACCGGGGACAACCCGGAGAGCACCTATGATGCCCTGAGCAAGTACGGCACCGACCTGGTGAAGCGGGCACGGGAGAACGAGCTGGACCCGGTGATCGGCCGGGACAATGAGATCCGGAACGTGATCCGCATCCTCTCCCGCAAGACCAAGAACAACCCTGTGCTCATCGGCGAGCCCGGCGTGGGCAAGACCGCCATCGCCGAGGGCCTGGCCCAGCGGATCGTCCGGGGCGACGTGCCCGAGGGCCTGAAGGACAAGACCATCTTCTCCCTGGACATGGGCGCGCTGATCGCCGGCGCCAAGTACCGGGGCGAATTTGAGGAGCGGCTGAAGGCCGTGCTGGAGGAGATCCGCAAGAGCGAGGGCAAGATCCTGCTCTTCATCGACGAGCTGCACACCATCGTTGGCGCCGGCAAGACCGAGGGCAGCATGGACGCGGGAAACCTCCTGAAGCCCATGCTGGCCCGGGGCGAGCTGCACTGCATCGGCGCCACTACCCTGGACGAGTACCGCAAGTACATCGAAAAGGACGCGGCTTTGGAGCGTCGTTTCCAGCCGGTGCTGGTGGACGAGCCCACGGTGGAGGACACCATCTCCATCCTGCGTGGCCTGAAGGAGCGCTACGAGGTGTTCCACGGTGTGCGCATCCACGACAGCGCCCTGGTGGCCGCCGCCACCCTGTCTCACCGCTATATCACCGACCGCTTCCTGCCGGACAAGGCCATCGATCTGGTGGACGAGGCCTGCGCCAAGATCCGCACGGAGATCGACTCCATGCCCGCGGAGCTGGACGACATCCGCCGCCGGATCATGCAGATGGAGATCGAGGAGATGGCCCTGAAGAAGGAGGAGGACCCCCTGAGCCAGGAGCGCCTCGCCAAGCTCCGGGAGGAACTGGCGGAGCAGAAGGACAGCTTCAACGCCATGAAGGCCCACTGGGAGGCGGAGAAGAACAGCGTGGACGAGGTCAAGCGCCTGAAGGGCGAGATCGAAAAGCTCCACGGCGAGATCGAAAACGCCCAGCTGCGCTATGAATACGAAAAGGCCGCCAGACTTAAGTACTCCGACCTGCCCGCCCTGGAGCAGAAGCTCCGGGAGGCGGAGAAGGCCGGGGAGGAGCGGAAGCAGAACACCCTGGTCCACGACACCGTCACCGAGGAGGAGATCAGCGAGATCGTGGCCAAGTGGACCGGCATCCCCGTCTCCCGGCTGATGGAGGGAGAGCGGGAGAAGATCCTGCACCTGGACGAGCAGCTGCACAAACGGCTGGTGGGCCAGGACGAGGCGGTGCAGAAGGTCACCGAGGCCATCCTGCGCTCCCGGGCCGGCATCGCGGACCCCAACCGGCCCATCGGCTCCTTCCTGTTCCTGGGCCCCACGGGCGTGGGTAAGACGGAGCTGGCCAAGTCCCTGGCCGAGTGCCTCTTTGACGACGAGCACAATATCGTGCGCATCGATATGACCGAGTATATGGAGAAGTTCTCCGTCTCCCGGCTCATCGGCGCGCCCCCGGGATACGTCAGCGTGGTGCTCTTCGACGAGATCGAAAAGGCCCACCCGGACGTGTTCAACATCCTGCTGCAGATCCTGGACGACGGGCGCATCACCGACTCCCAGGGGCGCACCGTGGACTTCAAGAACACCATCATCATCCTGACCTCCAACCTGGGCAGCACCTATCTGCTGGAGGGCATCCGCCCCGACGGCAGCATCAGCGAGGAGGCCCGGGAGGCGGTCATGGGTGAGCTGCGGCGGTCCTTCCGGCCGGAGTTCCTGAACCGGCTGGACGAGACCATCCTCTTCCGCCCGCTGACCAGGGAGAACCTCACCGGCATCATCGACCTGCTGGTGGAGAGCCTGCGCAAGCGCCTGGCGGAGCAGAACCTGAAGCTGGATCTCAGTGAGGAGGCCAAGGCCCTCATCATCCAGCGGGGCTACGACCCCCTCTACGGCGCGCGGCCCCTGCGGCGAGTGCTGCAGAGCAGCGTGGAGACCCTGGTGGCCCGCACCATCCTCCGGGGCGACCTGGCCCCCGGCGCCACCATCACCGTGGACGTGGAAAACGGGGAACTGGTCTGCCGGTAAGGGATGGGCTATAAACGAAGAAGGAGCGGCCAAAGCCGCTCCTTTTTTTCTGCGCCTCTTAGGAGATGCATGGAAAAAACTGTGGACGAAGTTCTCGTATTATGCTATTATTCAGTCGCAGATACCTCCAAAAAAGACCGGGGAATGGTATGGCTATCCGCATCTGATAATAAGAGGATAATCCTTAGAAAGGTGATTGAAGATGGGAAAACTCCGTTCCAGAATCAAAGCACGCCTTAGAAAATGGCTGAGAACTTTATGTGGGATTCCTGATTTGGAAGAAGACATCGAGTCTATGTATTATTTTATCAATAATGGGCTTGACATTACCAATTTTCCAAAGGCAAAGGGGGAACTGCGAAAATATCAGTTGGCAGATACCGAATTACTAAGGCTCTTTCATGAGGTGTGTCAAAACAATAAACTGACTTATTGGCTGGACTGGGGAACGCTGTTGGGTGCGGTGAGGCATAACGGTTTTATTCCCTGGGATGACGATTTGGATGTCTGTATGCCCCGAGAAGACTATAATAAGGCCAAAGGAATCATTGCAGAAGAATTCACCAAGTTGGGATTCCGTACAGTGGTAAAAAGAGCAATCTATATCTGGAACGAAGAGAATGGCGTCGCTCTGGATATCTTTGCTGTTGATCAGACAGAATTTGATGGGAATATGCCTGCCCTGGAACGAAGGGCAAAAGAGTTTCTCTCTGTATGCAGTAGAGAATATGAAGCCAACAGGTGGGCAGTCCTTGATGGCCTGGATGAAAAAAGAGAAAAACTCATGTCCGGAGCGACGGGTGAATGTATCTATTACAGTGCTCTGGAGAGCGCGGGTAAACTGTACATTCATAAACCGGAGGAGATTTTCCCGCTGCAAAAGCACAGCTTTGAGCAATATGAATTCTGGGTGCCGAACAACTGCGAAGCATACTTGGAAACAGAATACCCAGGCTTTATGTCCTTCCCGCGCCGAGGGATCCTACATCATCACAAGGAAAACGATGCTATTTATATGAGGGCTGCGAATAAGCAGATATCCCTTGAAGAATATGCAAATAGTCTTTCAGACATTCATTTTCTTGGAAAATAAGGTTTGTGACGATCAATGATCAATAGCGTAGAGCGCTTTCCCTTAAACTGCCCTCCGCAGTTGCTCTACAAGATGCAAAGAATCTTGCCTTGATGTTCATCCCGTATAAGAAGACCGTCACGGGATCGGCCGTCTGGGTAGCTTTTTGACAGACTGAAAAGATCTCCGGGACCATGAGATCCCGGAGATCTTTGTATCTGTGCTGTCTGCCGCTCAGGTGTCTTGCCGCTTGGCGTCATTGCCCCCTCCCCCTAATCAGGGAGACGGCAGTGGTGACGGCAATGACCGTGCAGGACACAACGCCCACTTAATCCAAAATCACCGCGCTGAAAACCGCGTACATGAGCATATTGAGGATAAACGCCAGCTTCATCGCCTTCTCGTTGCCCTTGAGCCGGAACACGGCGGCGTTCTGGGCTGTGCTGCTGTAGCCCTTCAGGGCGATGGATGACGCTCCGCAGAAAAACTGGCTCAGGATCTGGACCGCCATGATATCCCGGTGCTTTTTCTGGCGCCGCTGATCGAGTCCGAGATCATGACACATGAGCTGAAGAGATTGCCCACAAGGATCGCTTTTGACAGCATGGCCGTTTCCACCCATTCATGATCCTGCGATGCGCTGGTGAGCTCGCTCCATGCACCAATCTGTTAGGGAGAGCATATCACAAAGATCAGACGGCGGCAAGCCGCCTCCGCGGCGGTCGAAAAACCGGAGGATTAGCGTAAGCCCGCAGCAGTTTTCGTGTACCGCAAGGCGGACAGGTGGCGCGAAGCGCCGGATGAGGTCCCCGGGTCACGGATCCCTTGTAGGGGCGATTCACGAATCGCCCGCCGCTGTCTCCGACCGCGCTGTGGTCCAAGTTCCTGTCCCGCCTCTGGCGGGACGCACGTCAAAGCCTTCCCCGCGCACGGGGAAAAGAAGCCCTCGCGCTGCCTGTGGCAGAAAAAGCGAGGGCTTCTTTTCCGCAGCGGTCGAAAACTGCAAGGATCAGCGTAAGCCCGCAGCAGTTTTCGGGTACCGCAAGGTGGACAGGGGGACCGCTTGCGGTGGATGAGGTCCCCGGGTCGCGGCAATTCTCCGCTGTCACTTTCGCCGCGCTATTATCCGGCCCCTTGTCCTGCTGACCGCGGGACGCACGCCAAAGCCTTCCCCTTGAGGGGAAGGTGGCATCCGCCGATCCCCCGCAAGGCGGATGACGGATGAGCCTTCCCCTTGAGGGGAAGGTGGCATCCGCCGATCCCCCGCAAGGCGGATGACGGATGAGGTGTCATAAGCTGCTCTGGTATTCTGCCTCCTGTCCCGACTCTGGCGTGATGCACGCTGTAAGGGATTCGCTTGCATTTCTTTTCGCTTGCGGGGGACGCGAAAAGAAATTAAGGGATTCGCCAGTGTTTGCACTGGCTCATGCACATGCCACCGGCATGTGCGGACATGATTCGAATCCCTTACTTGTGCCAAAAGAGGGCCATCCCGAATGGGATGGCCCTCTTTTGGCACGCTGTAAGGGATTCGAACCCCTGACCTTCTGGTCCGTAGCCAGACGCTCTATCCAGCTGAGCTAACAGCGCATGTCATTTTTCTTGACAGCCTGCACATATTAGCACAGTGTTGCGGGAAATGCAAGTCCTTTTTCGCAATTCCCGCTGTTTTTGCGGCGGAGAATCCGCAGAAACGTCCCGGCGGGACCGAAAGCTCCCTCAGCCGCCGATTTTGCGCATGGCCCGGTCCAGCGTCTGGCGGGTGGCGTCCAGCGTCTTCTTCAGGTCCTTCTGCCTGGGCTTCATCAGCAGAACTGCCGCGGTGCCGGCCGCGGCACCCAGACCCATGCCCAGATAAAACTGCGCCTTCATCCCGTTCCCCTCCTTGTTATGGTCTCATTTGTAGTATGTCCAAGAAAGGCATTGCTACAAACAGGAAATGTGTGGTACAATATCATGAAAGAATCTGATTTGCGAGGTTGGACCGATGAGTGTAAAGATCCTGGCGGTGGGCGATATCTGCGGAGAACCGGGGTTGGACTTCCTGACCAAACGGCTGAAGGACTATCGCAAGGAAAATGACATCGACTTTGTGGTGGCAAACGGCGAAAACGCAAACGTGGTGGGCATCACCCCCCGGCAGGCGGACCTGATCTTCCGGGCGGGGGTGGACGTGATCACCCTGGGCAACCACACCTGGACCAGGACGGAGCTGCGCCCCTATCTGGACGAGCGCAGCAAGATCCTGCGGCCCGGGAACTTCGGGCCTCAGTGCCCGGGCCGGGGCATCGCCGCCTATCACACGCCCTTCGGGGACGTGTGTGTGCTGAACCTGATGGGCCGCTTCACCCTGGACACCAACACCGACAACCCCTTCCTCATTGCCGACGGCTACATGGCGGAGATCCGGGAGAAGATCATCCTGGTGGATTTCCACGCCGAGGGGACCAGCGAAAAGCGGGCCATGGGCTTCCTGCTGGACGGAAAGGCCAGCGCCGTCTGGGGCACCCACACCCATGTGCAGACCTCGGACGCCCAGATCCTGCCCAAGGGCACCGGCTATATCACGGACCTGGGCATGACGGGACCCATCCAGTCCGTGCTGGGGGTGGACCCGGAGCAGAGCATCGGAAAATTCCTGGGCGATCCGCCGAGACGCTATGACTCGGCCAAGGGGCCCAGCAAGCTGGAGGGCTGTGTCTTCACCATCGACCCGGAGACGGGCAGATGCCAAAACGCGGAGGCGATACGACTGACATGAGCGCGATCAAACTCTTGCATGCGGCGGACCTGCATCTGGACTCGCCCTTTGAGGCGCTGCCCGCAGGGAAGGCCGCCATCCGCCGGCGGGAGCAGCGGGAGCTGCTGGACGCGCTGGCGCGGCTCGCTGCCAGCGAGCGGGTGGATCTGGTGCTGCTCAGCGGCGATCTGCTGGACAGCAGCAGTACCTATTTTGAGACGGGGGAGAGCCTGATCCAGGCCCTGCGGAGCATCCCCGCGGCGGTGTTCATCGCCCCGGGCAACCACGACTTCTACTCCCCCAAATCTCCCTACGCCCGGCTGCAGATGCCGGAAAACGTGCATATCTTTACCGAGCGGAGCATGCGCTGCTTCGTGCTGCCGGGGCTGAACACCCGGGTCTACGGCGCGGCTTTCACCGAGAACCGCAGCGGCCCTCTGCTGCAGGGCTTTCGGGCAGAGCGGAAGCCGGGCATGACCAATATCCTCTGCATGCACGGGGAAGTGGGCGTGCCCAACAGCCCCTACAACCCCATCACCGAGGAGGAGCTGGAGCGCTGCGGCATGGACTATGCGGCCCTGGGACACATCCACAAGGCCAGCGGCCTGAGAAAGGCCGGGGAGACCTGGTATTCCTGGCCGGGCTGTCCGGAGGGCCGGGGCTTTGACGAGACCGGGGAAAAATACGTGAACCTGGTGGAGCTGGAAAACGGCGAATGCCGCATGAAGCAGGTGAGCATCGCCGGGCGGCGCTATGAGACGCTGCAGGTGGACGTCACCGGGGCGGACCCGCTGCTGGCGGTGCACGGCTCCCTGCCGGACGACACGGTATGCGATGTGTACCGCATCACCCTCATCGGGGAGACGGAGACCGCGCCGGACCTGCGCCGGCTCTATGCCAATCTCTCCGAGCTCTTCTTTGAGCTGCAGCTCCGGGACGAGACAAGACTGCGGCACGGCGTCTGGGACTTCGCCGGAGAGGACACCCTGCGGGGCCTGTTTCTGCGGCGGCTGAAGGTCCGCTTCGACGCCGCCCAGACCGAGGAGGAGCGGGTGAAGCTGGAGCAGGCGGCCCGCTGGGGCCTGGCCGCCCTGGACAATGCGGAGGAGGTGGCGCAGCATGAGGATCAATAAGCTCACCGCGTCCTTCGGGAAGCTCCAGAACGAGACCCTGCGCTTTCACGACGGACTGAATGTGATCTACGCCCCCAACGAGAGCGGCAAGAGCACCTGGTGCGCCTTTATCCGGGCCATGCTCTACGGCGTGGACAGCTCCGAGCGGAGCCGGAACGGCTACCTGCCGGACAAGCTCAAATATGTGCCCTGGTCCGGCGCCCCCATGGAGGGCACCATGGACCTGACCGCCGACCGCTGCGACATCACCCTGACCCGCACCACCCGCAGCAAAAACGCCCCCATGCGGGAGTTTACCGCCACCTATACCGGCAGCAACGTGCCGGTGGAGAACATGAACGGCTCCGATGCCGGTGAGCTGCTGACGGGCGTGACCAAGGACGTGTTCCGCCGCAGCGCCTTCATCGAACAGGGAAACGTGGGTGTCACCGGCAGCCCCGAGCTGGAAAAGCGGATCGCAGCCATCGTTTCCACCGGCGAGGAGCAGACCTCCTATTCCGAGGCGGATGAGCGCCTGCGGGCCTGGCAGCGGAAGCGCCGCTGGAATCGCCGGGGCCAGCTGCCGGAGCTGGAGGGCAAGATGGACGACGCCAAGCAGCTTCTGCAGGAGATGGACGGCTCCGCCGAGGAGCTGGAGCGTCTGGACCGGGAGCTGAAGAGCTGCCAGGAAGAGGCCCAGAAGCTGGAGCAGGCCGTGATCGAGGCCCGGAAGCGCCAGCGCCGGGACGCGCTGAATCGACTGAACCGGGGCCGCAGCCAGCTCCATGCCAGCAGCGAGGCCTATGACCGGGCCATCGGCGAGCTGACCCAGCGGCGGGAGGCCCTGCGGGAGCTGGGCTTTGGCGATGGGCAGCTGCCGGAGGTGGAGCAGGAGGTCCGCCGGGACCTGAAAAAGCTCAAGGACCTGGGTGAGCCCAAGGTCAGCGCCAAAAAGCTGGTCCCAGCCCTGCTGTGCTTCATTCTGGCGGTGAAGCGACGGCAGATCCTGAAAAAATACAAGGCATCGTCGCCGGCGGAGATCGGCGGGATCCTGCGCAAATTCCGCGGCCTGTACGAGGCGGTGCAGGAGGCGGAGGAGCAGGAGCGCCTTGCCCGCACCGCCTATGAGAGCTCCACGAAGCAGCAGAACGACCTGGAGGAAAACGCCATCGCCGAGCTGGACTTCAGCGGCGGCAGCTCCGAGGCGGCCCAGCTGAGCCGGGCTCTGGCCGCAAAGCGGGCCCAGGTGGAGCAGATCTCCTCCAACATGGCCATGATCCGGGGCCGCCTCTCCGCCATCGGAGATCCCCTGGTGCTGGCCAGCTCCCTCACCTGTATGCAGGAGGAGTATGAGACCATCCAGAGCGAGTATGACGCCATCACCCTGGCTCTGGAGGCCCTGCGGGACGCGGACCGGGAGATCCAGACCCGCTTCTCCCCAGAACTGGGACGGGTGGCCGCCCGGTATATGTCCGCCGTCACCGGCGGGCGCTACGAGGACGTGCTCATCAACCGGGACTTTTCCGCCAGGACCCGCACCAAGGGGGACGCGGTGGCCAGGGACGCGGAGTATCTCAGCGCAGGCACCCTGGACCTCATGTATCTGGCGGTGCGCCTTGCGGTGTGCGAGCTGGCCCTGCCGGAAGGGGAGCCCTGCCCCCTGATCCTGGACGACGCCCTGGTGAATCTGGACGAGACCCGCTTCGCCCAGGCCATCGAGCTGCTGAAGCAGATCTCCAAAAAGCGCCAGGTGATCCTCTTTACCTGCCGCCAGCAGGACGATGGCCAGGAGAAGGCAGAATAGTTTTCAGGTTTGCGTTTCGCGTTTTGAGAATCACGCTGCAGAAGAATACAAAAAGAAGCTTCCGTGTCCGAAGACGCGGAAGCTTCTTTTTTGTTCAGATCGTATCAGCGGGAGCGCCGGGACTCAGCGGCGGCGCTTGCGGCTGCGGACGCCGTGGACGATGGCGCCTACGAAGAGGGCCACGATGCCCACGCCCATGGCGCCGAAGATGCCCAGCACGATGTTGCGGAAGTTGTTTTCGCTGATGCCCATGGTGCCGTCAAAAGCGGGGCTTGCCGTTGGCTCCAGGGCGGGGATCTCACGGGTAGCGGTCTTGCCGCAGACGCTGCAGACCCCTTCCTCTTCCCCGGCGACGCCGGCAGCGGCGGGTTCCTTCACGGTCCAGGTGAAGCTGTGCTCTGCCTTGTCCAGCTGCTCCTCGCAGTCCTCACAGGCATGCCAGTGGAAGCTCTCATCCGAAGACCAGTCGGCCGCAGCCTTGTGCTCATGCACAGGCTCGGCGCTGGGCGAAGGAGAGGGGCTGGGCGAGGGGGAGGCGCTGGGCAGGGGAACGGCAGAAGGCGAAGGGGACGGAGAAGGACTGGGCGAGGGGGAGGGCGAAGGAGACGGGCTGGGAGTGGGAGTCGGGCTGGGCTGGTTCACCGTGATGCGGGCGGGATTGGTGTTGGCCCAGGTGATCCGCTCATAGCTGTAAAGCCGGCAATAGAAGTAGTAGCCGTCCAGATCCGCAGGGATATTGTCCACCACCAGACCCTCGGCAAAATCACCGTCGGTGCGCACCTGCTTGAAGTCCCGGGGCACCAGAGGTTCCCGGCTGACGACGGCGGCTTCCTCCCGGGCTTCCGCCAGAGTGAAGCGATGCTGCTTGTCCGGCGTCATGAGGCACCATTCAAAGTCCTGCACATAGCCGCCGGAGGTGACGAAGGAGGCCCATCCGCCGGGATTCACGGTTTCGTCGGTGGGATGCTTGTAGACCACCGCGGCCCAGACTTCCGGGGTGTAGGGGTGGCTCACAATGGTCAGATGCTTGTCGGAATCCCGGGTGCAGGTTGCTTGGGAGCCGTTGATGAAGACCATCACGTCCTCGGTAAAGACATAGCCCTCATTGGCTGTGACCTCCACCACCAGATAAACGGCTTCCCGGTTCTCAAAACGCTCACCTACCGGCTGGCCGCTGGCGATATTGTACCAGACAGCGCTCTGAATGCTAATCCCGCCGGTGCTGGTGTTGGTGGGCAGATACTGGACCTCCATCCACACCACGGGAGTGGTGCCGCCGTTGCCGGTCTGGAGCAGGACCTTTCCGATCCCGGTTTCCGCAGCGGCCCGGGGAGAGGAAAAGCTGAACAGCGCCAGGCAAAGGCAGAGCACAAGCAGAAAGCCAAGCAAAGAACGGACGCGCAGCTTCATGTTGCATCCTCCTTTTTCTTTCAACATCTTGCGGTTTGACCGCAAAAGGTAACAATAATAATACAAGATAAATTATAGACCCGGGAGAGGGAACGGTCAAGACAAAAGTCGAGCAATTTCTTGGAAATTGTAAAAAATCTTAGGGCCCTGCCGTTGTAATTTGCGGCGGGTCTGTTATAATCTGTTGATATCTAAAGCAAAGACTGCGGAAGGATTATTGCGGAATGAAGACCTATCAGGCGGGAAGCTGTGATATTGCGGTGATCGGGGCGGGACACGCCGGCATCGAGGCGGCCCTGGCCGCGGCGCGGCTGGGGCTGGAGACCCTGTGCTTCACCGTGAACCTGGACAGCGTGGGCAACATGCCCTGCAACCCGGCCATCGGCGGCACCGGCAAGGGCCATCTGGTGCGGGAGCTGGACGCCCTGGGCGGTGAGATGGCCCGGGCGGCGGACAAGGCCTGCATCCAATACCGAATGCTGAACCTGGGGAAGGGGCCGGCGGTCCACTCCCTCCGGGCCCAGGCGGACCGGCGGCGCTACCAGGCCGTGATGAAGCAGACCCTGGAGCGCCAGGAGCACCTGCACCTGAAGCAGGCGGAGGTGGTCTCCCTCGGGGTGGAGGAGGGCGAAGTCCGCTCTGTCACCACCCACACCGGCGCCGTGTGGAGCTGCAGGGCTGTGATCATCGCCTCCGGCACCTATCTGGACGGACGCACCATCGTGGGCGAGGCCCTGAGAAGCGAGGGGCCGGACGGCCTGGCCGCGGCCAAGCCCCTGGCAGTGCAGCTGCGGGAGCTGGGCCTCTCCATGCGCCGCTTCAAGACCGGCACCCCGCCCCGGGTGAACGCCCGGACGGTGGATTTTTCCAAAATGGAGCTGCAGCAGGGGGACGCGGAGCCGGAGCCCTTCTCCTTCGAGACGGAGAAGGCGCCGGAAAACCGGGCGGTGTGCTATCTGACCTATACCAACGAGGAGACCCACCGCATCATCCGGCAGCATCTGGATCGCAGCCCTCTCTATACCGGGACCATCCAGGGCATCGGGCCCCGCTACTGCCCCAGCATCGAGACCAAGGTCATGACCTTTGCGGACAAGCCCCGGCACCAGCTCTTCATCGAGCCCATGGGCCTGGAGACGGAGGAGCTTTACATCCAGGGCTTTTCCTCCTCCATGCCGGAGGAGGTGCAGGTGGAGATGCTGCACACCATCCCGGGCCTGGAAAAGGCGGAGATGACCCGCTGCGCCTATGCCATCGAATACGACTGCATCGACCCCACCGAGCTGCTGCCCACCCTGGAGTGCAAGAAGATCAAGGGACTATACGGCGCGGGACAATTCAACGGCTCCTCCGGCTATGAGGAGGCGGCGGTGCAGGGCTTCGTGGCCGGGGTGAACGCGGCACGAAAGCTGAACGGCCAGACGCCCATGATCCTCCGGCGCAGCGACTGCTACATCGGCACCCTCATCGACGATCTGGTGACCAAGGGCACCAACGAGCCCTACCGCATGATGACCAGCCGCAGCGAGTATCGGCTGCTCCACCGGCAGGACAACGCCGACGAGCGGCTCTGCGCTATCGGGCGGGAGATTGGCCTCGTCAGCGAGGAGCGCTACCGGGCGGTGCAGGAGAAATACGCCGCTGTGGAGCGGGAGATCCAAAGACTGGAGAGCTGCCATATGGCTCCCTCGGAGGAACTGAACCGCATGCTGGCGGAAAAGGACAGCGCTCCGGTGAGTACCGGCGTCTCCCTGGGCGAGCTGCTCCGGCGGCCCCAGCTGGGCTATGCGGATCTGGCTCCCTTCGACCCGGAGCGGCCCCGGCTGGACCGGGCCGTCTGCCGCCAGGTGGAGATCCGCCTCAAGTACGAGGGCTATATCAAGCGGCAGCTCAAGCAGGTGGAGGAGGCCCGGAAAATGGAGGAGCGCAGGCTCCCGGCGGATCTGGACTACGGCGCCATCCCGGGGCTTCGGCTGGAGGCCAGGGAAAAGCTGCAGAGGATCCGCCCGGCCAGCTTCGGCCAGGCGGGCAGGATCTCCGGGGTGTCCCCGGCGGACCTGAGTGTGCTGATGATCTACATGTCCCTGCGGGACAGGGAATAGGAAGCAAGAAGAGCGGCGTCGGCCTTGCCGGCGGATCC
>ONCI01000101.1 GCA_900316255.1 uncultured Eubacteriales bacterium | reverse complement strand
AAAAAACTCCCCCGGTTTCCCGGGGGAGCCTCTCCGCGTATGCCGTGCCGGCTCAGTAGTAACCTGCACACAAAGGCAGGTGGGTCGCCTAAGTTCTGTTTCACTGCTTCCAACGTCCGGCATAAGCCGGGAGGCCTGCAATCCGCAGATTCAAATCGGCATCCCTTATAAGAGATGTGGGTTTCATGAGCCGCAAGTCCATAGGGACAAACACGCGCACCGCAGAGCGTTGTTTCTGTTCAGTCAAAGGATACGCGGGGGGCGGGGAGATTATTCCTTGCCCTCTTCCTCATCCTCGTCGTCAAAGAGCAGGACCATGAAATGCTCGTACACGTCGTTGAGCTGCTCCTCATCGTCGATGGATTCAAACAGCTCGTCGCCGTTTTCATCCTCCACGGAGCGCAGGATGATGATGCCGTAGTCCGGATCGTCTTCCTTCATGTCCGCGGGCAGGAAGGCCACATAGGTCTCCCCGTTGTAAGTCATTTCGTCCAGGACCTCCAGCTCGAACTCCTGGCCGTCATCGTCAATGATCGTGATGAAATCGCTTCCGAATTCTTCGCTCATCTTTTTCTCCTCCTGTATAGTCTGGTATCATTGTAACCGATACAGCGGGAGAAATCAACAGTTTTGTGGAGAGAGGAGCGGCGCGTGTGACGGAAAGAGATCTCCCCGCATTTCCTCACTCGTCACTCTTTGCTCTTCACTCTTCACTCTGTTATGATCCCAGGTCCTCCAGCAGCTGCAGCAGCTCCTGCATGCTCCTGACCGGCAGACCCTCCCGGATCATGGCCTGGTCCACCTTGCGAAGACCCCTGAGCTCGATGCCCGTCACTCGCAGGGCTTCCCGGTCCCGCCGGGCGGGATAGACCGCCACATAGTCCCCTTCCTGCCGCAGAAAGAACACGGCGGTTTCCGCGTTGCGGGCAAACTGCCGGTAGAGCTCCTCGGGAACGCCCGTCCCCGGGGCCGTCCGGAGGCTGCGCAGCGCCTCGGCGCCGGTGAAGGCCGCCGAGCCCATCAGCATCAGCAGCAGCGCGATCTTCAATCTCAGTTTCAGCATGCTTCCTCCTGTATTCCTCCCGGCTGCCTGCCCGAAAATCTCTCCGGCAGGGTTAGTCTTTCGCAGGGACGGGGAAAATATGTGCAGCGCCCCGGAGCAAATTCTTAATTATTCTGAAAATTCACAAATTCTACACCCTGCATTGACAAGCTGTGATATAATAGCCGGGACATTAAAATAAGAACCTATACCCATTTTTCCCGATGCGCCGCTTCTGAAAACGCGCGTTCGGGTTTCAGTCCGCTCTGCTGCGCCCGCCGCAGCGGATCGGGATCCCGCTTCTGGAAAGGAGGCGCTTTGCTTCGATGACAAAAACCCCGGAAGGATCCCCGAAAAAGTTCCGTGCCCTTCATTTCGGCGCCAAGGCGCTGGGCTTCACCGCCGACGCCACGTCTTCCGTCGTCGGCGCCGTCTTCAAGGTCCTGGGCTCCGTGCTGCTGGTGCTGCTGGTGGCCGGGCTGCTCTTCGCCTGCATCTTTGCCTACTACGTCAAGAACACCCTGACGCCCAATATGGACATCTCCCTGGAGGACTTCCAGCTCAGCGAGTCCAGCACCATCTGGTATCAGAACGCCAACAACGAATGGCAGGAGCTTGTGACCCTGATGGGCCGCTATAAGCGCATCTGGGTGGACTATGAGGACATCCCGCCCTATATGGAGAAGGCCCTGGTGGCCATTGAGGACAAGCGCTTCTACGACCACAACGGGGTGGACTGGTTCCGCACCTCCACGGCCTTCATCAAGATGTTTGCCCAGATGGAGACCGGCTACGGCGGCTCCACCCTTACCCAGCAGCTCATCAAAAACCTGACCGGCAACGACGAGGTCACCATCCAGCGAAAGCTGACGGAGATCTTCGGCGCCCTGGAGCTGGAAAAGAAGTACGACAAGAAAGAGATCATGGAATGGTATCTCAACGCGGTCTACTTCGGGGAGGGCTGCTACGGCGTCCAGGCCGCGGCCCAGACCTACTTCGGCAAGGACGTGTCGGAGCTGAGCCTGGCGGAGTGCGCGGCCATCGTGGGCATCACCAACAAGCCCACCTATTACGATCCCTTCTACAACGAGGAGAACAACAAAAACCGGCAGGAGACCATCCTGCGGGAGATGTACGAGCAGGAATACATCGATTATGACACCTACAAGGCGGCGGTGGCGGAGGAACTGGTCTTTGCCCACAGCCCCGGGGAGGACACCAACAAGGTGGTCTATACCTACTATGAAGAGGTGGTCATCAACGACGTGATCCATGACCTGATGGACGCCAAGGGCATCGGCCGGGAGGCGGCCACCACGCTGCTCTACAACGGCGGCTATCAGATCTACTGCTGCGTCGATCCCCGGATCCAGGAGATCGTGGACAACTTCTACTCCGATCCCAACAACATCCCCCGCCCCGGCAACCACACCAACCAGCAGTTCCAGAGCTCCATCGTTATCATGGACCCCTATGACGGACGAATCGTGGCGCTTTGCGGAGGCGTGGGCAATAAAACCAGCAACTTCCCCCTGAACCGGGCCGTGCCGGTTTCGGTGAACGGCTTCAACTACGGCGGCGCCACCCGCCCGCCCGGATCCTCCTTCAAGCCCATCGCCGCCTACGGTCCCGCGGTGGACCTGGGGCTCATCACCCCCAGCACCGTGGTGAACGATTCCCAGGGGATCCGCCTGCGGGGCACCAGCTGGTATCCCCACAACGACAGCTACCAGAGCTTCGGCATCATTACCATCGAGCAGGGCCTGATGTGGTCGCTGAACACGGTGGCGGCGCAGATCGTGGACGTGCTGCCCGGCGGCCCCCAGACCTCCTACGACTACCTGACGGAGAGACTGGGCGTCACCAGCCTGGTGAACGACGACATCTCCTACGCCCCCATGGCCCTGGGCCAGCTGACCTACGGTATCTCCGTGCGGGAGATGTGCCAGGCCTACTGTGCCTTCGTCAACGACGGCATCTTCACCTACAGCCGCTCCTATACCATGGTGACCGACGCCCGGGGCAACGTGGTTCTGGACAATTCTCCCAGAACGATCCAGGCCTTCCAGCCCAACACCGCCTACACCATGAGCTATATGCTGCAGAAGAACGTGGACGAGGGCATCGCCAGCGAGGCCAAGCTCTGGAGCGTTCCCGTGGGCGGCAAGACCGGCACTTCCACAGATATGAAGGACCGCTGGTTCGCGGGCATCACCCCCTACTATGTGGCCGTGGTCTGGACAGGCTACGACACGCCGGAGAAGATCAACATCAACGGCAACCCCGCGGCCAGGATCTGGAGAAGCATCATGGCCTCCGTGGTGGACGGCTATGCCTGGAAGGACTTCACCTGGCCGTACCTGGGCGAGAACACCGGCGTTTTCGGCCTGGACGAGAACGACGAGGATCCCGGCAACGCCATCGTCATCGATGACGACGACGGCGGCATCACCGTTGACCCCGGCGGCTGGGGCAGCGATGACGGCGGAGACGACGGCGGCGACGACGCGGTGGTGGTCTACGGCTGAGTTTTTCCCCTTCCCCACCCCGGAAAAAACGGCGGATGGGGGAGGGGGTCCCACCCCGGTTTCCGGTCCAAAGCTCCCAAATTATGGTCTGCGGACTGTCATTTTACAAAGATTTAACGAAATTTCAGGGGTTTTTCCCCCACTTTGGATTTTTTTACCTGCCTTTCGTTGTTGACAAAACAAGTTCATTGTGTTACATTTTGATTACATTATTGGAGGTGCTTTTCTTGGCAAAAACACTGGAGTATAAGGGACACCCTCTCCAAAGGAAGGACAACATCATCTATTACGGCAGCTTTGCGGATAAGTATATTATCCAGATGCAGATCCTGGACACCAAAAAGGTGAAGGATCTTGACGTGGCTACCAAGGTCTCCGTCTCTCTTCAGCTGACCGATCCGAGCATCCGGACCCGGGACAAGATCGTGAAGAAGACCGAGAAGGACAGCCTTTATTCTGCCATTGATGTTGCCGCAGTGTGGCTTGAACGCTCACTGGCCACCAGATAAGTAAGCTGACGCTTTCTTTCAGAATGCCTGACCCAGCGTTCTGAGGTGCTTCCGAACAGCCTCCTACGGAGATCCGGCGGGCAACCGCCGTCTCACCGGACAAAGAAAGAAGGAACTGTTTCATGAGCAAGAAGTTCTTGCGCACTCTCATCGCCCTGCTGCTGGTTTGCTGCCTGCTGCCGGCACCCATGGCCCTTGCAGAGAGCGCTACCGTAACGGGCAGCGACGTGAACATGCGCTCCGGCCCGGGCACCGGCTATCCCGTGGTGAACTGCCTGCCCAGGGGAACCGCCGTTACGGTGACTGACCGCTCCAATCCCGATTGGTACGCGGTGAGCTATGACGGACAGAGCGGCTTTATGTCCTCCCGTTACCTTGAGATCAGCGAAGAGAGCAGCGAGGCCGTCATCGTGACCGATGGCGACGCGGGCTACAACAACATCGGCAAGAGCCTGATCATTACCGGCGAGGCCTACGGCTGGACCGCCTGCGTCATCGACGAGCAGGCGGGCTACGTGTACAGCCAGTACGTGACCCGGGGCCAGTATTCCGGGACTGTGGTTGAGCCCGACCCGGACGAAGACGAGGACCCCGTGATCGTTGTAATCGGGGACGAACAGCCGACCCCAGCCCCCACAGAAGCCCCCATCGTGGTTCAGGACCCGAGTCCCGAGCCCACGGAGGCCCCGGTGGTGACGCCGGAGCCCACTCCGGAACCCACACCGGAGCCCACACCGGAGCCCACCGCGAATCCGGATGATCCCATCGTGATCATCACCCCGCCCACTCCCAGCACCACGCCCGAGCCCACGCCCAGTGCGGCGCCGGAGGGCAAGGAGGGCTACATCGACGGGGACTATGTGCGCTTCCGCAGCGGCCCGGGCACCAACTGACACCTACAACAGGGGCAAGGAGCTGATCATCACCGGCGAGGAAAACGGCTGGACCGCCTGCTATATCGACGGGCAGAACGGCTATGTGTACAGCCAGTATGTGAAGGAAAAGGGCAGCGTCACCGAAACCCCTGAGCCCGAACCCAGCGCCGTTCCCAGCCCGACCCCCACGCCGACCCCCACCACGGCGCCCGAAACCCCTGCCGAGGGCGAGCCCGGCTACATCACGGGCAACAACGTTCGCTTCCGCAGCGGCCCCTCCAACACCAGTGAGATCCTGGGCGAGTTCTTCTACGGCAACGCCGTGACCATCACCGGAGAGGTGAACGGCTGGACCGCGGTGATCTACAACGGCCAGAGCGGCTATGTCTACAGCCAGTATGTGGCCAGAGGCGTCTACGGCAGCGGCAACGAGGACACCCAGGACCCGACGATCCCGGAAAATCCCGAGGATCCCACGCCCAGCCCGGCCCCGTCCCTCAGCGGCGACACTTACGCCAAGGGCAGGCAGATCGCGGATTATGCCCTGCAGTTTGTGGGCTACCCCTACGTCTGGGGCGGCGCGGATCCCTCCACCGGCTTTGACTGCTCCGGACTGGTGTACTATGTGTACGGCCAGTTCGGCTACCAGCTCAACCGCGTGGCGGCGGACCAGGCCCGCAACGGCGTGCATGTGGATCCCAGCCAGCTGCAGCCCGGCGATGTGCTCTGCTTCTACTCCAGCGGCGATTACATCGGCCATGCGGGCATCTACATCGGCAACAATCAGTTCGTCCACGCGGCCAACTCCCGCAGCGGCGTCATCATCACAGATCTGTCCGGCTACTACTCCAGCCGCGGCTATGAGGCCAGACGCATCGTGAGCTGAGAAAATCCCATAAAACATAAAACGGAGGCGCAAATCTGCGCCTCCGTTTTCTTATGAACTTCCTTTGTCTCCCAGGCGGGCATCAAAACACCCCGAGGGCTTTGCCCCCGGGGTGCTGTGCTTATAGATGCAATTCCGGCCGGAAGACTTGAAAGACTCGTATCAGCCCTTCTTCTTCAGGGTCGCGTTCAGCGGGCTCCAGAGATCCTCATAGGCAAAGCCGGTGACTCTCCTGAGGGCCGCCTTCTCTTCCTCGCTGGCCAGGCTCTCTTCCGTTCCCTTGCGCCGGGCGATGTCCTTCTGGACCATCTTGAACTCCTTGTCGGTCACGGGGAAGAGCACTGCGCATACGAGCAGCAAAGCCGACATGATGGCGGGAGCCAGAACGAAGCAGATCCCGATGCCATGCTGCGTCGCGGCGGTCTGTTCCAGGCCGGCGTTGGCAAGCGTCTCATTGTAGTGCACAGCCGTGAGCATGAATCCGATGATCGCCACCGAGAAGCCGGAAGCGATTTTCCGGATGAAGGTGGCCATGCTGGACACGATGCCCGGTCTGCGGATCGACGTGATCAGTTCGTCGACGTCCGTCATATCGGCCATGATGGCGAAGATGCCCGTGAGGGAGCCGGCGTTGCCCAGACCGATGAGAGCCGCGAGGGCCAGGATCGGAACGAGGGGAGCTCCGTGATGCGAGAAGGCCAGAAGCCCCAGCACGCCGACAAGTCTTACGGGAGCGGCAATGAGGATCGCCAGCTTCTTGGAGGTCTTGCTCATGACCGGTCCGAAGATGAGCATGCCGACGAACTGGGCGATCATCAGCACCGCCAGGATCGGGATGTAGTAGGCGGGATAGGCGCCGAGCGCGTGCTGCACGTAGTAGACCGCCATGCCGGAAATGAAGTCCATGCCGCCCTGTCCGAAAAGGTAGAGCCCCAGGAAAATCAGGAACGAGCGGCTCCTGAACACGCTGGCCGCCTGGGTGAAGCTCTCCAGAAGCGTCATCTTTACGGGCTCCTTCTGCTTTTCCCAGGTGCCGAAGAACACGGTGATCGAGCACACGAAGAAGATCGCGCCGAACAGGAGCATGCAGCTCATGTACTGCGAGGGGTCATAGGTCTGCTTGATGAGCATGCCCGGAACGAGTCCGCAGATGGCGGCGCCGAGGGTCGAGAACACCATGCGCATGTTGGAGAACTTGGCGCGCACCGCGTAATCGTCCATCATGTCCGGAAGAAGTCCGTTGTAGGGCACGCTCAGCACCGTGAAGCCGGTGTTGAACAGGCAGTACATCACCAGGTAGAACACATAGTTCGCGGTCATTGACGGCGAGTGGATATTGATCCACATGAGCACGAAGGTGATGGCGGAAGCGATGCTGCCCACCATGATGTAGAAACGCTTCGCCCCGTATTTCGACTTGGTCCGCTCAACGATGTTGCCCATGATGGGGTCGGTGATCGCGTCCCAGATCTTGCCGATCATGGGGATCGTGCCTGCCAGGACAGGGTTCATGCCGAGAGCATCCGTCAGGAAGACAAGAAAGAACGCGTTGATGATAACGAAACATCCGCCTCCGAAGATCTCTCCCACGCCGTAAGTCAATCTGCTGAAGAAGCCGTAATGGGGTTTTCTGCCGCTGATCCTCTCTTCCATGGTTTCCTCCTGTTTATCCCGCGCTGCGCGCGGGAGTATTCTATAAACAATTGTAACAGGTTGATCCCGATTCTACAAGTCGATTATTTCCCGTTTGCTTCGGTTTTCGCGCCAAGCAGGGGCCGGGAAACGGTTTTGTTAAAAAACTCGATCAGCGGTCCCATGAAAAAGGCCGTGATGACGGTGGCGATGCCGATGGAGCCAAAGAGCTGCGGCAGGCTCATGCCGGAAAGCAGGCACAGCGCGCCGCCCGCAAGCACGCAGGCGCTGTCCGTCAGAATTCGGCAGAGAGGGAATGGGATCCGGCGCTGCCGCTCGCTCCATACCAGAGCGACGGCGTCGTAGGTGGAGACGCCCAGATCCGCCGTGAAGTAGAGAGAGGAAGCGAGGGACAGGGGCACAAGCGCCGAGACCAGAAGAAGCGCCCGGCCGCCGAGTCCGAGGGCGGGGAAAAGCTGCGCACACAGGGATTGGGAAAACTCCACGACATACCCCAGCAGAAACAGATTGATAAAGGTCGCAAGGCCGATCTTATGCCGGTCCATCAGGAGCGGAAAAAGCAGCAGCAGAATGATGACGATCACATACAGCGTCCCGAAACGGATCGGGATCACGGCGTCAAGTCCGCTCATGAGCGCCTGAAAGGGATCCACGCCAAAGGCGGCGTGCTTGAACATCCCGACGCTCATTCCGCACAGCACAACGCCGGAAATGCTCATGATGATCCGCTTTGTCAGTACTTTCATGTCAATACGCCTCCCACAGAACCGGGCATGCCCTCCCGAAACAGGTTTCTTGCTGATCGGTGCATCCTTCTGATGCGTATTATAATGGCACGGGGGCAGAAAATGCAAATCCTTTGTTGAAACACGAGACAAGATCATCATAGGGCAGTGCCTCCCTCTCCGGGGAGGGTGGCATCCGCCGATCCCCCGCGAGGCGGCTGAAGGATGAGGTGTCGTCAATTCGACGGCCTATGTAGGGGCCGACACCCCCGGCGGCCCGCCGCTTGACTCCACCTGCCGCAGGGGGTGGCTATCAGCCGCCTGCCCAAAGCCTTCCCCGCAGCGGGTCCCGCCCCGTGTGTCAGGTCAGGTGGTGCAAGGAATCGTTCCCCCGTCTCACGCCCCAAGCATTCTTCATTTTTCAGTTTTAAGCTTTCAGGATTCATTTAGAAAATCCTGCCGGAGCAACTGAAGAATGAATCCTGAAAGATGAAGAATGAAGAATACAAGGCAAAAATCCTGCCGACGATCGTCGACAGGATTTTTGCTTTGGAGAAGAACTCCAATAATACAAAGTTCGGACACTTTCGGGGTCACCCCTTCTGTAACCGGGGTCACGGCTGAAAATGCGGGGTCACGTAATCGGCGTATGTACTTCAGCCCATAGCAAGCGGCAGACCCACCAGCATCATTCCTTTTTTGATGCTTGATACAGCTTGTAACCGACAAAACCGATCACAGCATCCCGGAGAGCAGACGTGCCGATGTAGTTGTTATTGATCCGAGTGACCCATGCCCGGTTGGTTTCAACCCGCTCCGCTTCAAAGGATTTAATAATAAGGCACTGGTCGCGGATGCCGTGCTCTCGGTCATAAAAGAAATCTTTGCAGACTCATGGGGCGTCCGCACCCAGCAGATCCTCTCCGCATCGCTACTTACCCTCGCGGATGTCCCAGATGCAACCTTGCTCTGGCTACCGTTTCTTCTGACGGACGAGGCGTTCAGAACTCGTATCGTATCCGGAGTAAAAGACCGTATCGGCCTCCTACCATTCTGGCAGCAGTATGAGATGATGAAGGATTCTGAGAAGAACACCAACATCGCCCCTGTCCTCAATAAGATTCCAAAGAAAAACGCGCTTCTATATCGATTTAAGGGTGGTATTATGTGCTCGCGTTTTCATTCAGGATCTGCATAAACGCCTCGCCGGTAATAGTTTCATGTTCATACAGATACGAAGCTAGTTCATCCAACTTACCGCGATTGTCCTTTAGAATGGCCAGTGCTTTTTCGTGCTGCTTCCGT
>ONCI01000104.1 GCA_900316255.1 uncultured Eubacteriales bacterium | reverse complement strand
GACTTCACAGGAATATCTTGCCTGGCTGGAAGAGCATGGCTGGCGCGTCACTTTCAGCAAGGAAATGGCGGCGCGGATCACACTGATGTACGCCGAGTGCGGAAGAAAGGAAGATAAAACATGAATGTGAGAGAACCCATATATGAGACCAAGATTTCAGATACTCGCTGGTGGGCCTATGACATCCCGGGAAACGCGGGATGGATCGCCTATCTGGCCTGCCTGTTCCATAGCCTGAAGCGCGGGTTGAACACATTCAATATTGCGGCGCTGCTGCCCGGCGGCCTGATGGGGCTTGGTGTCGGAGAACTGATCAGCGAGCGCATCGCCGGGCTTGACCGGGTGCTGCCGAAGCGCCGCCTGCTGCGGGGCTTCGGTGCGCTGACCACGGGCGGAATCGGCGGCATGATCGTCTCCGCCTTTGGACTTGCAACGCAGAAGGAAAAGAAACATCCGGCCATCATGCTGGCGGGCTCCGTCCTCTGTGCCCTGTTCGCCGGGCTCTGCTGGAAGGGATACAAGAAAAGATGAGCGGCAGTAAAGACGGAAAAGCCGCGGAGGAGGATCAGAAATATGTCTTTGAAATATGAAGTGTTGAAACGCCTGGTCAAGGCGTCGGGAATCAAAAAACGCTGGGTCGGCCAGAGCACCGAGGAACTGTTGGAAGGCCGCCGGAAGCAAAACGCCAGAAACCGTATTCCTGAGCTGAAGGACGACGCCTTCACCATCAGCCGGATCGAAGTCATGGGCTGTCCGGTTTTGAAGCTGATCCATAAGCAGGGCGCGGATCATGCCAATCTGTTCCTGATCGGCGGCGGCATGATCAGCGCGCCGAGACCCGGTTCTATCAAAAAGGCCCTGCGCTTTGCCAAAGAGACGGGGCTGGATCTCTTTGTCCCGTACTACCCGCTCTGCACGGACTATCCCATTACCAAAGCCTACGAGATGATCCACGAGACCTATCGGGTAATGCTGCGCTATTACGCGGCGGACCGGATCTCCGTCCTCGGCACCTCCTCCGGCGGGAATCTGGCGCTGGGCATGGTGTCGTATATCAATGACGGGCATGCAGACACCCCGATGCCGTCGTATATCATGGCGATTTCTCCCGGTACCTGCGTGGACGGAGAGGAGGAATGGCAGCGGATGCTGGAGCTGGACGAGAAGGACGTGGCGATCCCGGCCCAGTACATGAAAATGGCGGTGGAGGTCATGCGCCACGGGGACGACAGCGTGCCCGATTATATGCTCTGGCTGCAGCGAGCGGACTTTACCGGCTGCCCGCCGGTCACACTCATTTACGGCACCGATGAGACGCTCTACGCCTGCGCTCCGGCCATCGAGGCGGCACTGCAGAAGAGCGGCGTTAACTATGAACAGATCCTCGGCGAAGGCCTGTTCCACTGCTATCCGGTCTTTCCCATCGTGAAAGAGGGCAGGGAGGGCTGGCGGCAGATGGTCGAGCGGATGATCCAATGGAGGGACGAAACATGAAAAGACAGGTTTTCCGGGTAGGGACCGACGGCTTTAACGGCGCGTGGTATCCCTGCGCCGAGAAGAGCAAACGCGGGATCATCGCCATGCTGGGAGACAGTGCGGAGGACTATATGGCGTCCTCCGGAGCCAAATGGCTGAACCGACAGGGGATCCACGTGCTGGCCATGTCGCCGGAGAAAAAGGATTACGGGCACCACAATATCCCGCTGGAGCGCTTCGGCAAGGCCATTGCGTTCATGAAAGCGCAGGGCTGCGAAAAGCTGGGCGTGGTGGGCGCCTCCACCACGGGGATGATGGCGCTGCTGGCGGCGTCTTATTATCCGGAGCTTACGCTCACGATCGCAATCTCTCCGCCCGACTTCGTCATGGAGGGCTTCTATCAGGACGGCAAGGACGGCATGCATGAGCGTCCCGGCGACAAGGAATCCACCGTCACCTGGCAGGGCGAGCCTCTGCCTTATCTGCCCTATGCCTACCGTCACCCGGAATACTGGCAGCGGATCGTTGCGGAATCGAAAGCCGGAGGGGACAAGATCGCCTCCCGGAAGATGTTTGACGAATCGGAGCGCCGCCATCCCATTCAGGAGGAGGAGCGGATCAAGGTCGAAAAGATCCGCGGGAAGCTCATTTTCATCGGCGCGGAGGACGACGTGCTGTGGGATACCTGCAAGTATATCCGCCGGATGGAGGAGCGGCTGGAGCGGCTTCCCCATGACAGCGTTTATGAAGCCTGGCTCTATGAGCACGGCACCCATTTTGCCTTTCCTGAATCCCTGCTCAAGGGCATGCTCCCGGTGGGCTCCGGGCTGCTGGTATCGTTCATGTTCAAAGCCGGGAAGGAGCATCCAAAGGAGTGCAGGGAGACGCGGCTCGATATCGACCGGCGGCTGAAAAAGGCGCTGGCGGAATGGTGAATGACAGGAGGATACCAAAATGGCGCTTCTCAGGAAGTTTTTCAATCAGACCCGAAAGCCGGAGGGCTTTCTCGGCAAACTGATGCTCAGCGGCATGAACAGCGGCCACGCGAAGCTGGCGGACTGGGGATTTGAGCATCTGCCGGAGCTCACGGTGTCCCAGGCGGTGGATCTGGGCTGCGGCGGCGGGCGCAACGCGGGGGAGCTTCTCAAGAAGTACCCGGCGGCGCACGTGACCGCCATTGACTACTCCGCGCTCTGCGTGGAAAAGGCAAAGGCATACAACCGGGCCATGATCGCGGCGGGACGCTGCACGGTGCAGCAGGGAAACGTTGCGGAGCTCTCCATCCCCGGAGAGAGCTTTGACCTGGCCACGGCCTTTGAGACCGTCTATTTCTGGCCCGGACTGGAGAAATGCTTTGCTGAGGCAGCAAAGGTGCTCAAGCCCGGCGGGGTTTTTCTGATCTGCAACGAGTCCGACGGAACCGATCCCACCGGCACGAAATTCGAGTCGATCATCGAGGGCATGAAAAGCTACACAGCCCAGGAAATCGAAGCTGCGTTAAAGGCTGCGGGCTTCTCCCAGGTGGAGATCGACCATCATCCCACGAAGCCCTGGATCGCGGTGCTGGCGAAAAAGTAAGGGCGGCGAACGAGCAACTCTCCCATCTCACAGCGGCCAAAAAAGCATCTGCGGGATGGGCATATTCAAGCAGAACGGTTAGAAATTGCTAACAGGGGGACGAACGATGAAGCTGAGCACGAAAGAATTCGACGCCATGCAGATGGGCTGGCGGAAATGGTACATCGAAAAAATAGAACTGAAGACCCTTGAAAAGTTCGGCCTTGACCTGCGGGGCGCGGACGTTCTGGAGGTGGGCTGCGGAAACGGCTATGCGGCATCCCTGATCACGAAGCGCGGCGTCAACAGCTATACGGGGCTGGATATCATGCCGGAGCAGCTCGCAATCGCGCGAAAGCGAAATCTTCCCAACGCGACTTTCGTGCAGGGAAGTGCGGACGATCTGAGCCGGTTTGCAGACAGGAGCTTCGACGCGATCCTGGACTTCTGCATCCTCCACCATGTGGAGGGCTGGCGGACCTTCTTTGACGAGAGCCGGCGGGTGCTTCGCGGCGGAGGGAGCATCTATGTGGCCGATCTTTCGAAAACCTGCATTCATATCGTCGATGCGCTGCTGCACTGGGATCACGCGGAGGAGGCGCTCTTTACCCTGAAAGAATTTGAAGAAGAAGCAAACCGGCGCGGCTTTGAAACCGTGCACAAGGCAAACGACCTGGGACTGGAAGGCTATTTCCGGTTCCACAAAAAGGAGAACTGACCATGGCAAGGAAAGATTCGAATAACCAGAAAAAGTCCATGAGCGCCATGTTCCGCGGGCGGGCGATCTTCAAGCCGCTGAACACCGGGCGCATCGACGAGCGCGTCGCCTGCGTGCGCGAGTGGGTGGCGAACATCTTTTTCTATACCAAAAACGGCGTCACCATCATGATCGACGCGGGCTACAACTATGCCCGGCTGCAGGAGAAGATGCGGTGGCTGGACATTGACCCGGCGAGCATTGATCACATT
>ONCI01000105.1 GCA_900316255.1 uncultured Eubacteriales bacterium | reverse complement strand
CTCCAGCTCATGCGGATGGAGTTCTGGCTCATCTCCAGGCCGGAGGTGGCCACGCCGCCGGCGTTGGAGGCCTTGCCGGGGCTGTAGAGCAGGCCGTTCTTCTGGACCACGGCGATGGCCTCGGGGGTCAGCGGCATGTTGGCGCCTTCGAAGACGGCCATGCAGCCGTTGTCCACCAGGGCCTGGGCGCCCTTCTCGTCCATCTCGTTCTGGGAGGCGCAGGGATGGGCGATGTCGCACTTGACGGTCCAGATATCGCGGCAGCCGGCATGGTACTCGGAGCCGGGGACCTCATCGGCATAGACGCTGATGCGGGCGCGGCGGCGCTGCTTGATGTCGAAGAGCTTCTTCAGATCCACGCCGTTGGGATCGTAGATGTAGCCCTGGGAGTCGGACATGGCGACCACCTTGCCGCCCAGCTGGTTGACCTTCTGGGCGCAGTACTGGGCCACGTTGCCGGAGCCGGAGACCACCACGGTCTTGCCCTCGTAGGAGGTGTTGCCCAGATACTTCAGCGCCTCGGCGGAGAAGTAGCACAGGCCGTAGCCGGTGGCCTGGGTGCGGGCCAGGGAGCCGCCGTAGGTCAGGCCCTTGCCGGTGAGCACGCCGCCCTCAAAGCGGTCAACGATGCGCTTATACTGGCCATAGAGGAAGCCGATCTCCCGGGCGCCCACGCCGATGTCGCCGGCGGGGGTATCGGTGAACTGGCCGATGTGGCGATAGAGCTCGGTCATGAAGCTCTGGCAGAAGCGCATGACTTCGGCGTCGCTCTTGCCCTTGGGGTCAAAGTCGGAGCCGCCCTTGCCGCCGCCCATGGGCAGGGTGGTCAGGGAGTTCTTCAGGCACTGTTCAAAGCCCAGGAACTTGATAACAGAGAGATTGACAGAGGGATGGAAGCGCAGACCGCCCTTGTAGGGGCCGATGGCGGAGTTGTACTGCACGCGGTAGCCGCGGTTGACCTGAATATTGCCGTCATCATCCACCCAGGGGACCCGGAACTCAATGACGCGCTCGGGCTCCACAAAGCGCTCCAGCAGCGCGTTCTTCTCCCACTCGGGATGCTTGTCGATCACGAGTTCCAGAGATTCGAACACTTCCCGCACGGCCTGCAGAAATTCCGGCTCATGTCCGTCACGCTTCTCGACCTGTGCATAAACCCGTTTCAGATACTCGTTCGTCAGCATAGTGACCTCCTTAGACGTCCTTATTATAATCCGTACGCACCCCGGTTCCCGGGGCCGTTCCGTGCTGAGTATAACACAGTTATGTGGGCAATTCAAGCGGGATATTTGTGAATTGTAAAAAAGAACGACCTGTGTTATACTGGGTTAAATTGTTGAAAAGCAACAAGAAAGGATGAGTAACATGATCGAAGAAAAAAGCTTTGGAAAGGCCCGGCTCTATACCCTGTCAAACGCTGTGCTGCAGGTGCGGATCAGCAGCCGGGGGGCCACGGTGACAAGCCTGCGCTATCGGGGGCAGGAGACGATCCTGGGCTATGACAGCGACGAGGGCTACCTGCGCGGCGGCGCCTACCTGGGCGCCACGGTGGGCCGGGTGGGCAACCGCATCGGCGGCGCGGGCTTCACCCTGAACGGGCAGCGCTATGACCTGGTCCCCAACGAGGGGCCCAACCAGCTCCACGGCGGGCCGGAGGCCTTTGACCGGCAGCTCTGGGAGGCGGAGCGGCTGGATGATACGGCCCTGCGCTTCACCCTCTTCTCCCCCGACGGGGAGAACGGTTTTCCCGGGAACCTGGAGGCCGCGGTGACCTACAGCCTCAACGGCGGCACCCTGCGCATCGAGTTTGCGGGCAAGTGCGACAAGGATACCGTCTACGCTCCCACGAACCACATGTATTTCGACCTCTCCGGCAAGGGAGAGGCCCTGGAGGCGCGGCTCTGGCTGGGCGCGGACGCCTACGTGGAGCCCGGGGAGGGTCTCATTCCCACCGGGCGGCTGCTGCCCTGCGAGGGCGCCTTCGATTTCCACAGCCTCCGGAAGGTGGCCCGGGAATACGACCACGCCTTCGTTCTCAGCGGTGAGCACGCCTGCCGCCTGGAGGACGGCGGCCTGCGCATGGACCTCTTCACCGACATGCCGGGCCTGCAGGTCTACACCGGCCGCTACCTGGACCCGCCCCACCGGGCCTACCAGGGTCTGGCCCTGGAGCCGGAGTATCTGCCGGACGCCCCCAACCAGCCCGCCTTCCCCTCCATCGAGCTGAAGGCCGGGGAGCCCTTCCTCCGCTGGGCGGAATACCGCTTCACCGAGATTTGAAGCCGGGAAGCGCAAAGTTTTCCGCAGCCGGCTCTCCCGACAAATCCGCGCGTCACAGCGAAAGAAAGCTTCCTCAAATCCGCAAACGAAAACGCACCCCCTGTGGGACAGAAAAAACTGTCTCACAGGGGGGTGCCTCGTTATACCGCAAGAACAAAATCTGCGGGGCTTTGCCGATCCCGGGGACCGGATCCGTCCCTCGCTATTTCGCCGTCACTTGCGTCCTGACGCCGCAGCCCGGATGGCAGGAACCGCATCCGCCGCAGGCTCCGCAGCTTGCACAGCTGCCGCCGCAGGAGCTTTTCCCGGCCTTTTTGTCCCGGATCATGCCGCGGAGCAGCAGACCGACGATGAGCGCGATGACCGCGATCAGCACGATATTGATCAGATTGGCAGAAAGCCATGTCAGCATAGGATCACTTCCTTAAAAGGGCGGCGGCACTGCGAGGGGGGAGCTGGGTAAGCTCACAGCGCCGCCGTATCAAGCGGGTCGAAAGATTACTTTACGGTGAGCTTCTGCGCTTCCTTGTAGGGCTTGAAGAGCTGCCACAGGAGAAGGGCCAGCATCATGAGCGCAAGCACCAGGCCGACGACGTTCATGCCGCCCGCGAAGAGACGGCCCAGCTGCCAGACGATGAAGGCGATCACCCAGGCAAAGCCGCACTGGTAGCCGATGGCGAACCAGGTCCACTTTGCGCTGTTCATCTCCCGCTTGATGGCACCGATGGCCGCAAAGCAGGGGGCACAGAGCAGGTTGAAGATCATGAAGGCAAAGGCCGCCAGCTTGCCGTGGCCGCCGGAGAAGGCGTTGAAGTCCTCGGCCACCCGATCCCAGATCTGGCCGCCGTTCTCCTCCAGCTCTTCCTCGCCGTCGTTGTCGTCATAGGCGTACATGATGCCGAAGTTGGCGACGACCTCCTCCTTCGCAACCAAACCGGTGACGGTGGCGGCAGTGGGCTTCCAGTCGCCGAAGCCCAGGGGCTTGAAGACGACGGAGACGGGCTGGGCGATCCGGGCCAGGAGGGAGTCGTCCATGGGCTCCACCTCGTCCTCGGGGATGCCCATGCGGTCGGCCACCTGCGCGACGTATTCGTCGGTCACCACCGTGTCGTCCTCGTAGAGATCGTCCACCATGCCGAACTTGCCGTTGACGGAGCCGAAGCTGGTGAGGAACCAGATGACGATGGAGGAGACCACGATGACGGTGCCGGCGCGCTTGATGAAGGACCAGCCGCGCTCCCAGGTGCCCCGCAGGACGTTGCCCCAGGCGGGCAGGTGGTAAGCAGGCAGCTCCATGA
This sequence comes from uncultured Eubacteriales bacterium, assembly GCA_900316255.1. Classification (GTDB taxonomy): domain Bacteria; phylum Bacillota; class Clostridia; order Oscillospirales; family Oscillospiraceae; genus Limivicinus. Next base: position 364 of record ONCI01000105.1, on the reverse strand, counting down.
CGAAGGGCGCGGGATCGCCGGCAAACATCTTCGTCTTTTTCAGCATGATACCGGAAATCACGATGGCGGCCACGCCGATGAAGTAGGCGGAGGTGGCGACCCAGGTGCTGCCGCCGAAGAGGGCGCCGGCGATCAGGCCGATGATGGGCATCTTCGCGCCGCAGGGCATGAAGGTGGTGGTCATGACCGTCATGCGGCGGTCACGCTCGTTCTCGATGGTACGGGAGGCCATGACGCCGGGGATGCCGCAGCCCGTGCCCACGAGCATGGGGATGAAGCTCTTGCCGGAGAGGCCGAAGCGGCGGAAGATCCGGTCCATGATGAAGGCGATGCGGGCCATGTAGCCGCAGTCCTCCAGCAGGCA
>ONCI01000127.1 GCA_900316255.1 uncultured Eubacteriales bacterium | reverse complement strand
ACTCCCCCGCCGGCCTGGTGTTCTACTGGACGCTGAACAACGTCTTCTCCCTGGTCAAAAACGTCTTCTACCGGCTGAAGCAGCCCCGTCTGGTGCTCTCCGGCCTGTTCTCCGCCGTGAGCGCCGCGCTGCTGGTGCTGGTGCTCTTTATCCGGCCCATGGACACGTTCCGGCATCAGGTCTATGTGATCGGGATGCTGCTTCTGCTGCAGCTGCCCATGGTGCTGACGCTGCTGGAGCGCCGTCGGGGCAGGGCGCTTCCCGCACCGGAGATCACCCGGACCGACCGGCGGATCTTCCGCCTTGGCAGTCTGCTCCTCACGCTTCTGCTGGGCCTGCTGATCCCCTCGGCGGTGATCCGCTCCTCCCCGGCGGAGTTCATCAATATCTTCACCCTCCGCTCGCCGCTGAACTATGTGCTGGCCTCGGTACTGCTGGCCGCGGGGACCTTCCTCGTCTGGTTGGGGGTCTTCTATGCCCTCTCCGGCCCCTGGGGAAAGCGATGGATGGAGCTGGGCGTCTGGCTGGGCTCCGGCTGCGCCCTGGTGGATTACATGGGCTTCGGCCGGGACCTGGGGATCCTCTCCTCCGTGCTGCAGTACGAAAAGGACCTGGCTTTTTCCGGGAAGGAGATCCTGCTGAACCTGCTGGCCTTGCTGCTGGCCGTGTCGCTGCTGTTTTTGCTCTGGAAAAAGAAACGGGAGCTGGCGCAGTTTACGCTGCTGGTCGCCGGGATCGCTATCCTGTGCATGGGCTCCTGGAACCTGATCCAGACCCAGAAGCAGGTATCCCAGATCCGGCAGAGCGTGACGGCGCCCAGCGCGGAGGAACAGGGAGAAAAGCTCTCCCGGCTGCAGAACGATCCCAACATCCGCCTGAGCAAAAACGGGAAAAACGTGGTGGTCCTCATGCTGGACCGGGCCGTCAGCGGCTATGTGCCCTTCCTGTTCCATGAAAAACCCGAGCTCAATGAGCTCTTCTCCGGCTTTGTGTACTATCCCAACACCATCTCCTTCGGCTATTACACCAACCTGGGCGCCCCGGCGCTGTTCGGCGGCTATGAATATACCCCGCTGGAGATGAACCGGCGCAGCACGGAACTGCTGAAGGACAAGCATGACGAGGCCCTGAAGGTGATGCCGACCCTGTTCTGCGATGCGGGCTACGGGGTCACGGTCTGCGATCCGCCCTATGCGGGCTATCAGTGGATCCCGGACTTCTCCATCTATGACGATCGCCCGGAGATCCGGACCTATATCACCAAGGGCCGTTATCGGGACGGCCTGGAGGCGGAGGAGGAAAAGACCACCCGGCAGCTCAACCGCAATTTCTTCTGCTTCAGTCTGGTGAAGACCATTCCGCTGGCCGTCCAGCCCATGCTCTATGACAGCGGGACCTACAGCGAGTCCAACGCCAATGCTGTGCCGCCCGGCCAGACCCGGGAGGGCCTGTCTCAGGCGGTGGGCCTCAGCGGGACCTTCATGGACGCCTATTCCGTCCTTCAGACCCTGCCCCGGATCACCTTCTATGATGAGGGGCCGGGCAACACCTTCCTCATGATGGCAAACGACGCGACCCATGAGCCCATGCTGCTGCAGGAGCCGGACTATGTGCCCGCCGAAACGGTGGACAACCGGGAATACGACGCGGCAAACCCGCTTCGCTTCAGCGATGACGGCCGGGCCATGTCCCTGGAAACGGACACGCAGATCACCCATTACCAGATCAACATGGCAAGCCTGCTGACTCTGGGACAGTGGTTCGACGCGCTGCGGGAAAACGGGGTCTATGACAACACCCGCATCATTCTGGTGGCTGACCACGGCCGCATCCTGGACAATCTGCTGCCGGAGCTCTGCTTCTATGACGGAGCACTGGACGCCATGTGGGTAAACCCGCTGCTGATGGTAAAGGATTTCGGCGCCTCCGGGCCCCTGGTCACGGACACGCGGCTGATGACCAACGCGGACGTGCCGGCGCTGGCTGCCCGGGACCTGATCCCGGATCCGGTGAATCCCTTCACGGGCAAGCCCTTGACGGAGGAACCCAAAAACGCGCCGGAGCTCTTCATCTCCACCTCCGAAGACTGGGACGTCCTGGTCAACAACGGCACGACCTTTTTCCCGGCGCCCTGGATCTCGGTCCACGACGATATCTTCCGGGAGGAAAACTGGCGCATGAACGTCACACCGCCGATGAACTGATCGCCTGCGGCAAAGCCCGTTCCGAGTTCGAATAAAACACAGAAGGGGCTGTTGCAAAACACGAAGAAGAGCGCAAACCTCTGATCATAACGTAGGGGAGGGCCTTGTGCCCTCCCGGCGGAACCTGGCTGTATTGTGATA
>ONCI01000106.1 GCA_900316255.1 uncultured Eubacteriales bacterium | reverse complement strand
GTATAATGACTTCCCTATGCGTCCACTCGGCTGGCTCTCACCTAAACAGACACTCTTTTCTTTTCCTAACGTTGTCACACGTCATTGACAAACCAACATGTCATACTTTTGCTTAAGGCAAGTCCGCACAATCCGCCATCGGCGCCTTCAGAGCTTCAGAAGCCGCCTGGCCCGCTCCCGCAGCCGGGGAGCCAGCCGATCGTAGAGCTTCAGAAGTCCCGGTTCGATCCAGTGCCCCAGCGTTTTCTCCCGCAGCAGATCCAGCCCCACACAAAGCAGAAACACCAGGGCGATTTTGGCCACGGCGTGCAGCGGAAGAAGCCAGGAATGCAGCAGCCCGGCGTTGGACCAGAGCTCTCCCCAGAGCCGCGGCCGCAGGAATTCGTTGTCATGGATCAGGTACACCGCCATCACATGGGCCGCGATCCGGTTGACAGGCCGGGAACGCAGGGAAAAGCCACGGAAGTACAGGAATGCGGCCATGGCCCAGAGGGAGGAAGTCAGGCTGGAGGCGGGCAGGAAGAGCATGGAACGGTCCAGGAGAGCCTGGCTTTTCAGCAGCGCGGCAAGGAGGTCCGGGATCAGGACCGTGAGCAGCTGCAGCCCTGTGGCGGCAAGAAAAAGAAGGCCGCACTTTTTCCGATCCAGGGTCTCCGGCAGATAGAGCCGCAGGCAGGCGCCGGTCCAGTACCAGACGAGGAAGAAGCCGAAGTTGCCGAAAAGGTTCAGGTAATAGGCCGAGAGGGTGGGCAAGACGCACCAGAGCAGCTGCAGCACCAGGCAGGCACCCAGGTTGGTCCTGCGGTCCGCCTGCAGAAGTATGCGATTCACGAAGGGCGAAAAGAGGAAGAACCAGATATAGGCGAAGATGAACCAGTTGCCTGTGTCGAAGAACACGGGCAGGGCGTATTTGACCAGCTGCTTGAGAGAAAAGCTTTCCCAGCCCAGCCCCATCGCCAGACAGGCGAAGAACAGCGTATATAAGCTGTACTGGGCCGCCAGACGCACCAGACGGCGGTAATAGGCCGCCAGATCCGAGGAGGCATGGAGCAGAAAAAAGCCGGAGAGCAGCACAAACACGGAATTGGAAGCCCGACCGAACATGCCGATCAGCTGCAGGAATACCGTCCCGCCGCAGAGATCCGGCAGGGACAGCAGATAGATGGGCCCGTGGGCCACATAGTGGTGGGCCACCACCAGCAGCATGCACACGATGCGCAGCAGCTCCGGACCGGATTGCCGGACAGTCTTGCCGATAGAAGACATGGTTTTTCTCCTTTCCCTTGATGACCGCTACAACAGTAAACCCAATCTTCCCGAATTGCAAGTGCTTTGTTCCGAAGAGGCGCCCATGCTCTGCCCAATCCCCGGAAAAGGGAAGCGGGCAGGGCGAAACAGGGGAGGCTGCGCCTTCCTCAAGCCCCGGAGACCTGGGAAATCGCCGTTTTGGCAGGGAGAAGGAATTTCCTGAAAATTTTTCTTCCATCTTGGAGCGAAAGGTGTATAATAGGGTTACATAACGTCGAAAACCCGGGCGTGATCCCGGGCAAGAAATCGAGGATCCAAAATGGCGCGTCAGAAAGAGAAGAAAAAGAAATCCGGAAGGGGCTGGAAGGCTACGCTGCTGCTCTTCCTGCTGCTCATCATCGCCTCTGCGGCAGTGCTCTTCACCATGGACGGGCGGCATGTGCAGTTCCGCCTGGTGGACAGCAGCGAGATCACCGTGCCCTATGGGGTGGACTTTGTGGACCCCGGCCGCAGCGCGGTGACCAACGGGCGCATCTTCGGACCGGCCCTGCTGCTCCCGGTGGAGAGCTCCGGCTATGTGAACACCAAGCACATCGGCACCTATGAGCTCACCTACTCCACCGAGTTTCTTTTCACGACCTACACCGCCAAGCGCATCGTCCACGTGGCGGACATCACTCCGCCGGTGATCACCCTGCAGACCGTGGACGGCTACGAGCCGGACTGGTTCAGCGGCTACGAGGAAGAGGGCTACCTGGCCTGGGACGATGTGGACGGGGATCTGACCGCTCAGGTCCAGTCCGAATTGCTGGAGGACAAGATCGAGTACCGCGTCAGCGACCGCGCCGGCAACGAGACTGTGGTGGAGCGGGAGCTGCCCGCGGCCACCGCGCCGGAGCTGACGCTGCTGGGCGACGAGCATATGACCATCACCGCCCGCATGGACTTTGAAGACCCGGGCGTTACCGCGGTGGACGGCAAGGGCAAGGACCTTTCGGACCTGGTCACCGTGGAGGGCAGCGTCACGCCCTACCGACTGGGCGAATATGAGCTGACCTACAGCCTTTCCAACGGCGAGGAGACTGTGAGTGTCACCCGCACCGTGGAGGTGGAGCCGGTGGAGCTGCCCCCGGTGGTGCAGCCGGATGAAAAGACCATTTATCTGACCTTTGACGACGGCCCCGGCCCCTATACCGATGCGCTGCTGGATGTGCTGGCCGCCTATGACGTGAAGGCCACCTTCTTCGTCACCCAGGAGTATCCCGATTATGAGGACTGCATCGGCCGGGCCTTCCGGGAGGGGCACAGCATCGGTGTGCACACCTCCTCTCACAACTATTATCAGATCTACGCCAGCGAGCAGGCCTATCTGGATGACTTCTATACCATGCAGGAGATCATCTACCGCCAGACCGGCAGCTATACCCAGATGTTCCGCTTCCCCGGCGGCAGTTCCAACACCGTCAGCAACTTCAATCCCGGCATCATCAGCCGCCTTACCGGCATGATGAACAGCATGGGTTATCAGTACTATGACTGGCACGTGGACAGCGGCGACGCCGTTGGCACCCGCACCACGGCGGGCGTGGTGGCCAACGTCACCTCCGGCTGCGCCGAGCGGCGAACCACCGTGGTGCTGCAGCACGACGTGAAGGACTACAGCGTGGCCGCCGTGGAGCAGATCATCATCTGGGGCCGGCAGAACGGCTTTACCTTCCGTGCCCTGGATCTTACCAGCCCTACCGCCCATCACCGGATCGCCAATTAAGTTTTGAGTTTTGAGAATCCCCGGGTCCCCCGGGGATTCCATTTGTTTCCTTGCGCTGCGCCCCAAGAGGGGGTATACTGGATCCAGAAATCAAACAAAGGAGGCTTTCCCATGAACGAAACCATGAACGCGCTGCTTACCCGCCGGAGCGTGCGCAAGTACACGCCGGAGATGCCGAAACGGGAGGACCTGGAGCAGATCATTGAGGCAGGACTCTATGCCGCCAGCGGCAAGGGCGGCCAGAGCTCCATCATCCTGGCCGTCACCGACAAGGCTCTGCGGGATCAGATGATGGAAATGAACCGGAAGGTCGGCGGCTGGGCCGAGGGCTTTGATCCCTTCTACGGCGCCCCGGCGGTGCTGGTGGTCCTGGCCAAAAAGGGCACGCCCTTCACCGTTGCCGACGGCAGCCTTACCATGGGCAACATGATGCTGGCTGCTCATGCTCTGGGCCTGGGCAGCTGCTGGATCAACCGGGCCCGGGAGGCCTTTGACACCGAGGAGGGCAAAGAGATCCTCCGCCGCCTTGGTGTGGAGGGCGAGTATGAGGGCGTCGGCAACTGCATCGTGGGCTATCCCGACGGGGACCTGCCCCGGCCCAAGGAAAGAAATGAAGGCCGGGTCTTCTGGGCGGAATAAGCCCCTGAAAATAGCCGCAGAAAAAGAGACATATTCGTACGATCCGGTACGAATATGTCTCTTTTCTTCTCAAAACTAAAACAAGCGTCCACAATGGTGGTGATAAAGGGACTGGCCATCACCGCCGGGTCCAGGCCCAGCTTCTGGGCGCCCATGGGCAGGGTGCAGCCCACGATCTTCGCAATCAGCACCGTGAGCGCCATGGTGAAACAGACCACCGCCGCCGTGAGCAGGGTGACGTCCGCGCCCATGATGAGCTTGTCCACCAGCATGATCTTGCCGAAGCACAGCAGGGCCAGAGCGCAGCCGCAGAGCACCGCCGTCTGGATCTCCTTCCACACCACCTTGGGCAAGTCGGCAAATTCCAGCTCGCCCAGGGACAAGGCGCGGATGATGGAGACGGAAGCCTGGGAGCCGGAGTTGCCCCCGGTGTCCATCAGCATGGGGATAAAGGCGGTGAGCACCACCACCGCGGCCAGGGCATCCTCAAAGCCGGTGATGATCATGCCCGTGAAGGTGGCCGATACCATCAGCAGCGCCAGCCAGGGGATGCGGTGCCGGAAGAGATCCCAGGCGTTGGAGCGCAGATAGGTCTTGTCCGAGGGGAGGATGGCGGCCATCTTCTCGATATCCTCGGTGGTCTCCTCCACCATAACGTCCATGGCGTCGTCGAAGGTGACGATACCCACCATGTGCCCGTCGGTGTCGATGACTGGCAGAGCCAGGAAGTTGTATTTGGACAGCATCTGCGCCACTTCCTCCTGGTCGGTCAGGGTGCTCACGGAAATGACGTGCTCGTCCATGATTTGGGAGACGGGGGTATTCTCGTCCGTGCAGAGGATCATGTCCTTCACCGAGACCTGGCCCAGGAGCTTTCGGTTCTCGGTGACGTAGCAGGTGTAGATGGTCTCCTTGTCCACCCCGGTGGAGCGGATGCGGTTGATGGCGTCCCGCACGGTCATGGCGGGCCGCAGGGACACATACTCCGTGGTCATGATGGAGCCGGCAGAGTTTTCCGGGTAGCGCAGCAGATCGTTGATCTCCTTGCGGGTGTCGGGGTTGGCCTGGGCCAGGATGCGCTTCACCACATTGGCGGGCATCTCCTCCACCAGGTCCACCGCGTCGTCCACATAGAGCTCCTCAATGATGTCGTGCAGCTCCGCGTCGGAAAAGCCCCGGATCAGCAGCTCCTGCAGCTCCGGGTCCAGCTCGGCAAAGGTCTCCGCCGCCTGCTCCTTGGGCAGCAAACGGAAAATTTTGGGGATGCGGGCGTCGCCGATCTCCTCCAGGATCCCCGCCACGTCGGCGGGCTCCATGGTCACCAGCACGTCCTTGATGGTGGAATACTTTTTCCCTTCCAGCAGCGTCTGCACGGTGCTGGCCAGGGTCGCGTTGCGTTCTGCCATCGGTCATTCCTCCTTCTGATCGTTTTTCAGGTTCGCTCAGAGCGGGAAGGACCGGGTCCGGCAGGCCGGAGCACAGTTTGGTATCAGGTCCGGAAACGCCGCGGGACGTTTCCAGGCCGTCTACTTCGGCCTGCGCAGGCGCCGGTACTGCTTCCTTCGTCCATGACGTTTCCTCCTTT
>ONCI01000108.1 GCA_900316255.1 uncultured Eubacteriales bacterium | reverse complement strand
CGAACATTTTCTTGAATTCATGCTCCAAAATGCCGGGAGGGGCGAGCCCCTCCCCTACGGTGCTGACAGAGCTAAGCGCTTATTTTGCAACACGCCCTTTTTCATGTGGCTTTGCGCGGAGCCGGGAACCGAAGTTTTTTACAGCGGGATCTCCACCTGTTCGGCAAGGGCTTTCAGGCACTTGTCGATCTGATGGGAGATCTCACTGCACATCGTCTCGTTCAGGGCTTTGACTTCTTCGCTGTTCTCGTCTTCCATCAGCTTGGTATAGCTGGAATAGACCTTGTTGCGGATCCGCCTCATCCGTCCCGCCGCGATGGCCTTGTCGTCCACGGGGACGAGCCTCGGCAGAAGGTGGATCCCCAGACGATCCTGCGCTTTGCGGTTTTCGCCGTCTCCGTCCGCGCGCTCTCTGTTCTGCAGGAGCTTGACCGGGTTCGGGATGCTGATCTCGGTCCGCTCCAGCTTCGGAAGCGGTTTTGACAGGGCGGCGCGCCGCACGAAGAGGGGAAGATTGGCATCCATCAGCGTCTGGTCGAAGGCCTTTTTCCCCATGATGTGACCGACCGCCAGCAGCAGGATAGAGGCGATGAATCCCGTCGCAAGGCCCACGGGACCTTCGGCGATCAGCGCTACCCCGCTGCCGCCGCACAGCAGGGCCACAAGCACGGAGACGATCGCCTCCACCAGCACCGCAGCGCCGCGCAGCGCGTCGCCGGCGAAGATGTCTTCGGCCTTTAATTGCTCCAATACATGAAAATCACTGGCTGCGATGGCAGAGGTGATTTTCAGCGAATGATCCGGAACGTGATAACGGCGGCAGATCGGGGATGTGATCTTCTCCAGATCCGCGGATACCAGATAAAGCCAGTCCTCCACGATTTTGTACAGCAGATCCTTTGCCTTTTCGGAATAGAGGAAGGTGCGCACTTTGTCCTGCAGGGCCGGGGCAAGGTCCGAGATCTTCTCGATCGTGCCGGCCCGCCAGTCGAGCAGAACGGGCTTGACGGCCTGCTCCATCATGGGGTCCAGCAGTTGATCCAGCGCGCTCCGGTACAGATCCTTCAAGTGCCCGGACACAATGGATTCGATCGTGTCCGCCCGGATCAGCTCGTCGACCTCCGCGCGGAACCGGGACAGCTCCTCGTCCACTCTTCCGCACCAGGCCAGACCGCGGGCGACGCTGAATTCCGGTTCGCTGTCATTATAGATGACGGCCTCCGGGAACACCTCGGCGCACCAGCCGCGGACAGCCTCCATCTTCGATACGCCGCCGGTCAGGAACAAGAGCTCCGGCATCTCGTCTCCGATGCTCTGGCGGACGGTCTGAAGCCCCTGGCGAAAGGCCTCATGAAACGAACGTCCACCGAGGGCGGCGCAGGGCCTGTCCGTCAGCCGGTTGGACATGTCCTCGTCCATAAACAGATTCAGGAGGAGCGGCTCGTCGTAGTGCACCAGCAGGGAATCGACAAAAGCCTCCGGATCCCGTTTCTCCGGGGCGGTGGAATAGTACCGCTCCTTCAGCTTTCTCGCGTGCAGCTCGCAATCCACCCGCCAGGAGGGACTTTCGGCGAAAACCCGGCGCAGAGCCGCTGCGTTGGGGGAAGCGGCAATACAGCGCTCCAGAAGAAGCTCGTCCATGATGCCGCCGCCGAGATAGACCTCGCCGCCGGTACTGATCTCCGACTCTTTGCCTTTGTGGATATAGGCAAAATCCGTGGTCGAGGAGCCGATGTCGATCACCAGCACCGATTTGGTGCGATAATCCACATAATCGCTCAAGGAATTGGACTGAACGGAGCCGACCATCACCGCGCGGGATTCGGATACGATGTGCGGAGCCGGGCAGCCCAGCGTCTCAAAGATCGTCCGGTAGCGCTCCCGCGCCGCGGCGTCCCAGCCGGCGGGACAGCCGATGTAGAAGCGGTTCTCGGTTTCGCCGCCGACCAGCTTCCTGCCTGCGCGGAGAGACTCCAGCGCCCGCGCCGAAAAGTCGCGGATCAGGCCGCTGCAGTCCGCGCCCGCATTCAAAAAACGGCTTTTGAAACGCACCGCGCTGCGCAGCGCCGCAGAGGCGGCTTTTGCCGCGTTTTCTCCGATGCGGACCTCGCCGTTCTTCATCAGAGCCCACGCGGTAATGAAAACCTTGTTGCCTTCGACCTCCATGATCTCCGGCATTTTCATCCTGTCTTCGCTTACACGGGCGATGGCGCTTTCCCCATCGCCCAGATCAAAACCCCAGTAATACATTTTTCCACCACATTATCCCTTTTCGGGACGCGCCGCACGCCCGATCATGAGCAGATCCCCGTGATACAGAAGCGCCGGTCGAAGGGTGGCCGTGCTCTGTTTCGACGGCAGGATCTCAAAATACTCCTCGGTGTCGCTTTCAAACTCCAACAGCTCGATGCCTTTTTCGCGCAGATAAGGACGCAGCTTTTTCAGCCTTTGCAGGGCGAAGTCTCCGTTGTTGGTGTAAAGCGCCTCCAGAAGCTCGGTCACAAGGGCAAGCTCGTCCGGGCTGAGGGGGCTCGAAATCGTTTCGGCGGGATCCGGGGATGCGTTTTCTGCAGGCAGTGCGGCAAGATCTTCGAGCTTTCGGTCCATGGTCTCGGAAATGCGCGCGAGGGTATGCCACAGCCCGTCCGGATCCAGCGTGCTCACCGCCTGTCCTTCGCCTGCTTTGACCCAGAGAAGTCCGGAGAGGAAGGCGCAGAGGACGGCCGCGGCCAGGCATACATAGGCGACGACGGGCTGCGTTTTGACCGTGAGGACCACGGGTCCGCATAACAAGGCCGCCAGCACAAGAAGATAGGGCGCGCCGACGCGGCGGCGGGCTGGCCCTTTTTCCAGCACCGCTTCGGAAGCCTTCAGAAAGCCCAGACTGTCCCGCAGCACCGCGGTCATGGCGTCGGCCTCCCCCTGAAGGCGGCGCCGGCCCACACAGGAGGCGTTGTAGCGAAGCAGCAGGGCGCTGAGCTCGTCATCCAGGGTCTGTATGCTCAGATCCCGGCTCCTGTCAACGCTTTGATTGGCTTTCAATGTGTTTTGAACACGCTCTTCGTCTGCAGACAGCAGGCTTTGCATCGAGGTCTCTTTCGCTTCCATGCTGGTTTCCCTCTTTCCGTTCGTGGCACAGGCGGTCCCTTGTCCCACAGTTGAATGCATGCCGATTCGCCGTGTGTTTATCTGCATTATAATCGAAAACCGGGCGTATAGCAAGAGCGCGATCCATCAAAAGCACCCCGAGGACCTTTGTCCTCGGGGTGCCGCAATGCCCTCCCCGCGCACCGCAAGGCGGACAAGGACCGCTCTGCGTACCCTGCGGGTATGCGGTGGATGAAGCCCCCGCGAAGCGGATGATGGATTCCATTGTGCCGGGTCAGGCGGGACAGAGAACCGTGTCCCCTGTCCCGTTCCTTTTCTTGTTGAGAGGATGCCCGGATCAGGCGCCGGCAGCCAGGATCTTGCGCAGGCGCACCAGATCCAGCAGGTCGATCTTGCCGTCGGGATGCAGGTCCGCGCCGGCCTCACTGAACTGACCCTCGAT
>ONCI01000112.1 GCA_900316255.1 uncultured Eubacteriales bacterium | reverse complement strand
ATCGACGTGCGGGGCAGCGTCATCGGCTTTTCCGGCCGCATCCTGGGGGACGGGGAGCCCAAGTACATGAACAGCCCCGAGACCCTGGTTTTCAACAAAAGCCGGAATCTTTTCGCCCTGAATCTGGCGAAAAAATCAAAAAGCGGATATATTCTTCTCTCCGAGGGCAACATAGACGTGGTGTCCCTCCACCAGGCGGGCTTCGACTCGGCGGTGGCTTCCCTGGGAACCTCCCTGACGCCGGAGCAGGCAAGGCTCCTCTCCCGCTACACTGACCAGGTGATCATCGCCTATGACAACGACGGGGCCGGCATCAAGGCCTCCCAGCGGGCCATCGGCATCCTGGAAAAGCTGGATGTGAAGGTAAAGGTGCTGCGGCTGGAGGGCGCCAAGGACCCGGACGAGTTCATCAAGGCCAAAGGGCCGGAGGCCTTCCGCAAGCTGCTGGAGGGCTCGGAGAGCCAGGCGGATTACCGGCTCAGGATTGTAGCAGAAAAGTACGATCTCACAAAGCCTGAGCAGAAAGTAGCCTTTTTAAACGAAGCATACAATATTGTTGCCCGTATGTACGACTCGGCAAGGCGGGATATCTACTCCTCCCGTCTGGCTAGTATGGTCAATGTAAGAGCAGATGCCGTCAAATCAGATGTTGAGAACAGAAGAAGCCAGCTATTAGGTCAAGCGAAAAAGGCCGAGCAGCGGGAAAACATGCAAGTTGAAAAGCAAAATCAACCGATGGAGAGAACTCTCCGATATGACGATCCAGATTCTGCACGGGCAGAGGAAGGGCTAATATGGCTACTCTCGCTAGACCCGGAGTTGGGTCTTTCACCTGACCTTCCAGAAAAAGAAGTGTTTTCATCTGCAGCGTTAGGAAATATTTACGATGTTCTACGACAGAGAATTGCTCAACACGAGTCGGTCAGTTTTGCTAGCTTGAGTAGCGTATTATCTAGTGATGAGATGGCCCTGCTTACACGCATTCAGCAACGCCCCGAAACCTTAAGTCAAGGAAATCGTGCATTACATGATTACATACGAGTAATTCGAGAACGAAAAGAAATACGTGATGAGAAGAATGCCCCACTGGATTTGCGGGCAATTGCAGTTAAAAAACTAGAAACAGAAAAGAGGTATACCGAAAATGGCTGACGAGATCAAGCTGACGGAAGAAGAACTGGAGAGCATGGCGGACAGATTCCTGGAGGAAGCCAACGCCAGCGATATTGCCGACCAGAAGGAGACGGAGCTGCCCAAGCCCAAGAAGCGCCCCGCCAAAAAGAAAGAGGCCGCCGAACCCCCCAAGTCTCCGGAGGAAAAGCTCCGGGAGCTGCTGGAGAAGGGCAAGAAGCTGGGCCGCCTCTCTGCCAAGGAGCTGGAGGTCCTGGAGGACCTGAACCTGGACAGCGAGGTCATCAACAAGTTTTATGAGACTCTGGAGCAGAACGGCGTGGACATCGACGTGGGCGGCGAGGACAGCCTGCCCCCCATCGACGACATCCTGCCCGAGGTAGAGGATCTGGCGGAGATAGAAGAGGTCCCCGAAGAGGAGATCGCCGATACCGACGCCATGATGGACTCCTTCTCCACCGACGACCCGGTGCGCATGTACCTGAAGGAGATCGGCAAGGTCCCCCTGCTGACCCCCGAGGAGGAGATCGCCCTGGCCATCAAGATGTCCGAGGGAGACGAGAACGCCAAACACCGCATGACGGAAGCTACACCAAGGGCTACAAGTTCTCCACCTACGCCACCTGGTGGATCCGTCAGGCCATCACCCGCGCCATCGCCGACCAGGCCCGCACCATCCGCATCCCCGTGCACATGGTGGAGACCATCAACAAGACCATCCGCGTCTCCCGCCAGCTGCTGCAGGAGCTGGGCCACGATCCCTCCGCCGAGGAGATCGCCGCCGAGATGGACATGCCTGTGGAAAAGGTCCGGGATATCCTGAAGATCGCCCAGGAGCCCGTGAGCCTGGAGACCCCCATCGGCGAGGAGGAGGACTCCCATCTGGGCGACTTCATCCCCGACGAGGACGCCTCCGAGCCCTCCGAGGCCGCTTCCTTCTCCCTGCTGCGGGAGCAGCTGGAGGAGGTGCTGGACACCCTGGCCCCCCGGGAGAAGAAGGTGCTGGAGCTGCGCTTCGGCATCGCCGACGGCCGCACCCGCACCCTGGAGGAAGTAGGCAAGGAGTTCAACGTCACCCGTGAACGCATCCGCCAGATCGAGGCCAAGGCCCTGCGCAAGCTCCGCCACCCCAGCCGCTCCAAGAAGCTGCGGGACTTCCTGAACTGAGCCTCGGGAAGAGGAAGCCAAGGCCATGACATACGATTTCACCACCGTGCTGGACCGGGCGGGGCATGACATCATCGCCGCCGACCTGATCCCCTTTCCCGGCGTGACGGTGGAGGAAGGCTTTTCCACCATCCCCATGTGGGTGGCGGACATGAGCTTTCCCACCGCCCCCTGCATCCTGGAGGCGCTGGAGGAGCGGATCCGCTTCCCCAACTTCGGCTATTTCCGGGAGCCGGAGGCCTACTATCAGGCTATTCTGGACTGGCATCGGGACCGCAAGGGCGTCACGGATCTGAAAAAAGAACACATCGGCTATGAAAACGGGGTCCTGGGCGGCGTGAGCACCGCCATCCGCATGCTCACCGCGCCCGGAGAGGAGATCCTGCTCCACGCGCCCACCTACATCGGCTTCACCCATGTGCTGGAGAGCACCGGCCGCAAAGCGGTCCACAGCGATCTCGTCCGGGACGCCGAGGGCGTCTGGCGCATGGACTACGAGGACATGGACCGGAAGCTCAGGGAGCACCGGATCCATCTGGCCATTTTCTGCTCCCCCCACAATCCCACCGGACGGGTCTGGGAGCGCTGGGAGATCGAGAAGGCCATGGAGGTCTATGCCGCAAACGACTGCATCGTCCTCTCCGATGAGATCTGGTCTGACATCATCATGCCGGGCTGCACCCACATCTGCACCCAGTCCGTCTCCGAGGACGCAAAAGCGCGTACCATCGCCTATTACGCGCCCAGCAAGACCTTCTCCCTGGCGGGGCTCATCGGCTCCTACCACGTGGTCTACAACGAGCGGCTGCGCCACCGGCTGCGGCGGGAGAGTGACCAGACCCACTACAACAGCCAGAACGTGCTGTCCATGGCCGCCCTGCTGGGGGCCTACACCGGGGGCGGGGCCTGGGTTGACGAGATGTGCGCCGTCATCGACAAAAATCACCGTTATGCCTGCGATTTCATCCGGGAAAACTTCCCCGGCGTGAAGGTCATGCGGCCCCAGGGCACCTACATGCTGTTTCTGGACTGCGGCGACTGGTGCCGGGAGCATGGCGTCCCCATCGGAGAGCTGCTGGCCCGGGGCGTCCGCGCCGGGGTCATCTGGCAAAACGGGGAAAGCTTCTTCTGGCCGGACTCCATCCGCATGAATCTGGCCCTGCCCCTCTCCCTGCTGCGGGAGGCCATGGACCGGCTGAAGGCACATGCCTTTGTGAGTCTCTAGTTTTTAGTTTCTAGTTTTTAGGGGAAAGGAGCCAAACGCGGAAGCGATGATTCTTCCTTTCTAAAAACTAATATCTAAAAACTAAAAACTAAAAAACTCATGGATTTGATCAGCATGATCAAATCCATGAGTTTTTTACTTATCCAGCACGATCTCCGCATCCTGGGTGAAGAACATGCCCATATATTCCTCCAGGCAGATATCCAGGGTCTGGATCTGCTCGGCCGCTGTCAGGCCAACGTAGCGGTAGTGGGAGCTGTCGGCGCTGCGGCCGGTGACGGATTCGCTCCCCTCCGGATAGCGCAGGATAAAGCCGTAACGCCAGGCGTTCTCCCGCATCCATTCCTGGGCCGCGGTCCCCTGGACGTCTATTGCAAGGCCCAGCTGGTGCTCGCTGGTCCCCGGGGTACCCACCCGCTGCTCGGCCAGAAGATAGGCCGTATCCGCGTCCCGGCCGGCAGCCCGCTGCCGGCTCACCTCGTTTTCGAAAAGCGACAGCTGCTCCTCCGGGCTGCGGTAGCCGCCCGTCAGGGTGATGGGCGTTCCGGCAGCCCGGCAGGCCGCCAGCATCTCGGTCAAATCCTCCACGCAGCTCTTGTCCACCTGGATCCCCTCCACGGTCTTGAGCTTGGGACTGAAACCGCTGTTATCCACATCGTTCCAGGGGTTCACCAGCACGATCACCCGGGTGTCGCCCCGCTGGGCGATCCAGTGATGCAGCCGCAGACCCATCCAGCCAAGCAGCACTGCCACCACGACCGCGACGGCGATCTTGATGGACGGTCTCAGCCGCCGCTTCGGCGCCGCGTGTTCCGCGTTTGTATTCTTAACAGGCATCTTCTCGCCTCTTTTCCTTAAGGCAACACCACACAATCCGCCATCGGCGTCTTCCGGAAAAACTGTGTCCTGATCTCGTCACTTTTTCTTGCCATACACAAAGTATGCCTGCGAAAAAGTGCCCGCGTCAGAACTCAGTTTTTCTCGAAATTCGCTCTCGCCGCATTATGCGGTGTTACCTATCCCTTCTTTCGATGGGCACACTATACCACAAGTTACCAGCAAAAAACAGTCGCCCCCGCCCGAATTTAGAATTATTAAGAATTGCGACCCGCCGCCGCCTGCGGCGGATGCAGGCGGGTCGCAATTTCCGCAGCGGTCGTTTTTCGGGCACCGCAAGGCGTTCATCTCCGCTCCGTACAGGTTCCGTGGCCCCACACGCAATTTCCGCAGCGGTCGGAAAACGCGAGGAATTGCGGCCTGCCGCTGCCAGTGGCAGATGCAGGCGGGCCGCAATTTCCGCAGCCGCGCCGTTGGCGGGCCGTCGCGGAGCAGGCCCGGGAATGGCAATGCGGCAAGGCGGGCAAGCGTAAGCCCGAACGGTTTTTCGGGCACCGCAAGGCGTTCTGTTCCCCACTTGCTGGCTGTTCCGTGGCCCCTTGTCATCCTGAGCAAGCGAAGCGCGTCGAAGGATCTCGCCCCCGGCGCAAGTTTGGTCATGGCAATGCGCCCCCCATTCTTTCTTTTCGTCTTGCCGAAAAGAAAGAACGCGCCGCGCCCGGTGTAAGAAAGAAAAGGGCGCTCGTGGTCTACAGTCTTTTGGGCATCGCCGTCCGCGCGGGATCGCTTACGCTTTAGCGCTGCTGCGGAGCTTGCCGAGACCGCCGTGGTCTCACTCGAAGCGGCTTCCGTTCCCCCCGAAAAACTGGAGGATCAGCGTAAGCCCGAACGGTTTTTCGGGCACCGCAAGGCGTTCATCTCCGCTCCGTACAGGTTCCGTGGCCCCACACGCAATTTCCGCAGCGG
>ONCI01000115.1 GCA_900316255.1 uncultured Eubacteriales bacterium | reverse complement strand
CATCGTCTCGGACTTCATCGGCTATGCCAAGCGCAACGGCATCCCCGTGGGCCCCGGCCGCGGCAGCGCGGCGGGCAGCGTGGTGAGCTACTGCCTGCACATCACCGACGTGGACCCCATCAAATACTCCCTGTTCTTCGAGCGTTTTCTGAACCCGGAGCGGGTGAGCATGCCGGATATCGACGTGGACTTCTGCGTGAACCGCCGGGGCGAGGTCATCGACTACGTCAACCGCCTCTACGGCCACGACCATGTGGCCCAGATCGTCACCTTCGGCACCATGGCCGCCCGGGGCGCCATCCGGGACGTGGGCCGGGCCCTGGGCGTGAGCTACGGGGAGACCGACGCCGTGGCCAAACAGGTACCCTCCGGCCCGGGGGCCCTGAACATCACCCTGGACGAGGCCCTGCGCCTCTCCAAACCCCTGAAGGAGATGTACGAGTCCGACGAGAAGCTCAAGCACCTCATCGACGTGGCCAAGGCGCTGGAGGGCATGCCCCGCCATGCCTCCACTCACGCCGCCGGCGTGGTCATCACCGAAAACCCGGTCTACACCTATGTGCCTCTCGCGAAAAACGACGAGAGCGTGGTGTGCCAGTACCCCATGACCACCCTGGAGGAGCTGGGCCTGCTCAAAATGGACTTCCTGGGCCTCAGGAACCTGACGGTGCTGGAGGACGCGGCCAAAATGGTGCGCAAACGGGTGCCGGATTTCCAGGTGAACCGCATCCCCGAAGACGACGAGGAGACCTTCCGCATGCTGGCCGAGGGCCACACCACCGGCGTCTTCCAACTGGAGAGCACCGGCATGACCGGGGTCTGCACCCAGCTTCGCCCCAAGAGCATCGAAGATATCACCGCCGTCATCGCCCTCTACCGGCCGGGACCCATGGACTCCATCCCCCGCTTCATCGAGTGGTCCCAGCACCCGGAGAAGGTGCGCTACAAGCACGAGCTGCTGCGCCCCATCCTGGAGGTCACCTACGGCTGCATCGTCTATCAGGAGCAGGTCATCCAGATCTTCCAGCAGCTGGCCGGCTTCTCCCTGGGCCAGGCGGACATGATCCGCCGGGCCATGTCCAAGAAAAAGCACGCCGTCATCGACGCCGAGCGCAAGGCCTTCGTCCACGGCGACCCCGAAAGGCAGATCGACGGGGCCGTTGCCCGAGGCGTGCCGGAGGACGTGGCCGACAGCATCTATGACGAGATCCTGGACTTTGCCAGCTACGCCTTCAACAAGGCCCACGCCGTCTGCTATGCCTTCGTGGCCAACTGGACGGCCTATATGAAGCGCCACTATCCCAGAGAGTACATGGCGGCCCTGCTCACCTCCGTGCTGGACAGCAGCACCAAGGTGGCGGAGTACATCGCCGAGTGTAAGGAGCTGGGCGTGGCCATCCTGCCCCCGGACGTGAACGAATCCGACGCCAATTTCACCGTGGCTGGGGAGCACATCCGCTTCGGCCTGGTGGCCATCAAGGGCATCGGCTGGAGCGCCATCGAGAGCCTGGTGGCGGACCGGGAGAAGAACGGCCCCTTCCGGGACTTTGAGGATTTCTGCAGCCGCATGGCCGGCGGCGAGCTCAACAAGCGCGCCGTGGAAAACCTCATCCGCGCCGGCGCCTTTGACAGCATGGGCTACAAGCGCCGGGCCCTGCTGCAGGTCTATGAGGGCGTGCTGGACGGGATCCAGCGGGCCCGCCGGGACAATATCTCCGGCCAGATGGACCTCTTCGGCGGCTTCGGCGAAGAGGAGACCGCGGCGCCCTCTTTCCGGGTGCCGGAGCTGGAGGAGTTCCCCAAGCGGGAGCTCATGGCCATGGAGAAAGAGGTCACCGGCCTCTATCTCAGCGGCCACCCCATGGACGAGTACCGGGACAAGCTGCGCCGTCTGGGGGTCGCCCCCATCGGCGCGATCCTGGCGGATTTTGACAGCGACGACGGCCCCAGCCGCTATGCCGACGGGCAGCTCATCAGCATCGCCGGCGTGGTGCAGACCATCCGCACCCGCCCCACCAAAAACGGGGCGCTGATGAGCTATGTGATGCTGGAGGACGACAGCGGCAGCATGGAGCTCATCGCCTTCCAGCGGGCCCTGGACAGCGGCGGCGCCTATCTGAAGGAAAACGCGGCCCTCTTCATCCGCGGGCGGATCTCCGTGCGGGATGAGAAGGAGCCCCAGCTGATGGTGGACAGCATCCGCCCCCTGGCGGAGGCCGAGGCCGCCGGACCCGCTCCGGAACCTGTACGGGAGCGCCCGCCCCGCTATGAGACCCAACCCCGCAATGAGACCCAACCTCGTCCCGAGCCCGCCGCGCCTGCGGCGGAGCAGAAGCTCTATCTGCGCCTGAAAAGCCGGGAGGACCCGATGCTGCGGCACATCGAGCTGCTGCTCACCATGTTCCCCGGAAATCAGCAGCTGATCATCTGGTGCGAGAAGGAGAAAAAGCGCATCGGCGCCCGCTGCCTGATCCACGAGGGCCTGCTCCTGGAGCTGCGGGAGCTGCTGGGCCAGGAGAATGTAGTACTCAAGTAAAGATGCAGTCCCCAATGAGAATCGCCCCGGTCTGCTTGAACAGACCGGGGCGATTCTATCTGTAACATGTTGTATCTGCTTGTTCAGCCGGTGACGGTGCCGGGCTGCACCACGTCGAGCTGGGCCTTCACGCCCTGCTGCAGGGTAGAGAGCAGCAGCTCCAGCTCCGCCCGGTGGGCTTCATACAGCGCCTTGGAGGCGACAAACTGGATGGTGAAGGAATCGGGGGACTCCGGCAGGATCAGGGTCCACATCAGCTCCTCGTCAATCTGCTCGGTGGCCAGGGTGGCGGTCTTCCCGTCGGGCAGGGGATAGTCCGTGAAGCTCACGCCGGTGCCGCACATGCCGAAGCGCTGCGGCCAGTAGTGCAGCTCCA
>ONCI01000116.1 GCA_900316255.1 uncultured Eubacteriales bacterium | reverse complement strand
GTCTTTGGTATCGTGTTCGTGCTGCTGCTGGTGATGGCCTTTGCCTCCGGCGGAAGGATGCTCTCCCGGGTGACGCCCTTTGCCTTCCTTACCGGCGGCATTTTCTCCATGCTGGCCGGCTACATCGGCATGAAGATCGCCACCTCCGCCAACGCCCGCACCGCCAACGCCGCCAGCGAAAGCCTGAACAAGGGCCTGCGGGTGGCCTTCTCCTCCGGCAGCGTCATGGGCTTTTCCGTAGTGGGTCTGGGCATGCTGGATGTGACCATGTGGTTTTTCATCCTGCGCTACGCCCTTGGCTTTACCCAGCCGGAGCAGATCGGCTCCATCATGGTCATGAACGGCATGGGCGCCAGCTTCATGGCCCTCTTCGCCCGTGTGGGCGGCGGCATCTACACCAAGGCCGCCGACGTGGGCGCCGACCTGGTGGGCAAGGTGGAAGCGGGCATCCCCGAGGACGACCCCCGCAACCCCGCCACCATCGCTGACAACGTGGGCGACAACGTGGGCGACGTGGCCGGAATGGGCGCGGACCTGTACGAGAGCTATGTGGGCTCCATCCTTGCCACCTTCTCCCTGGGTGCCATCGCAGGCTACGGTTTCAACGGCATGCTGCTGCCGCTGGTGCTGGCCGTGCTGGGCATCATCTGCTCTATCCTGGGCTCCTTCCTGATCCGCACCAGGGAGGATGCAAGCCAGGAGGATCTGCTGAAGAGCCTGCGCACCGGAACCTACTCCGCCGCCATCCTGGCCGCTGTCCTCGGCGCGCCGCTGACCTGGTTCCTGCTGCACAGCTGGGGGGTCTACATCGCCATTCTCTGCGGTCTGGCGGGGGGCTGCGTCATCGGCTATTTCACTGAGTACTACACCTCCGATACCTATAAGCCCACCCGGGAGTTGGCTGACGAGAGCGAGACCGGCAGTGCCACCATCATCATCGGCGGTCTCTCCCTGGGCATGCGCTCCACCATGGTGTCCATCCTGGTGGTGGCCGCGGCGGTGCTGCTGAGCTTCTACTGCGCAGGCGGCGCCAGATCCTTCAACATGGGCCTCTACGGCATCGGCATTGCGGGCGTGGGCATGCTCTCCACCCTGGGCATCACCCTGGCTACCGACGCCTACGGCCCCGTGGCCGACAATGCCGGCGGCATCGCCCAGATGGCGGAGCTGCCCGAGGAGGTCCGGGAGCGCACCGACGCCCTGGATTCTCTGGGCAACACCACCGCCGCCACCGGCAAGGGCTTTGCCATCGGCTCCGCCTCCCTCACGGCCCTGGCCCTGCTGGTGAGCTATGTGGACATCGTCCAGTCCAAGACCGACGAGGTCCTGGACCTGTCCCTCACCAATCCGCTGATGCTGGTGGGCCTTTTCATCGGAACTTTGCTCACCTTCCTCTTCTCTTCCCTCACCATGAGCGGCGTGGAGCGGGCGGCCCAGTCCATTGTGGTGGAGGTCCGCCGTCAGT
This sequence comes from uncultured Eubacteriales bacterium, assembly GCA_900316255.1. GTDB lineage: Bacteria > Bacillota > Clostridia > Oscillospirales > Oscillospiraceae > Limivicinus. Next base: position 1,400 of record ONCI01000116.1, on the reverse strand, counting down.
TCAAGGAGATCAAGGGCATCATGGACTACCAGGCCGACCCCGAGTACGCCAGATGCGTGGCCCTCTGCACCAAGGGAGCCCTGCATGAGATGATCGCTCCCGCGCTGATCGCGGTGGTCATGCCCATCCTTACCGGTCTGATCCTGGGCCCGGTGGGCGTGGTGGGCATGCTGGGCGGCGTTTCCGTCTCCGGCTTTGCCATGGCGGTGTTCATGTCCAACGCCGGCGGCGCCTGGGACAATGCCAAGAAGTACATCGAGGCCGGGCATCACGGCGGCAAGGGCAGCGAACAGCATAAGGCCGCTGTGGTGGGCGACACCGTGGGCGACCCGCTGAAGGACACCTCCGGGCCCAGCCTGAACATCCTCATCAAGCTTTGCTCCACCGTTTCCATCGTCTTCTCCGGCCTGATCCTGGCCTTCAACCTGGTGGGGCTGCTCTGATCGCCTGAAGTCTTGTTTTTCGGAATCTTTTGTGCTAACATAACATAAAATGTTACCGAAAAAGGCAGAAAAGCTACCGGAAAGGACGGAACGAGATGGCTGAAACATTGATCGCACATCTGCACAGTCAGTTCCCGCTGATACAGCTGCTGGATTTCTGCGGGAGGCTGCTGCTCGCCTGTGTGCTCGGCGCGGTGATCGGCTGGGAGCGCAGCAAGCGCTTCAAGGAGGCCGGCATCCGGACGCACATCATCGTCAGCTGCGGCGCGGCCCTGCTGATGATCATTTCCAAGTACGGCTTCGCGGATATGACGACCGCCGCAGGGAAAGAGCTCTACGGCACCCACGGCACGGACCCGGCCCGGATCGCGGCCCAGGTGGTCAGCGGCATCAGCTTTCTGGGCGCGGGCGTTATCTTCAAAAACGGCGGCACCATCAAGGGCCTGACCACGGCGGCAGTGCTCTGGTTTACGGCCGGTGTGGGCCTGGCGGTGGGCGCCGGGATGATCTGGATCGCTGTCGTCGGCACGCTGCTGGTTTTCCTGGTCCAGATCCTGCTGCACCGCTATGCCGTGGGCGCTGACGCCTATTCCGGCAACCGCCTGCAGTTTACGGTGAAAAACGGCCATGACTTCAACGCCGCCCTGACCGAGCAGCTGAAGGAGTGGGACGCCCAGATCACCGACAGCAAGGTCAACCGCCGCCGGGACGGCACCACCGAGTATGAGCTCACCATCCGCCGCCGCACGGAGATCAGCTATGATGAGATGAAGGCATTCATGGAGTCGCGGCCCGAGATCCTCAGCGCCAGCAACAGCCCCATGCGCTAATTGACATACGCCATAAAAAATGCACCCGTTAGGGCGTGCAAGTTAGGGATACGGCAGCCGCAAACAGGATCTTTTCGTGCCAGGCATCGTTGCCTGTGCTCGGAATACATATCCAGTATTCCTGCGC
>ONCI01000117.1 GCA_900316255.1 uncultured Eubacteriales bacterium | reverse complement strand
CTGGATCTGGCAGATGCTCCAGGCCTGCAGGATCGCGCTGACGGGAACGCCGTGATACAGGAGCCCCTTGTACCGCTCGATCTCGCTCTGCTTGATGGGCGCGCTTTCCCGATAGAGCCGCATGGCCTCCGCAAGCGCCTTCTTCTCCTCATCCGTCAGAGGCTTTGCGCTGTTCGCGGTCTTTGTATTGTCGAGGACCTGCTCCAGCGTGCTCATGCCGGAGAGAACGGCGATGACGTCTTCCTTCTCCAGGCAGAAACGCACGGCCCAGGAGGCGATGCTCCAGTCGGGGTGAACTGCCTTCAGCACAGCTTCCGCGTCCTCCGGCAGTCTGGCAAGCCCACCGCCCTTGACGGCCTCCATGATGACGACCTTTCGCCCGTGCCTGCGGATCACCTCATAGCAGGGGCCGGCCTGCACCAGCTCGCTGTCCCAGTCGATGGGATTGAGCGCGATCTGCACGAACTCGATCTCCGGGTGCTCGGTCAGCACGCGATCCAGCAGCTTTGCGGAGGAATGGAAGGAGATGCCCAGGTGGCGAATCTTTCCCTCTTCCTTCCACTTTTTCGCGTGGTCGAACAGGTGCGTCATCTTCACGATGCCGCCCTTGCCGTCATAACCGTCGTAGTAGACGTTCTGAATGTTGTGGAGCAGGTAGTAATCGATATAATCCACGCCCAGATTGTCCAGCTGACGCTGAAAAGTCTCTTCGATCTTCTCCTCCGGGATCAGCATAAAGGTCGGAAACTTTGTCGCAACCGTAAAGCTCTCCCTCGGATGCCGCTCCACCAGCGCCCTCCGGGTCGCTTCCTCGCTTTTGCCGTTGTGATAGACATAGCTTGTGTCAAAGTAGGTGTACCCGGCGTCCAGAAACGCGTCCACCATCCGGTTCAGCTGCTCATAATCGAAATCGGTGGGCCCGGAAAGCACCGGAAGCCGCATCATGCCAAAGCCCAGGTTCTTCATGTCACATTCCTCCTATGAAAATCTTTAATATGTGGAAGCGCGGGAGCTGCTGAGCTTCCAGCGCCCTTCTTCTTTTCTCAGGCTAAAGTCTCCCCGCAGACGCCAGCTGTGCTTCCCGCCGCCATAAACGGCGGCCAGCACCCGGCTCTTGCCGATCATGCTTGCCCGATTGCCGGACACGGTGACCTGGATGCTGTCATGCTCTGCTGTGAAATATTGGAAGGTTCCATCCAGCAGGCCCTTCAAAAACGTCTCGGCAGACTGCTTCACGCCGGTCATGTGCAGAAGCGTATAGTCCTCCGTCATCATGCCGCGCAGGCTGTCCGCGTCCTTCGCGATCATGAAGCGCCAGTATTCACGGTACAGCTCGCGGATCCGTTCTGCGTCATCCATTTTATTCCTTCTGTTCCGCTGGGTCAAGCATGCGGATCACTTTCGCCGGGACGCCGCCCACAACGGCAAAGTCCGGCACGTCCTTCGTGACCACCGCGCCTACCGCCACGACCGCATAGGCCCCGATGGTGACGCCCGGGCAGATCGTGACGTTCATGCCCAGCCAGGCGTTCTTCTTGACCAGCACTTTTCCGTAGGTGTAGCGGGTGTGCCGCTGATTCATGTCATGGTTGATCGTGGCGATCCGCAGTCCAGGCGCCGCCATGGAGCCGTCCTCGAACTCGATCCCGCCGGAGGCCGACAGAATGGCAGAGTGATTGATGAAAACGCCCTTTCCGAACTTGACCCGATTCCCGAAATCGCAGAGAAAAGGGGTGAGGATCCGCACGTCATCCAGCTTCCGCCCGAACAGCTCTTCCAGATAGCCCACATAGGCGGGGTCGTCGGGCATCGTGGCGTTTGCCTTGGCGCAGAGCGTTCTGGCGCGCATCATTTCTTCCACAGCCTCCCGGAAATAGGGCTCCCGGGTATCCGTCGGCCCGCCCCGGTCCATGAGCTCGTATACATAGCCTTTTTCGTAGTCCATCTGTTTTCTCCTCACAGCAGGCCGTTTGCAGTGAGCCAGCGCTTGACGGCTTCCCTGGAGTTCGCCGCGCTGCTGCCCGTGATAGGCAGTCCGCTCTTCACAATCGCGCCGGGGCAGGTGCGTTTGATGTCCCGCTCGCTGCCGCCCATGCCGCTGCCCTCATTGGTACAGAGCGGCAGGATGGTTTTGCCGGAGAAATCGAAACGCTCCAGGAAGCTGAAGACCGCCATCGGCATGGTTCGATGGAGTCCGGCAGGGAAACCAGCTCCGGCCTGGCCTTTGCCCGCAGATCCTTCTTGGCCTCCTCGATGCAGGTCATATACACCGGCGAGTAAGGACTTTTCATCTCGATTTTGAAGCTGTCCGCCGGGAGCAGCTCTTTCATGATATTGCAGACGATCTCCGTGTTGCCGACCTTCACATAGCGCATCGCGCCGCCGAAGTAGTTCTCATCCGCTCTGGAATAGTACGCGATCAAGGTTTTAGACATTGCCTGTTCCTCCTGTTTTTTGTTCTGACTCCATTATACGCATCAACTATTGCAAAGTCCAATTGAAAAGGTATATAATCAATTTAGTATTTAGATAGCAGGAGCGCGCCATGACCACAAAACAGATCGACTACTGTATAGAGCTTGCCCATACCCTGAACTTCAGCCGGGCGGCGGAAAATATGTTTGTCAGCCAGCCGACCCTGACCTATCAGATCAAACTGTTGGAAGAAGAGGTCGGTTTCCCGATCTTTGAACGCAGCGGGAAGGGCGCGGCGCTGACGCCTGCGGGAGCGCAGTTCGTCTCCTTCCTGGCCGGCATGCGGGAGGAACTGAAGCGCGCCATCGAGCAGGGACAGAATTTCAGCGCAACCTACCGGGACAGCATCTCCATCGGCCTCATGGTCCGTCAGGCCATATTCTTTCTCCCGGAGGCCATACGGCTGTTTGCGGAAACAAACGGCGACGTTCAGATCACGCCCGTATTCCGCTATGAAAACGGCGTCGAGTCCTTTCTGCGAAACGAGGTCGATATCCTGTTCGCGCTGAAGGAGCAGACGAAGCAGATTCCCGGGATCACTGTCCATGAGTTGTTTGAAAGCCGCGTCTATCTGATCGCGGACAGAGATGATCCGCTTGCCGGAAAGAACTGTATCCGGGAAGCGGATCTCTACGGACGCACCCTGATGGTCGGCGGCGGTTCTCCTGCGGCGCTGAAAGCGGTCCAGCACCATCTGATCAACACCGGGAAGATCCGGTATTTCAACAGCCCGGATCACGATACGACTCTTACGAATGTTGCCGCCGGAAGAGGCGTCTGCCTCGCTCCCGGTTTTCTGAACGACCACAGCGGTCAGTTCGCCTGGATCCCCTATGACTGCGAGGAGAGCTTTTCCTGCGTGCTGTGCACCCACAAAACGGATAAGAGGCCAAGCGTGTCGTCGTTTATCGACATCCTGAAGGGCCTTTACCGGGAAGCTGTGGCATTCCCGCTGTAAAAGCAAGATGATACCCTGTTATGTCCTGCGCATTAAGAGGACATAACAGGGTATCTATAATCATATCTTTGATTTCCGATCTTCTACGATCTTCTATATGAATTATATCAGCACCCCGCCCAAGTGGTCGATCTCGTGCTGGATGATCTGCGCCGTGAAGCCGGTGTAAGTTTTGAGGCGCGTCTGAAACTGCTCGTTCTGGTACTGCACCTTGATCGAGTGAAAACGCTTGGCTTTGCGCGTTCCGGTCAAAGAAAGGCAGCCCTCTTCCGTCTCGTAAGCGCCGGAGCACTTGACGATCTCCGGGTTGAGCATCACCGTCGCGCTGCCGTTGTCGTCGAAGATGATGATCCGCTTGGCCACGCCGATCATGTTCGCGGCCATGCCTACGCAGCCGTCCCGGTGCGCCTCCAGCGTGTCCCGCAAATCCTGCGCGACAGGCAGATCCAGCACCGTTGCCGGCGCGGACTTCTGCGACAGGAAGATCGGGTCTTTCATAATGGGTCTGATCATCGTACACCTCTCAAAGCTGATCGTATTTCGCGTTGCTGCCCCGGCATTTCTCGACGGGGTACTTTGCCTCGTTCTGATTCATCTTCGCGTTGATGATCGCGTCGGCGTCCAGCCCGAGCGCGTCCAGCATGTTCTGGCAGTACACCATCACGTCAGCCAGCTCCTCCCCCACGTGGGCGAGGTCGTAGTCCGTGTCGCTCCACTGGAAGCACTCCAGCAGCTCGTTGGCTTCAATCGAAATGGACTTCGCCAGGTTCGCGGGCGTGTGGAACTGATCCCAGTCCCTTTCCTGTGAGAACCTGCGGATCCGCGCTATCGTTTCCGGTTTCATTGTCTGTCCCCCGTTCCAAATTCTGACATGATTATACCCTGTTACGTCCTGCGCTTCAATAGGACATAAAAGGGTATATCATAAAATACCGCAGAGTTTATGCAGGGGCAAAAGCATCAGCAAATACAAAAATCGCCTTGAAACGAAACATTTCAAGACGATTTCTGGCAGGGGAAGAAGGCTTCGAAAGGTGGGAGGTACCTCCACCCCCCAACGCGCACTGAACTGTTTGACACACAGAGGACAAAACAATACACAATAGCACCGGTTAGCCACGCCTTCTAAAGGCCCCGACGACATCAAAATAGTCAGAATTGTCGTCAAAGCGCGGTCGTTTTTCTTCTGCAATTATGTATAAAAAAATGACGAAAAGCTAGTTTTCGGCTTGCACAGCCGAACGAAAGAAAGGACTTCATGATGAATAAAGAAAAGAAATATACTTCGCTCGACCAGCTTCCCCTTTCGCTCAATGCGGATGATATTGCCGAAGTGCTCAACATCTCCCGCGGGAACGCCTATTGTCTGCTGCACAGAGAGGACTTCCCTACTGTCCACATCGGTAAACGGATGGTCGCCCCTCGAGGACGTTTTTTCGAGTGGATGAACAACCAGCTCCCGGAGCAAAGCGGTGAAGCTGATTTTGTGGACATCAATTATTCCAGAAAAGGAGACTATCTTTTCCCTAATCTTTGCTTCGACGAAGAACCGTTGCCTATCGGCAAATACGGTCTTCTGCGAAAGGGTTATTTAAAGGAGCACCATC
>ONCI01000118.1 GCA_900316255.1 uncultured Eubacteriales bacterium | reverse complement strand
AAGGCCCGGTAAAAGCCGCTGTATTCCGGAAAGCCGCTGGCCCGGCCGGCGCTGCCCGGGCTTACCCCTTCGGAAAGCAGCTGCCGCGCATGCTGCAGGCGCTTGAGCAGGATGTAGCGATAGACGCTCACCCCCACGGTCTGCCGGAAGAGGTGGGACAGGTGGTATTTGCTCACATAAAAGCGCTCCGCCAGCTCGGCCAGGCTGATCTCCTCCCGGTAGTGCTCGCCGATGTAGTGCAGCACGCTCTCGATCAGCGGAGAGCTCTGCCTGGCCTCTCCCGCGTCGTCGCTCCCTGCGGCAAGGCGCAGCAGCTCCGCCATGAGCTGCAGCAGCAGCCCCTCGGAATAGAGGGCGGCGCCCCCCTCCCGACCGCCGAACTCCTCCGCCAGGCGGCGGATCAGCTCCGGGATCTGGGTGCGGGAGACGTGAAAAAGGTTGCGGCCGGGCTGAAAGCAGCGGTCCAGAAAATCCGTCCCCTCCGTCTTCTTCCGCAGATACTCCGCATTGATCCAGAGGACGATACGCTCATAGGCCTCCTCCGGGGCCACCGTAGGCCGGTGCAGCTCCATGGGGCTGATGAGCATCAGATCCCCGGGGAAGAGCGTGTAGTTGATGCCCTCCACCAGGTAGTCCACCCGCCCGCTGAGGAAGAAATAGATCTCATAAAAGTCATGGTGATGCAGCGGCACCTCCTGCATTTTGGGGTCCCGAAAATGGAAGATCTCGTAGTCCCGGCTCTGCATTTCCTGCCGGGGATCGAAACTCTGCGCTCTGCGCCGCATCCGCCTCACCTCTCTTGCAGTATATAGCAAGATTCGCAATCCTTCAAGCAAAAATAGCAATTTACATTGTGCTGTTTGCGTATTATACTGAGATCAACAGATCAAAACGCACCATCGATAAGGAGGATTTCACCATGGCTATGCAAATGGGCTTTCGCTGGTACGGCGAGGGCAACGACAAGATCTCTCTCAGCGACATTCGGCAGATCCCCGGGGTGAGCACCATCGTCTGGGCGCTCCACGACAAGATGCCCGGCGAAGTCTGGCAGCCCGAGGAAATCGACAAGGTAGTCAGCCAGATCAAGGCCGCCGGCTTCAATGCCGACGTGGTGGAGTCCGTGAACGTCCACGACGACATCAAGATCGGCCTGCCCACCCGGGACGCCTACATCGACAACTACATCCAGACCATCCGCAACCTGGCCCCCTTCGGCGTGAAGGTGATCTGCTACAACTTCATGCCCATCTTTGACTGGACCCGCAGCGACCTGTTCCATCCCGTCGGCGACGGCTCCACCGCCCTTTACTACCAGAAGGACATGATCCAGGACGATCCCAAGGAGATGGCCGATTACGTCATGAGCTTCACCGAGAAGTACCACATGACCTTTCCCGGCTGGGAGCCCGAGCGCATGGCCAAGCTGGACGAGCTGTTTGAAAAGTACAGGCCCGTCACCAAGGAGAAGCTCTGGGAGAACTTCAAGTACTTCCTGGAGCGGCTCATGCCCGTCTGCCACGAGTGCGACATCAAGATGGCCGTGCACATGGACGATCCCCCCTGGGACATCTTCGGCCTACCCCGCCTGCTGGTGGACGCGGAGAGCATCGACCGCTTCCTCAAGATGGTGGACGATCCCTACAACTGCCTTACCCTCTGCTCCGGCTCCCTCAACGCCAATCCCGAGAACAACGTGGCCTCCATCGTCCGCAAGCACTGCGGCCGGATCGCTTTCGCCCACATCCGCAACGTGAAGCACTTCGAAAACGGCGACTTCTCCGAGGCCAGTCACCGGGACTGCGACGGGGACACCGGCATTCTGGAGATCCTGCGAGCCTACCACGACTGCGGCTTTGACGGCTATATCCGTCCCGACCACGGCCGGCACCTCTGGGACGAGAAGCCGGGCAACGTGCGTCCCGGCTACGGCCTCTATGATCGGGCCCTGGGCATCATGTACATGCTGGGCGCCTGGGACTATATGGACAAATTCGGGATTTGAGGGAGGAGAGCAAGATGATTCTGAATAACGATTGTCTGAAAAACAGAGAGGCCTGGGAGGCCAAGGGCTACCGGCTGCCGGAATATGACCGGGAGGCCATGATCGCGCGCACGAAAGAGAGCCCCACCTGGCTGCACTTCGGCGCGGGCAACATCTTCAAGGCCCTGCACGGCATGGCCGCCCAGCGCCTCCTCAACGAGGGCGTGCTGGACAAGGGCATCATCGCCGTGGAGCGCATGGATCGCGGAGGCGAGAAGTATGACGATCTGGCCGTGGTGGTCACCCTGAAGGCCAGCGGCAGCGTGGAAAAGAATATCCTGGGTGCCATGGCGGAGACCTGCTATCTCTACGGCGGCGAAGAGCGGCTGAAGGAGATCTTCCGCAATCCCTCTCTGCAGCTTGCCACCTTCACCATCACCGAGAAGGGCTACAGCCTGGACGCCGACGATGTGAAGGCCGATCTGGCTCTCTCTCCCGCGGAGGCCAGGAGCTACATGGGCCGGGTGGCCGGCCTGCTGCTGGAGCGCTATCGCGCCGGCGCCTACCCCATCGCCATGGTCAGCACCGACAACTGCTCCCACAACGGCGACAAGCTGAAGGCCGCCATGCTGGCCTTTGCCGATGCCTGGGGCGATGAGGGCTTCAAGGCCTATCTGGAGGACGGCAGCAAGGTCTCCTTCCCCTGGACCATGATCGACAAGATCACCCCCAGCCCCGATCTCAGCGTGGGCGCCATCCTGGAGGCGGACGGGCTGGAGGGCTTCGCCCCGGTGCGCAACGCCCGCGGCACCGTGAAGGCCCCCTATGTGAACGCCGA
>ONCI01000119.1 GCA_900316255.1 uncultured Eubacteriales bacterium | reverse complement strand
ATGATCTCCGACGCGGTCCACTCCGCCTCGGATGTGTTCAGCACCCTGGTGGTGATCGTGGGGGTCAAGCTCTCCGGCAAGGATTCGGATCGGGAACACCCCTACGGCCATGAGCGGATGGAGTGCGTGGCGGCGATCCTGCTCTCCGGCATCCTCCTGGCCACCGGTCTTGTCATCGGCTGGGAGGGGATCCAGAAGATCCTCTCCGAGCGCGCCGAGCTGCACGCGCCGGGGATCCTGGCGGCGGCCGCGGCGCTGGTATCCATCCTGGTGAAGGAGCTGCTGTTCCGTTACGTCCGGGGCTTTGCGCGGAAGCTGGATTCCACCGCGCTGATGGCGGAGGCCTGGCACCATCGGTCCGACGCCCTCTCCTCCATCGGCGCCCTGGCCGGCATCCTCGGCGCAAGAGCCGGCTTTCCCGTGCTGGACCCCCTGGCCAGCGTTGTGATCTGCGTCTTCATCGCCAAGGCCGCGGCGGACATTTTCCGGGACGCGGTGGACAAAATGGTGGACCACAGCTGCGATGAGGAGACGGAGGACCAGATCCGCCTCTGCGCTGTGGAGCAGCCGGAGGTGGAGCGGATCGATCTGCTGAAGACGAGGGAGTTCGGCAACCGCATCTATATCGAAATGGAGATCGCCGTGAACGGGGACCTGCCGCTCCGGAAGGCACACGACGCGGCGGAGCGGGTCCACGACGAGATCGAGCGCCGCTTCCCCAAGGTCAAGCACATCATGATCCATGTGAATCCGGCAGACTAAAAAACGAAGATGTGAAACGCGTTCACATCTTCGTTTTTTCTTGCTTTTTGGAGGGGCAGTCCGGCTTGCCGCAGCTGCAGGCTGCGCAGTTCCCGCTGCATCCGGCACTGCCGCAGCTGCAGCTGCCCTTGCTGCGGATGGTCTTGCGCAGGGCGAAGAACAGGATGACGGCCAGCGCCGCCAGCAGGATCCAGTCGATTGCGTTCATCGTTCCGTCCTCTCAGCCCAGGCCCAGCGCCATGCCAATGAGCCGCAGCAGCAGCGCCGCAAGCCAGGCCACGCCGCACTGCCACAGCACCACGCCGACGGACCAGCCCCGTCCCAGTTCCCGGCGGATGGAGGCGATGGCCGCCACGCAGGGGGTGTACAGCAGGCTGAATACCAGCAGGCAGCCGGCGGAAAGCGTGGTGAGGGCGGAGCGCACGCCGCTTTCAAAGAGAATGTTCAGCGTGGAGACCACGCTCTCCTTGGCAAGAAAGCCGGTGATCAGGCTGGTGGCGATGCGCCAGTCGCCGAGACCCAGGGGAGCGAGCAGGGGAGCCAGCCATCCGGCTACCAAAGCCAGGATGCTCTCCCGGGAGTCCTCCACCAGGTTGAAGGTGGGATCGAAGCTCTTCAGGAACCAGATCACGATGGTGGCGACCAGGATCACCGAGAAGGCCCGCTGCAGAAAGTCCTTGGCCTTTTCCCACAGCAGCTGCAGCACATTGCGCGCGCTGGGGAGACGGTAGTTGGGAAGCTCCATCACAAAGGGCACGGCCTCACCGCGGAACAGAGTGTTTTTGAAAAGCAGCGCGCAGAGGATCGCCATCACGATCCCCAGCACATAGAGCCCGGTCATCACGAGCCAGCCCTTTCCGGGGAAGAAGGCGCCCACAAAGAAGGCATAGATCGGCAGCTTTGCCGAGCAGCTCATGAAGGGGGTCAGCAGAATGGTCATCTTCCGGTCCCGCTCGCTGGGCAGGGTGCGGGTGGACATCACCGCAGGCACCGTGCAGCCGAAGCCGATGAGCATGGGTACGATGCTGCGGCCGGAGAGGCCGATCTTCCGCAGAAGCTTGTCCATGAAAAAGGCGACACGGGCGATATAGCCGCTGTCCTCCAAAAGGGAGAGGAAGAAGAACATGGTCACGATGATGGGCAGGAAGCTCAGCACGCTTCCCACGCCCTCAAAGATGCCTCCGATGATGAGGCTGTGAACGGCGGGGTTCACTTGCGCCGCAGTGAGACCGGCGTCTACAAGATCTGTGAGCGCGCCGACACCCGTTTCCAGCAGCTCCTGCAGCCAGGCACCTACCACCGCGAAGGTCAGGTAGAACACCAGGGCCATGATGCCAATGAAAACCGGAAGGGCGGTATACTTTCCCGTGAGTACCCGGTCCAGCCGCTCCGAGCGCAGATGCTCCCTGCTCTCCCGGGGCTTCTTCACGCAGGCGGCGCAGACCTTGCCGATAAAGTCAAAACGCATGTCCGCCATGGCGGCGCTGGGATCCAGGCCCCGCTCTTTTTCCAGCTGGAGCGTGATATGCTCCAGCATTTCCTTCTCGTTCTCGTCCAGCTCCAGCTGCTTGAGGATCAGCGCATCCCCTTCGATGAGCTTGCCCGCCGCAAAGCGCACCGGCAGCCCCACCCGCTTGGCGTGGTCCTCGATCAGATGGATCACCGCGTGCAGGCAGCGGTGCACCGCGCCGCCGTGGTCCTCCGCACCACAGAAATCCTGCCGCAGGGGCTTTTCCTGGTAGCGGGCGATATGCACCGCGTGGCGCACCAGCTCGTCCACGCCCTGGTTCTTGGCGGCGGAGATGGGCACCACCGGCACCCCCAGCATCTCCTCCATGCGGTTGACGTCCACCGAGCCGCCGTTTCCGGTCATCTCGTCCATCAT
>ONCI01000120.1 GCA_900316255.1 uncultured Eubacteriales bacterium | reverse complement strand
TACTGTTCTTCGCTGAATTTGTACTTCATTTTTCATCACCATGTCTATTCTAACATAATGATGGCATCTTGTCTACTTTCTATTGAAAATTAGTATCATCTTCCATGGCAAAGGCTCCCGTGTATTCTTTCGCGTCTGCCGGACCGCGCATCGTTTCCCGCAGGGGTTCTCTGCCAAATTCCATAGTTTTTCCTGTCCCCCAGTTGCTTTTGGGGTTTTTCAAGCGAAAAGCGCAAAAACGGGACCGCTGCAAACGTTTCCATTTGCAGCGGTCCCGTTACCATGTCAAGAACGAAAGATGATGCAGGTTTCTATCGGCGCTTCAGGTTTTGGGGAAGCGGAGGGTGACTTTGAAGAGGTCTCCGTCCAGGGAAATATCCATTTCGCCCTTTTGCAGATGCATCAGGTTCATGGCAATGGCGAGGCCCAGGCCGTTGCCCTCGGTATGGCGGGACGCGTCGCCCCGAACGAAGCGCTCGGTGAGTTCTTTGGCGTCCATGTTGAGAGCATCCCGGGAGATGTTGCGGAACGTCACTTCGGCGGCGCCGTCGCTCTCCTGCAGGCGCAGGTAGACCCGGGTGCCGGGGAGGGCGTACTTCACGATGTTGTTCATGAGGTTATCGAAGATACGCCAGAGGTGCCGCCCGTCGGCCAGGACCGTGACGGGGGTTTCGGGCTTTTGCAGCACCAGCTCCAGTTTGGCTTTCTCCAGACGCTCGGCATATTCGCCGGCGGTCTGGTCCAGGAGGATGGAGAGATCGCAGGGCTGCAGATCCACGGACAGGGAGCCTGTGGATGCCTTGGAGGCCTCAATGAGGTCCTCGATGAGCTTTTTAAGCTTACCGGACTGACGGTCCAGGACCTCCAGATACTCCTGCTGCTTCTCCGTCTTGGGCTCCTCCTTCTGCAGAAGGTCCACATAGTTCACGATGGAGGTGAGGGGCGTTTTGATGTCGTGGGAGACATTGGTGATGAGCTCGGTGCGGAAGCGCTCGGACTGCAGGCGCTTCTCCACCGCCTCGTTCAGGCCGTCCCGGATGTGGTTGAGATCATGGGCGTGATCCTTGAAGTCCAGGATCAGATGCTTTTCGTCCACGGTGCTGCTCATATTGCCGGAAGCGATCTCTTTGGCCCCCAGGCGCAGGCGGCGGAAAGCCAAAATAGCATAAAGCGTGACGGCGGCGGCCAGCAGCCAGAAGAGGAACCAGAAGAAGACGGCACGGTTTTCGGACCAGACCGCGTTCATGCGGAAGATAAGGTCGATGAAGGCTGCCGCGGCAAGGCCCAGGATCCATTTCCAGAGGATGGGGAGATTGCGCAGCAGAGAGACTATGCTCCGCCGGATCCAGCGGCAGAAACGGACGATCAGGCAGCCGCTCCAGAGAGTGCCAAGCTTCACCCGGACGGCAAAGCTCAGACACCAGAGCAGGAAGGTCAGGCCGATGAGCAGGATGCAGGGGATCAGGACAAAGAGGATCTCCGGCCAGTCAAAGCCCGCCATGATGGGCAACATGAAAACAATAATGGCGGCAGCGACCAGGACCGTGAACAGATCAAAGGGGATCTTATCCACAAAGCTGGGTGTGATCTCTTCGCTGTTTTTCCGATGGCCGGCGGCGCGGAGCAGAAAGATGAAGATCAGGACGCCGGCAAGAAAGCTCAGCCCGACGATCCAGAGGACGGCGTAGCGCCAAGAGTAGAGGAAGGAGGCCAGAGTCACGGTCTGCCAGATGTCCCCGTGATGCTCCATGTCCCGCAGCACATAGCCCTTGACCGTAAGGGTCTTCTCCGCAACCCAAGCGTCCATTTCCTCCCTGCTGTGAAAACTGTGCCATTCGCCGCTGCCGAATTCCGAGACATTCCAGCGAGTGGCATCCGGCGGCGTGAGAGACGGCGCGACAGTAGGCTGGGCAGCATTTGTATCAGGCTCAGGCGTTGGATAGGGCGTGGGTGCGGGTGTGGGGGTGACCACGGCAAAGTCCTCATTGGGCACCGGCATGTCATCCCCGTCGTAATAGGAGGCTTCGTTGTCTTCCACATACTCCAAATTGTAGTTGGGCGGGATACGCTGCGTGGTCTGCCAGATCACGTCCTCGTCCTCGTAATTCGTCCAGAGGACATCACCCGCGCCGTTCAGCACGGTGCAGCGCAGGTTGGGGTCGCTCACATAGCCTTCCCCGTTTTCCCGGTAGATATGGCCGGTATCCCGGACGAAGGATTCGGCCCGGTCCGCCACCATGAATTTGCGAAAGCTCTCATAGGAATCGGTGTAGGCGTCCCACTGAAAGAGCAGGATGGCGGAAATTGCCGAACCAACGCAGGCCAGCACCAGCAGGCAGAGCAGGATCACGGCAATGAGCTTTGCGGGAAAGCTGCCGTACAGTTTTTTCATGGTGATATACCTCCTTGACGGGCGCTTCGTGAAGCGCCCCTACGATGTGGGGGATGACTTCTTCCGTCAGCCGTCTCGCGGGGGATCCGCTGCGCGGGGACCTCATCCGGCGCTTCGCGCCACCTGTCCGCCTTGCGGTGCCCGAAAAACCGTTCGGGCTTACGCTATTCCTCCGGTTTTT
>ONCI01000121.1 GCA_900316255.1 uncultured Eubacteriales bacterium | reverse complement strand
AGCACCGCGTCGATCTCCGGCAGCTCCTGCAGGATCGTATCCTGATAGCGCTCCGTGAGACAGCCGCAGACGATCAGGCCGCCCAGCTTTCCTTCCTTTTTCAGCTCTGCCATCTGCAGGATGGTGTCGATGGCCTCGCTTTTTGCCGCGTCGATAAAGCCGCAGGTGTTCACAATGGCCAGATCCGCACCCTCGGGCTCCGGCGTCAGCGTATATCCGGCCTCATCCAGCAGATACAGCATCTGCTCGCTGTTTACCAGGTTTTTTGCGCAGCCCAGGGAAATGAGGGCAAAACTCTTGTTGTGATCCATAGATGCTCCTTTTCTTGCCTCTCCCTATGGGGGGAGTTGCCCCAGTGCGCACACTGGGACGGAAGGGGGATGAGAGCGGAATGATTACCGCATTCCTTTTCAGCCTTCCTCCCAATCGGCGCGAAAACGCGCCAAAGCCGCCCGGATCTCCTCCCAGGAATAACCCCGGCGGAGCAAAGCGGCGCTCACTTTCTGTACTTGTGTCCGGTCACCCGGGTCCTTCAGCCGGGAGGCAAGGAAGGATTCGATCCTGTCATCCTGCTCCGGCATTTCCTGCAGGGCATCTTCCCAAAGCTCCCGGGATATGCCTCTGCGCTGCAGCTCCTGGCGGATCCGGCCTGCGCCGTATCCCTTCCCGGCGTAGTGGCGCACCACCATTCCGGCGTAGCGCTCGTCGTTCAAAAAGCCCCGGGACTGCAGCCAGTCCACAGCGGCCTCGGCGTTTTCTGCGGCCTCGCCCTTCTGCACCAGCTTGTCACGCAGTTCCTTGGCGGACATGGGCCGGTAGCTCAGCAGTTCCATGCCCCGGTTCTTGCACAGGGCCAGGGCGGCGGAGGAGCGGAGCGTTTCTAGCTCCCGCTCCTCCAGTGCTTTCCCGGCGTAGAGCCGCAGCTCAGCGGCCAAAGCCAGGGTCGCCTTGATCTCATCACCGTTGCTCAGCTCTATGCTGATCCGCTCCGGAGAGGTCTGCCGCAGGCTCTTGATGGAGAGGTCCATCAGTCTTCGTCAAAGTCCGCCGCGGAGACGTCCACACCGCCCTGCTGCACAGGGACCCGGCCGGTGGCCTGGGCGGCCCGACGGGCCTGGGGGGACATGAGCTTGTAGGCGTTGTCCCGGATCTGCTGCTCGATGCGATTCCGGACGTCCTCGTTATTCTGCAGGTATTCCTTCACACCGTCACGGCCCTGGATCCGCTGGCCGTCCACGGTGAACCAGGCGCCGGCCTTGTCGATGATCTCCAGCTTCACACCCAGGTCGATGATCTCGCCCACCCGGGAGATGCCTTCGCCGTACATGATGTCGAATTCCGCCTCCCGGAAGGGGGGAGCGACCTTGTTCTTTACCACCTTGGCACGGGTCCGGTTGCCCACCATCTCGCCGCCGACCTTCAGCGTCTCGATCCTGCGCACGTCGATGCGCACGGAGGAGTAGTACTTCAGGGCCAGACCGCCGGGGGTGGTCTCGGGGTTGCCGTACATCACGCCGATCTTCTGGCGGAGCTGGTTGATAAAGATCACGGTGCAGTTGTTCCGGGAGATGGCGCCGGCCAGTCTGCGCATGGCCTGGCTCATCAGCCGGGCCAGCATGCCCACCACCGTGTCGCCGATCTCGCCGTCCAGCTCGGCACGGGGGATCAGGGCAGCCACGGAGTCCACCACCAGCACGTCGATGGCGCCGGAGCGCACCAGGCTCTCCGCAATGTCCAGGGCCTGCTCGCCGGTATCGGGCTGGGAAATCAGAAGGCTGTCAATGTCAACGCCCAGAGCTCTGGCGTAGGCCGGCTCCAGGGCGTGCTCCACGTCGATGTAGGCGGCTTCGCCGCCGCTGCGCTGGGCGGAAGCCACCACGTGCAGCGCCAGCGTGGTCTTACCGGAAGCCTCGGGTCCGTAGATCTCCACGATGCGGCCCCGGGGGACGCCGCCGATGCCCAGCGCCAGGTCCAGGGAAAGGGACCCAGTGGAGAGGGCCTCCACGTTCACGGAGATGTCGTCTCCCAGGCGCATGATGGTGCCCTTGCCGTAATCCTTTTCGATCTTCGAGATGGCGGCCTCCAGGGCCTTCTTTTTATCGGACGCTTCCGGCGCAATGCTCACCGCAGCTTTCTTTTTCTCAGCCATTACAATCTCCTTTCAACTTTGGCTCCCCTGAAAGGGGAGCTGTCTGCCGCCGTCTCACGCAAGGCGGCAGACTGAGGGGTTTACCGTTCATCATTGCCTCCCCTGAAAGGGGAGGTGTCATCCGCCGATCCCACGCGAGGCGGATGACGGAGGGGTCCATCTTTCATCTTTGGCCCACTTGCCAAAAGGGGGCTCCCGCGAAGCGGGTGGGGGATACGCTTACTCTATTGCCTCCCCTGCAATGCGGCAGTCTGAGGGGCCGCTTGACAAGAGAATCGCTCTCCTGCTTACGTGCCTATCCTATCGCATTTACTGTCCCATAAACAGGACTTTCAAAACTTGTTGTCCAAATCGTACATCCGGCCGATCACGACCCGCTCGGTCCCCTGGCTGTCCTTCCGGGTGTCGGCG
>ONCI01000123.1 GCA_900316255.1 uncultured Eubacteriales bacterium | reverse complement strand
GTCCGATCTTCATGCCCAGGCTCATGCGCTCCCACATGGCATCATAGAGATCGGCGCGGATAAAGGCGAGCTTATTATTCCGGCTCATGCTGGCCGAACGCTCGAAGGCCACGAAACGGACGGGTCCTCGGTAAAAGACGAACTCGATCCCCTCCGGGCGAAAGAGAAGCTCAGCCATCTCCTGCAGCTCCTTCACCCGCCCGACTGACGGAACATGGCGCAGTCATCCTGCATTGTCTTTGTGATCGCGCTCTGATTGGTCTCGTCGTTGGTGTCGAAATAAAAGCGCCAGCCGTCCTTCGTCTTCTGCGCGAGATTCAGGATCGTCCGCGCGGAGATCTGAAAGATGCTGTATTGCTGCAGTTTCATCGTCACAGCCTCCCTTCGGGATGGTTTCCTTTTTAAATAACTGCTCTCACTTTTACAGAGGTGACCTTCACTTTTGCAATCTAGGGGTCTTATATCCTTAGTATAAACTCTTAGGTGTCCCAAAAAACGGACTTTGTTCTGTGGCGCACCCAGTCGTGGCAACATTTTTCATTCGCCATTTAACAACATATTCCGTGCAGAAAACGTCGAAATCCGGCGAGGCCTGATCATGACTTCGCCGGATTCTCATTTTTAAATAACTGCTCTCACTTTTTGCCTCTGGCGGCTGAAAGTGTACCGGAAGTTGTTGCTCACGGCTCAACCCAGATCGATGGGTTGGGCCGTTTTTCGTTTTTAAATAACTGCTCTCACTTTTCGAGGGCAGAGAAAGGAGGTGAACCCTATGGCAAACATTTTTGAAGCCGTCCGGGCGGCTGTGCCAGTCCCCGTGGCGGCGGAGCGCTATGGTCTGAAGGCCAACCACGCAGGGATGGTGTGTTGTCCTTTCCACGACGACCACAAGCCCAGCCTGAAGCTGAACGAGGACTACTTCTATTGCTTTGGCTGCGGGGCGGGCGGTGACGTTGTGGAACTGACCAGGCGGCTGTTCGATCTGCGGCCGTACGAGGCGGCCAACAAGCTGGCTGTGGATTTCGGCGTGGACGTTCCGGCCACCGCGCCGCCGGATGGCAGCCTGAACCGCTTCCGGTCCGATTTGCTTCGGTGCCAGCAGGTGCTGGACGAATACCTGAATCTGCTGATCCGCTGGCAGAGGAAGTATGCGCCGCGCTCGACGGACGACGAGCCGGACGACCGGTATGTGGAAGCCTGCCAGATGCTGGAGTCCATGGACTACCTGGCCTCGGTTCTGGCAGCGGGGACGCTGGAACAGCGCATTCGGGCGGTAGATCGGCTCCTGGCCGACGGAAAAATGGATCAGCTGGAGGAACGGCTGAACAGAATCAAAGAACAAGAACGAATGGAGGAAAACTGAATGGAACATTACAACTACAACGGGAAAGAAATCATCGGCATCGACCACGGTTTCGGCAATATCAAGTGCCGCCACGTGGTCTTTCGCTCGGGCGTCAAAGCCTACGACAGCGAGCCGGCCATGACGGCGGACGCCCTGTACTACGACGGTAAATACTATGTGGTCGGTGAAGAACACAAGGGCTTTGTCAGCGACAAGAGCCAGGATGAGGACTACTACATCCTCACCGTTGCCGCACTCGCAAAGGAACTGGAGTTCCGGCACATCACGGAATGTGAGGCCGTGCTGGCGGTGGGCCTTCCCATCCAGTGGATCGGCGCGCAGAAGGAAGCCTTTCGCAAGTACCTCATGCGCAACGAGCTGATCGAGTTCCGGTATCACGGGCAGGAGTATTTGGTCCGCATCGACGATGTGCAGGTCTTCCCCCAGGGCTTCGCCGGGGTGGTGCAGAGGCTCGGAGACTTCAAGGGCCTGAATATCCTGGCGGATATCGGCAACGGCACCATGAACACCATGCTCATCAAGGACGGCAAACCCATGTCCAGCCGCTGTTACACGGACAAGCTGGGCGTGGAACAGTGCATCATCCGCATGTCCAACGAGCTGCTGGCGGTCAGCGGCTTTGCCATGCCCTACGACGTGTGCGAAGACTTTCTTCGACGTGGAAACGCGGAGCTTGCGGAGAAGTACACCTCGGTTATGCACAAGGCCGCCGAAGAGTATTCGGACACGATCCTTGCCAAGCTCCGGGAATACGAGTTCAACCCGGAGATCATGCGCCTCACCGTCATGGGCGGCGGGGCCTGCATCCTCAAGCACTTCTGGAACGGTGAAAACTGTCGTGTGCAGTATATCGAGGATATCTGCGTCACGGCCAAGGGCTACGAGCTGCTGGCGCTGAACAATCATCTCAACCGTAAAACAGACCGGGAGATCTGGGAATGGCTGCATGAAAAGAGCGAATCGCAGACGCTCTCCATGAACGCCTTTCTGATCGAAGGTCTGCGAAAGCTGATGGCGCAGGAGGCAAACAAGAAGCCGCTGGATGTGCGCGCCCTGGCAGAGGAACTCTGTCGGGAAATGCGTACCCAGCGGCTTTTTGTGCTTCCGGAGGGCGAGAGCCCGGAATCCACGGTGGAGGCAGGCGATGACATCCCTGCCGACATTCTGGATTTCGCCAACAGCTTTTGATGCTTGCAATTTGAAAGCATGGCCATGTGATCACTGCTTTCATTTTGCAAGCATGGATCGACGGCACGGATGAGGCGGCGATCCGGCGAAGGGGTACAGGGGAAGCAGCCGCGTCCCCTGTGCTCTCGGCAGAGCCCACGACACTTTGCAGCGCTTCGGGCTGAAAGTGTCATAGTGGGTTACACACTTTGAAAAAGCTGTGTAACCCGCGTCCAACCCCCGCGAATCATCCAGAAAGGAGATGAACTGAATGAGTAAAAACTATGCCGTTGCCCGTGTCCAGCAATACACCAAGGCGAGCATCGGCAAATCCGAGCGCCACATCGAGCGCAAGAACCAGAACTACGAGAATATGAACGTGGATCTCTCGCAGACGCCCCGGAACGTCCACTTCCAAAGCTGCGGAGACCTGACCTATAACGCTACCCTGGATAAGATGATCGAGGAAGGAACCGTTTCCCTGCGCGGCCTGAAGCCGGACGCCAAGCTCTTCGATGAGATGATCTTTGATGTGAACACTGCCTATTTCGAGGAGCACGGCGGCTATGACTATGCCTGCCGGTTCTATGAGGAGGTCTTCCGCTTCGCGCAAAAGGAATACGGCCCGGAGAACATCCTCTCCGCCGTCATGCACGCTGACGAACTCAACAGCGCGCTGACGGAAAAGCTGGGATACCCGGTCTATCACTATCATCTGCATGTGGTCGCCCTGCCCGTGGTGGAAAAAGAAGTCCGGTATTCCAAGCGATGTAAAGACCCAGAGCTGGTCGGCAAGGTCAAAGAGGTCATCCATCAGATCAGTCACTCCAAGAAGTGGGCATCGCAGAAGGTCACGGACGAAGGTGGGAAATACCACATCATCAAGTCCTACAGTCTGCTGCAGGATCGTTTCTTCGAGCACATGCGCAACGCCGGCTTCGAGGACTTTGAACGCGGCGAGCGCGGCAGCACGGCCCAGCATCTCTCTGTCACTGAATTCAAGGTAAAACAAGAACAGCAGCGGCTTGTAGATATCACGGATGAGAAGCTTGCGGCTATTGACGCATTGGATCGCTTGGCCGAGAAAGAGATTCAAAAACAGGAAGCTCTTACGAAACTCGAACAGCAGGCGAAAAAAGCTGAAAAGAAGTTGGATGCCGTCGTACCTGTCGTACAGGACGCTGAGACATTTGCCCGGAACAACATCAGCTATTTCGAGGATCTGATCCCGGAGGCCGGAGCACTGGAGAGTGCGAAGAGCTATCGGGAGCATAAGATCATGCCTCTGGTGCAGAAGCTCAAGGAAAAGTTTCTGGGGCTGTACCGAACGATCCTTGATCTGAAGAAAAGGCTGGAGGGCCTGCAAAAAAGGCTCAGCAAAGCGGAACGGGATCGGGATCATTACAAGGAGCAGTTGGAAAAAGAACAGGAAAAATGCGGTGAACTGCAGCAGGATTCCGATGATCTGCACCGGGTCAGGCGTGCCTTTGGCTCAGAGCGGATCGACGTGATTATTGCTTCTGAGCGTCAACAGGAGGCGGAGATCGAAGCGCAGCGCAAGGCTGTGGAGCAGCAGCAAAAACTGGCGCGCAAGCGCTCTGATCGAGACGCGCGCTAAGGGGCGGTCTGTTTTGACCGGCCTTTATTCTATTACGAAAAGAGGTGAAACCAATGCAGGAAATATCACAACTGCCGGAGTGGTTCGACGGGAAGAAGGTCAACGAGATCCTGTTTTGCCAGGAGTTCCTGGCAGAACACCCGATGGTCTGTGTGAAAGGAACCTTCTTCACGGTGGACAAGCGGATCACCGACGAGCGCGAACTGAAAAAGCTGATCTATGACAAGCTCAAGGGAGCGGTCAGCAGCGGCGTGGCCAAGAAACTGGACAGCATCCTGGAGGTACTGCGGTCAGAGGCCTATCTGGAAGATCTGCCGCTGCAGACCGACCGCGTCCATGTGGCAAACGGAACGCTGTACCTGGAAGGTGCATTTGCCGAGGACAAGGAATACTGCCGAAACCGGCTGACCGTAGCCTATGCTCCCAATGCACCTGCGCCGGAGCGCTGGCTCAGTTTTCTCTATGAGCTTCTGGACGCGGAGGACATTCCCACGCTGCAGGAGTACATGGGCTACTGCCTGATCCCCACGACCAAGGCGCAGAAGATGCTGATGCTGGTGGGCAAGGGCGGCGAGGGCAAGAGCCGGATCGGGTCAGTACTCCGGGC
>ONCI01000122.1 GCA_900316255.1 uncultured Eubacteriales bacterium | reverse complement strand
AAAAGCGCCGTTTTTCGAGGTTATTTCGCCTTGATCCGTACATGTCGCATTTCCGGGCGAGCACTTTTCTGCTTTCCCTCGGACTGTTTGGCGCTTTCAGAGGGAAATCAGTCTCTCTGTCTCCCGGCCAGGACATTTTCTGCCTTGCGCAGTACCTTGCGCACGGAGGGATAGGTGATTTGGGCCTCGGCCTCTTCAAAGGGCAGCCACTCCAGACGGTCGACCTCTTCCGGTTGGGGACGTGCGTCGCAATTCAGGGGCTGGGCCAGAAAGAAGACCACGGTCTTTTCACTTTCGGGCTTTGGAGAGTATTTTGCGATTTCCCGGAAGGAAGTGTCCAGAGAGACCACCAGATGGGTTTCCTCCCATATTTCCCGTCGGGCGGTTTCTGCCTCGGTCTCCCCGGCCTCTACATGGCCCTTGGGCAGCACCGTTTTCCCGGAGGGGGTCCGCTCCACCAGATACAGACGGCGGCCGTTCTCAAGCCTATAGACCACGGCGCCGCAGGATTTTTCATAGATCATGGTTCAAAAACCTCCCCGTTTTTCAGCAGGCGGAAGTTGCGGGACCGGAGCAGACGCATCATCTCCATGGAGTCGCTGGGAAGGCGCTCTGTGCCAATGCCCGCCCGGGCAATATCCTCGTTCCGGTGGCAATCGGACCCGGCGGTGCCGATCAGACCGAACTCCTTCGCATAATGGACAGCCAGCGCATCTCGGCTGTCGTGCCTGGGACTGGCGTTGTAAATCTCCACTCCGTCCAGGTACCGGGCAATGGCCGGGGTGCAGCCGTGACGATAGGGGTGGGCCTGGATCAGCAGTGCACCCTGGCCCCGGGCGATGGGGGAGAAGGCGGAGATACCCATGCGGAAGATCTCCTCCGGCTCGGCAAGCAGCTCATCCGCCCAGCCATAGAGCAGATAGTCGTTCTCGCACTCGTCAAAGCGCAGTTCCGCGCCCTTGAAGACTCGCAGGCCCTGGCGCTCGCCTTCCTCCCGGACACGGCGATAGCCCTCCAGGAAGGCGCCGACCCGGTCGCCTTTCCCGGCAGGATCCAGACCCAGATAGTCAAAGGTGGTGCGGTTAAAATGGTCGGTTACGATGAGAGCGCTGTAACCCGCGGCCTTGTACCCGGCCACGATCTCCTGTGCCTCCAGCCGCCCGCAGCGGCTGACGTGGGTGGTGTGCAGGTGCGGTTCGATCTTATACATGGGCAGGGTCCTTTCTTTTGCTATTCGGCGATCTCCAGCAAGGTGCCGAAGCTGCGGCAGAGGGCGCGGAGCTCCGGGGAGCAGAGGCTGTCGGTGATCAGGCGGTCCATATCTTTCAGACTGGCGTAGCTCATGAGACCGGCTGCGCCGTACTTTGCCGAGTCGCACAGCAGAATGCGGTGATCGCTCTGCTGCACGGCCAGGTGCTTGATCTCATGATCCAGATAGGAGGACACATTCAGCTTCCCGTCAGCGGAGAGACCGGTGGCCGCCATCAGGGCCTTGCCAAAGTGATAGCGGCCCAAAAATTCCAGCGTGCTCACATCGGAGACGGAGTTTGTGCGGCGGTTCAGCGCGCCGGGCAGCACGATCAGCTCCAGATTGGGGCGGGTGTAGGCCTGGGCGATGATGTGGAGGTTGCCGGTTACGATGGTGGCGTGGATCTCCAGCGGAAGCATATCCAGAAGGTGCATGGTGGTGGTGCCGGCGTCCACGAACAGCGTGTCCCCGTCGTTCACCAGGGAGGCCGCCTGCCGTACGATGGCCCGCTTGGCCTCTGTGTGCAGCTGGGCCCGCTGGGCGAAGAGGGGGATCTCCTGCTGCTGTACGGCGCGGACACCACCATAGACCTTCTCCACGGTACCGGTCTGTTCCAGGAAGGACACGTCTGCCCGAATGGTGTTCATGGATACATGAAAGGTCTCACATAGCTCCGGCATGGTGACCGAACCCCGACGGGTGATGTAGGCGGCAATCTCTTTTCTGCGGCTGTCTCGCATGACGGCACTCCTTTCAAACGGAACTGGCCCTTGATGAAGCCAGTATAACGCAAAGCACCAAAACTGTCAACTCTATTGTTAGATTTGTGAAGTTAATAAAAAACAGCACAAAAAAATAACAAGAAAACAACAATAGAAATTGACAAGTTAACAATGAAATGCTAAAATCTGCGTGAAAACAACCGGGACGTTATTTTCGCATCCCCGGAAAACACGAAGAAAGCGAGGAAATGATCATGGCAAAAGTAAAAGTCGGCGTAGCGGTACAAGCTCTATCTGGTGGATATGGAGCTGAAGCCCAAGTTCGATGCCCTCGGCATTCCGGTGGAGGGCAGCTTTGAGGAGCTTTGCGCCAAGGTGGACGTGATGCTGGACGCCTCTCCCGGCGGTACCGGTGCTGCCAACAAGGCAGTATACGAGCGCATGGGCGTGAAGGCCATTTTCCAGGGCGGCGAGAAAAACAGTGTGGCCGATGTGTTCTTCCACGGTTATGCCAACTATGAGCTTGGCCTGGGCAAACAGTTTTTGAAGCTGACCAGCTGCAACACCACAGGCCTCATCCGTGCCGTTGATTGCCTGGACCGCAAGTTCGGCATCGAGAAGGTCGCCATCACCATCATCCGCCGCGTGGCCGATCCCGGTGATTATCACCGCGGACTTACCAATGCCCTGCAGATGGAGAAGGCCCCCAGCCACCAGGCTGTTGACCTGATGACCATCATGCCCCATATCAACGCCACCGGCATTCTGGTCCACACCCCTGTGACCCACGGCCACATCATCACCGTTCTGGCCACCGCTAAGGATGGCCGGAAGATCACCCGCGAGGAAGCCATCGAGGCCTTCCGTTCTCATCCCCGTATCCGCACCGTCACCATCGACGAGGGCTTCAAGGGCAACGCCAGCTTCTTCAAGTACGCCCGCGACCTGGGCAACCGCCGCGCTGACCTCTATGAGATCGGCCTTTGGGAGGACAGCGTGGTGGAGAGCGGCAACGACATCATGTTCGCCATCCACATCCCCCAGGAGAGCGTCACCATCCCCGAGACCATCGACGGCGTGCGCGCTGTGATGCAGATGCAGCCCACCAGCGCCGAGGCTACTGCCGCCACCAACAAGAACCTGAACATCGGCCGCTTCAAGAAGTGAGGGCCGTCCCATGCGTTTTGGAATCAGAACCCTGGATGAGCTGGACGTAAAGGGCAAAACCGTTCTCTGCCGGGTGGACATCAACCAGCCGGTGGACCGGGCGACCGGCACCCTGAAGCATCAACCGCATCCGGGCCTGCGTGCCCACGGTGCGGGAGCTTGCGGACAAGGGAGCAAAGCTGGTGCTGCTGGCCCATCAGGGAAGCGACATCGAGTATAAGAATTTCTACACCACCAAGCCCCACGCTGCCGTGCTGACGGAGCTGCTGGGCCGGGAGGTCAAGTGGATCGACGATGTGTGCGGTCCCGCCGCCCGGGAAGCCATCCGCAGCCTGAAGGAAGGGGAGATCCTGCTGCTGGACAACGTCCGTTTTGTGGCGGAGGAGCAGAGACCCAGGTGGTGGAAAAACTCGCTCCTCTGGCAGACCTCTATGTGTGTGACGCCTTTGCTGCCGCCCATCGGGATCAGCCAAGCCTCTGCGGCTTTGAGCAGGTGCTTCCTTCCGCCATGGGCCGGCTCTTTGAGCAGGAATACTGTGCGGTGTCCCAGGTGATGGAGCAGCCGGAGCGGCCCTGCGTGTTCGTGCTGGGCGGCGCCAAGATCGCCGACGCGTTCCAGATGATGGAGACGGTACTCTCCCGGGGCGTAGCGGACACGATCCTCATACAAATCCAATTACGGAGAATTCATCGAGAAGGCGAAGACCCTGTATATGCGCTACGGCGGCAAGATCCAGCTGCCCAAGGACCTGGCCTGGGTGAAGAACGGCAAACGCCAGGAGGCTTTGGTGGGCGAAATCCCGGCGGAAATCGCTGCGGTGGATGTGGGCTATTGGACGGCCAAAACCTACCGGGAGGCCATCCTCTCGGCGGGCACGGTGTTCGTAAACGGACCCATGGGCGTCTTTGAGCAGGTGGCAAGCGAGTACGGTACCAAGGCCGTGTGGCAGGCTATTGCCGATACCAAGGGGTACACCGTTCTGGGTGGGGGCGACAGCATCACCGCCACGGAAAAGTACGAGCTGACGGAAAAGATGGGCTATATCTGCACCGGCGGCGGCGCGCTGATCCGCTTTTTGAGCGGG
>ONCI01000126.1 GCA_900316255.1 uncultured Eubacteriales bacterium | reverse complement strand
GTATAATGACTTCCCTATGCGTCCACTCGGCTGGCTCTCACCTAAACAGACACTCTTTTCTTTTCCTAACGTTGTCACACGTCATTGACAAACCAACATTTCCGTTTTGCTTCATGAGAAAACCCTCCTTGACAACCGTTCAGGAAGACTTTATAATGCAATTGATCTTGAGCTACCACTTGAGATTACACTACAAGTTCAAATAAGCTTGCAGCGAAATCATCGCATCTGCGAACTCACAGTGTGTGAGAAAAAGCCCCGAAAGGGGCTTTTTTATTTGCTCTGGGGACTCCAGATCAAAGAAGCCGGAGAAATCCCTTCTCACATTCATTATATCAGCACGGAATCTATCCTGCAAGGCATAAATCTCTCCGCTTTATGCGTTGAGCGGCTTGCACTTTTCCCCCCCCCAACGCAAACAGCAGAGGCTTTCGCCTCTGCTTTTTGCATTTCAGTACCCCGTCTCCTTCACTGCTCTTTGCGCTTGCGGAACAGGTACTCGTCCAGCTCCTTCTTCACCTTCTCGGGGATTTCCCGGGCCACCGGGCAGACGGCGGCCTGGCACATCCGCCGGGTAAACTCCGCGATGAAGGCGATGTCCTTCTGCAGCTGCTCCATGCTCAGCACCTCGGGCCGGTCGTAGCGGCAGTGGATGGGCGCCACGTTGGTGCCGGCGATCCGCGCCAGGGACAGCGCCGGCACGCCCTTGTCGGCAAAGGGGGTGGAGTCGCTGGAATAGACGCCCACGCTGGCCGTCAGGGGGAAGCCCAGCTCCGCGCCCATGTAGCTCAGATAGTGGGAGAGCTTTTCCTCGGCGGAGACGCGGGCGATGAACTTGCCCATGATGGTGCCGATCATGTCCAGGTTTATGTTCAGGGCGATCTGCGAAAGCTCCTCCTCGTGATCCCGCACATAAGCCTTGGAGCCCAGCAGACCCCGCTCCTCGCTGCCGCAGAACACAAAGCGCAGCCCGTAGCGCCGCTTCTTGCCCTTCATGGCCTCCAGCACGCCAAGCAGACCCACGCAGCCGCTCATGTTGTCATAGGACCCGTGGGACAGGGCGGTACTGTCATAGTGGGCGGAGAGGACGATCCACTCGTCCGTCTCTCCCGGCAGCTCCGCAATCACGTTGTGGGACTCGCCCTCGTATTCCCGCTGCCGGATCCGGATGCGGACGCGCTTTACCTTGTTTTTCACGAGACTCACCGCGCTCTCGCTGTGGATCATGGCGCAGAGCACCTTCCGCTCCTCGCCCACCACGTGGGCCCGCAGGTCCCGCTCGTCGATGTCCCGGTTGGGGAAGTGGATGTTGCCGTATTGGAACAGGATGCCCCTGGCCCCGGCCTTCATCAGGTCCTGATAGGGGAAGAAGCCGATGCCCTGGCTGTCCAGCAGCACGATCTTGTCCTTGGCCCCGGCGATGGAGACCTTGTCCAGCCCGGGCATGTAGTAGAGCTCGCCCTCCACCTCGCCGCTGCCGCAGCAGAAAAAGCCCTTGCAGAGGATCTCCTTCCCGTCGGCAAAGACCCGGGCCTCCTCCATCTCCGCCATGGGCACGGGGAAGCTCTCCAGCCAGGCCTTGGCGCCCAGCTCCTCGCAGCGGGCCTTCAGATATTCCGCCGCCTGCAGCTCCTGGGGCGTGCCGCTGCGGTGGACGTAGTCGGTATCCAGAAAGATCTTTTTCAAAGCGCGTTGATTCATGATGCTTGCTCCTTTCGTCTTTCTTGCCCCCACATCATAGCAGACGCCGCCCGGAAACGCAACCGGGCGGCGCCTGTATTTGTCGCCTGCCGCGCGACCTCTCCCGCCCGAAGCCGCGCTATACTCAGGCTGCAATCAAGAAAAAGGAGGAACACAGCATATGTTCAACGAAAAAATGGATCAGCAGAACGAGAAGAGAGAGGACCTGACGGAGCTTGTCTTCATCCTGGACCGCAGCGGCTCCATGAGCGGCCTGGAGGGGGACACCATCGGCGGTTTCAATTCCCTGGTGGAGAAGCAGAAGCAGCAGCGCGGCAAGTGCCTTGTCACCACCGTGCTGTTCGACAGCCGGGTCGTGACCCTGCACGACCGGGTGGAGCTGCAGGACCTGCGCCCCATGACCCGGGAGGACTACTGCGTCGGCGGCTGCACCGCGCTGCTGGACGCCCTGGGCGGCACCATCCGCCACATCGCCAACATCCACCGCTATGCCCGGCCCGAGGACGTGCCCGCCCGCACCTCCTTCGTCATCATGACCGACGGCCTGGAGAATGCCAGCCGCTGCTTCGGCAGCGACGAGGTCAAGCGCATGATCCGCCACGAGAAGGAGAAATACGGCTGGGAGTTCCTCTTCCTCGCGGCCAACATCGACGCGGTGGAGACGGCGGAGCGCATCGGCATCCAGCGGGACCG
>ONCI01000135.1 GCA_900316255.1 uncultured Eubacteriales bacterium | reverse complement strand
ACCCCCGACCAGATCCGGCTTGCCATTCCGGCCTGATGCTCCACAAAGTTCGGCGCAATCAGGATGCCGCCCGGCCGCAGCACCCGGTCGATCTCCCGCAGAGCCTTCTCCGGCTCCGGCATCACATGCAGGGCGTTGGCGATCAGCACCGCGTCGAAGCTGTCGTCCGCATAGGGCAGGGCCGTTGCGTCTGCTACCTTAAATGTGAGGTTTTCCGGGATTGCGCCTTTCTTCGCCTCCCGGATCATGCCATCGGAATAGTCTGTGGCGATCATTCGCTTCGTACATAAAGGCGTAGACCTTCCGGTCGGCGCGCATAGCTCTCTCATAGATCGGGGCGTACAGGTCCCAGGTTTTCTTTTTCACGGCTTTCGCTCTCCGTTCGCGATCGTCTCCCAACAGGCTTTGAGCTTCTCAAAAGTCTCGCGGCTGATATCGTGCTCAACCCGGCAGGCGTCCTGCTCGGCTGCATCCGCATCTTTCCCCTCGTTACAAGTCAACAAAACGCAAAGCCTGCGTTAGTCGTGCCTAACCGCAGGCTGATGAAAATGCCCATCGCACAGATGTCCATGATCGGGTCACTGTACGATGGGCAAGCAAGGCTCGTTAGACACCGCTAACCATTATAGCGGATAGGCCACCATTTTGCAAGGGCATGCGGTATGTTTTTTGCTGTCGCCTGCTGTTCATCAAAAACGCCGGAACGACGGCTATGCGATTGCTTCAATACGCCAAATGATGATATGGTAATCCTATGTCTCTATTCCAGGACAATTCTATACTTGCACACTCCATCCAGTACCTTTTTCTCAATCAGCTTCCCGTTGAGCGCTGCTACCCATTTCTGACTGAAACTGGTGTTGCCGAAGTAAGCGTTGAAGTTTTGTTGCGGTAGAAGGACGTATTTTTGGTTTTCCTCCTTGTTAGCAATGTAGTACTTGTACAGCAGAATGCTGGCTTCCACCGGTACCCCATTGGGCGTCAGCTCGGTTATGTGCTGGATCGTTTCTTCCGGCAGGTCGAAGTCCCTGTTCTGCAGCGGGCCGAGCTCCAGAGCGTCGGCCAGGATATCGTCAAAGCGCAGCACCCACGCGCCCTTGGTGTTGGGCGCGAAGGCCGGCACTTGCATCTGCCGCAGCTTGTTCGCCCACTGCTTGCGAAAGCCCTTTTTGAGAGCTTCTATCTTCTCTGCTACGCCCTTACGCACGGCATTGGGATTTGCCTCCACGAAGGCAATGATGTTCTCCACATGCCGGATCAGCCAGCCGTCGCCCTCCGGTGTCACCAGTTCCGGAAACTCCTCAGCATATTTCCCGTAGTTCACTCTCAGCCTCGGATCGGTCTCCTGATCCGGGGCTTTTTTTGTTTTCTCCCCAGACAGACTGCACCAGGCCAGCAGCGCCCGGCGAGCTGTCTCGATCCGATCATAGCCGTCGCTGCCGTCCCGGAACAGATAGCCCCGGGCCAGGATCGTCAGAATACGCTGGAAGCCCATGATATTCAGCAGCATGGGCAGCGTAAACCGCCCCAGATAGGTATCTTTCATGTATTCAGGAAACACGGTGTAAGCCGAGAATTCTTCCCACTCGTTCAACAAGGCTCTCACCCCTTTCTTTCTTCTCCGGCGCTGTGCGGTCGATGACCAGATCCAGAGCCGCCGCGGGCAGCACATCCAATATGAAGTCCCGCTTGCCCAGCGCCTTCGATCTGTTCCAATACTTCTCCCGGGTAATGGCGGATCGTGGGCCAGATGATGTTTTTGCAGTTTCGAATCAGCGTCTGCCGGTAGTCCTGCGATTCCATCACACCGAGCATCATGCTCTTCATCTGCGCCGTATCATTTTTGAGGATACCTTTGTATTTCCGCATGGCGGTATCCTGATTCTGTTCGTCCAGGTCCATCAGGATATCTCCCAGCAGCCGATAGCCCCCGCTGCGAAAATCGCAGAGGACATCTTTTGTCGGCGGCAGATGGCTGCCCAGAATGGTGTAGAGCAGCTCCTCCCGGTCCTCACTGGGCGTGAATTGCCATTCCGATTCCCGCAAAGCCGCGAGAGATCGGCGGATCTGATAGGCCTCATACCACTCGAAAGTCTGATACAGCTCGTCCACGCTGATCTCGTCCTCCCGATCCTGTGAGAAAAGGATACGCTGCACGTCCTTCCGGTAATTGCCGGAGGGCTTCCTATGGCGGTAAGCCACACAGCGGCGCTTGGCTTCCTCATAGTCTGCAATGATCGAGCGCATCTTCTCCAACGTGCGTGGGTCGAGTTTTTCCTTCCAGTTCAGATCAAGTGCGAACGTAAACAGCTCCGAGCTCCCAGCCGACTGTGCCTTTGGCGGCCGCGTCTGTTTTTCGAGCTGCCTGGCGTAGAGCGGCGTGCGCTCCAGATTGGCCGTGACCGCCCAGGTATTCGGACAGATCCGGCTTGATGCCGCTTTTGGCCGAATCGATCTCCAGGCCGGTGAGAATGGTCAGGATCTCCGTCTCCTTGCGGTACTGCTCCCGCAGATCTTCCGGTGTGGCTTCGTCATAGGCCAAAATGCTCCGGCGCAGGGCAGCATTGGAGATCTGCCCGACACGGGAAGAAAAGGTGCTTCTCACCGTCTGGAAGCGTGCGTGCCAGTCATTGGCGTCTGCAATCAAGGGCTCGGCGGAAGGGATCTTCAGCAAGGGCAGATTGCTCGCGTTGTCCAGCCCGCCGGAATAATTGCGGGCGATGCAGTCGCAGAGGATGGGATCGGCGTAGAGATGCACCAGGTCGCCGTCATAGTCCGCACCGCCCAAACGATCCGGGATCAGAGAACGGGAATCCACCATCGCCACATAGTAAAGGTGCGACAGATACTTCTTGCGGATCGGCCCGACATCTTTCAGAGGCGAGACCAGAGCTTCCTCATTCCGGGAGATATGCGGGTTTCGCAGGATGGGGATTTGCTCCGGCATGGGATAATCCGGCTGCGGAGCGTAGATCTCCGCGCCACGCAGGCATTCCCGCAACAGGAAGCGGTATGCCTTTTCAGAGGTTGGGCGGACGATGATCGCCAGCAGGCGCATGAGATCGTCGGAGAGATATCGGGTATCTCCGCTGACCTGCAGCTTGCCGATACCGTATTTCTCCCGGATCTGCCTCGCCTTGTCCTCCAACTCTTTCTGAAAGACCTTCTCGGCCAGAAAGGACGGGTTCTTGTGCAGTAATCGCGCCCGCAGCTTTCGGGCGTCGCTGTAATCCAGCTCCGGGTCTTCTTCATCGGCGCGGAAATAGGAAAGCTGCCAATCTGTGTTGGCCAGGGTATTAAAATAGGCTGTCTCTGTCGCTTTGGTGAGCCAGGCTTCTTCTTCCTTTTCCGGGGAGCTGCTCCAACCAGCAGGCAGATCGTGGGGCCGGTATTCCTCCGCTGTGATGGCAGCGGTGTTGAGAAGCTGGAAGTTCAGCTCGGTCAATCCGTCCCGTCCGCGACGGTCCATATTGGAGACAAACAGCCGATGCTTATACTTCCGGCAGCGATCCAGATACTCTTTCCAGCTCAGACCGTTCTCCTTCATCCAGCCCCAGCCCTTGCACATACTTTTGGTCAGGATCATGTCTACCTGGGAAACCGGGTGG
>ONCI01000129.1 GCA_900316255.1 uncultured Eubacteriales bacterium | reverse complement strand
GTTTTGCGCGAGGCATTTTTCGTCCAGACGATATAGAAAAATCCGGGAATACTTGCTGTATTCCCGGATTTTTCTGTGATGGATGGGCGGAAAAGGGCCTCGCAAAACCTATCGTCTCCCTAATTTGCACGCTCTTTAGGGTCGGAGCTTTTGGAGCAGCTGTAAGCTTTGTTCCCTGGTGTAAAAGCGCTCCAGGGAGTGGAGATTATGGCGCAGGGTCTCGTCCACGGGGTGGCTCCGGCGGCTGTACTCCTCCGGGGTCATGCCGCTCTGTTTCTTGAAGGCGGCGGAAAAATAGCGGTAATCCGAAAACCCGGACTCCTCGCAGATGTCCAGCATCCGCATGCCTCCCACCGCCATGAGCTTGCAGGCGCTGTGAAAGCGGACGGCGTTCACATAGTCCTGGAAGGTCTGGTTCAGGGAAGCCTTCAGGAAGCGGGAGAGATAGCTCACGGTACAGTCCTCCGCCGCGGCGAAGTCCGCCAGGCGGATCTTCTGGGTGTAGTTTTCATCCACGAAGCGGATGAAGCGGGTGAGTCGGGCGTTGCGTTTGTTGATGTTGGACTGCTCCTCCACGGTCATGCTATGGCAGGGCAGCAGGGAGAGGATCTCCCGGAAGAGCAGCGCTCCCTCCCCGGCGCACTGCAGCTCAAAGAAGGGCGGCCGCTCCAGATAGCAGCGCAGCATCTCCGTCAGCGTCCGGCGGAAGCGCCGGCAGCGCTCCTCCCCGCAGGCGGGGTTCAGGTGAAAGCTCTCCGTGGTGATGCGGCCGAAGCCCGGGTAGACCTTTTCAAAAATCTGGGGCGAGAGCTGAAAGCACAGGAAGGTGGCGCTCTCCCCCACGCAGCGGAATTCGTGGAGTCTGCCCGGGGAAAAGAGGAACAGGTCTCCCTCCTCCGCCACGGCCCCCTCCGGTCCCAGCCGGACGGAGAGCCTGCCCTGGGTGATCCAGATCAGCTCCCACTCCTGGTGGAAGTGGGGCGTGCGGTAGTCCACGGTATCAAAAAAGATGCTGATCCCGTCGATCTGGCGGTGACGGATGATCTCCAGTTCTTCCATGCTGCTCCCCCCTTTTCTTCCATTGTAGCAGATACGAAGGCCCGGGGCAAATGCTTTCTCACGCCGCCGGGGAACCCTCTACCGTCAGGATGACGTATTCCGAGCGGGTGCCGGTCTTGAAGTGCAGGGCCCAGTCGGAGATGCCGGAGGTCACCACGAAGTCGGTGCCGTTTCTGCGCTCATAGCCGTAGGTCCGGTCGTTGCCGCCGAACCATTCCCCGATCAAGCCCAGGGGGATCAGCTGCCCGCCGTGGGTGTGGCCGGAGACCACCAGATCCACCGCGCTCTCGCTCTCCTCCTCATAGGCCGCCGGCTGGTGGTCCAGCACGATGACATACTGCTCCGCCGCCGCGTCTGCCAGGAGCAGATCCAGGCGCAGCCGGTGATAGCTTGCGTCTGCCCGACCCGCCAGGTAGAGCGGCCCCGCCGAGAACGCCTCGTCCTCCAGCACGTGGACGCCGTTTTCTGCGAGGCAGCGTTCCAGGTCCTCGGCGGAAAAGTCCCGGCTGTTGTAATAGCCCCTGTCGTGGTTGCCGTAGGCGAAGAACACGCCGTATTTCGTCTCCGCCCGGCCCAGGGCCGCGCAGGCCAGTTCCAGATCCCCGCGCCCGGTGCTGTCGTCCACAAAGTCCCCGGGGATCAGGATCAGATCCGGCTTCTCTGCCAGGATCTCATCCAGATATTCGGCAAAGCCCGCGCCGTCAAAGGTGGTACCCAGATGAGAGTCCGAGAGCAGGGCGATTTTCAGCGTTCCCACAGGCTTGTCAGTCTGGAGTATGTACTCTGTTTTCCATACATCCATGCACTGGTAATAGCCCACCGCGAGATAGAGGACGGTGCAGAGCAGCGCCAGATGGCCCTGCCAGAAGACTTTCCCTTCTCTTCCCTTCCGAAAAAGCCGGAAGAGCAGGCCGAAGAGCAGAAAGAAAATCAGCAGATGCAGCAGGATCACCACCGCGTCCATCAGCCCCAGCCAGAGCACGAAGGCGGCAAAGCCCAGGGAAAGCAGCCCGAAGGCCAGGAGCCGCCCCAGTCCCTTCCGCTCCCCCGCCGCTTTCCGGATGGGGGCAAAGCGGCTGACCGCTCCGCTGAGATAAAAGAGGCCGACGATGCACAGGGCAAAGACCAGGCCCATGCCGATGATCCAGATCATGCTGCGCTCCTTTCCGATTTGGGAGAGATTTTTCTGCAGTATACGAAACAATTGTGAAGTCCCTGTGAAGAAAGGGGCCGTGATATAAAAAATCAGC
>ONCI01000130.1 GCA_900316255.1 uncultured Eubacteriales bacterium | reverse complement strand
GTCAAGGACGGCAGCGCCATCAACATCTACGCCACCTCCTCCAAAATGCTCAAGGTGAAGGACACCTTTGAGGAAGCTTTCCCCGGCCTGACCGTGGACATCATGGATCTGGACAACGATGAGGTCCTGCAGAAGTGCCGCCTGGAAGCCAATGCCGGCAACGTCCAGGGCGATGTGCTGCAGGTGAAGGACGTCAACGGCGATGTGTTCTTCGGCGACTATGAGGACGGCATCATCACAGCCTTCTATCCCGAAGACATCTGCGCCCATATCGACGAGGGCCTGCTCCGCTACGGCTATCCGCTCTACGCCTCCCAGTCCTTCTGGTACTACAACACCGAAGCCTTCCCCGATGGTCAGCCCATTGACAGCTGGTGGCAGATCGTCGAAAAGAACGAGGACGGCAGCCAGAAGTACCGCATCTTTACCAAGGAGATCGTTCGCCAGCTTTATCGTGAACGCCGACCAGATGGCCGCCAACTACAAGGAAGTCTACGGTGAGGATCTGGAGTACACCTATGACGCCAGCGCCTTCCCCAATGTACCTGCGAACAACGCCGGCGTGGAGTATCTGTGGCGATTCAGCCAGATGAAGATCACCTTCATCGGTGACGGCGACGAACTGGTGGAGGCGGTCCACAATTCCACGGCTGACGATCCCGCCCTGGCCCTGGCCTCGGCCGGCAAGATCACCAACCGCGACGATTCCGGCTATAACATCGCCTGGGTCGTGCTGAACCCCTATAACGGCCTTCAGAACCTGGAGTACATGTATGTTGTCAACAACTGCAAGCACCCCGCCGGCGCCCGTCTGTTCATCCGCTTTGTGACCGGCGGCGCTGACGGCGAGAGCGGCGGCTTCAAGCCCTTCGCCAAGGAAGGCAACTGGCCTGTCCGCGACGACGTGAAGGACAAGAAGAACGAGATGACCCTCAAGGAGCTCAACGCGGCTGAACCGGATCTGGCCTCCATCTACAATGTGTTCCTGGACGCGCAGGACCTCTGGATCTTCTGGCTGGATCAGAACCCCAACATTCACTAAGAACAAGGCCTGCCGGTGACGCAGGCTGAACTTGGCTGCGGAGCGATCCTCCCGCTCCGCAGCCCCTTTAAACGCTATGAGCTATAACAAGGATCTGAACGGGCATACCGGAGGCCTGGAGCGGGAAGACCGGCGCCGGGCACGGCAGAAGAAGTGGGAGGAACGAAGCAAGCGTTTCTGGCGGACCTTCCTGTTCACCGAGAACGGAAAGCCCAAGAGCGGTTTCCTAATCTACACCTTTTGCCTGAGCGCGGTTTTCATCGCCCTGCATCTGATTGCCTTTACCTATATCGTGGACTGGCTCGCCCCGCTGACGGAGAGCTGGCCGGTTGCTTTGGGGAACCTCATCAGTTCTCTGTGCGTCAGCGCGGCCGTTCTGCTGGTCGGATTCGCGCTGCATCGCCTTCTGAAGGATAAGCGCCTGATGCTGGGCACTTATCTCTGGCTGCTGCTGTACACGGCGGCGGCCCTGATCACCATGGCTCTGCTCCTGCAGGACGCGGAGGCCATGAAGCTCTTTCTGCGCTTTGCCCTGTGGCTCGTTCTGATCCCTGTGGGTCTGGGCCTGGCGCTGTTCTATCTGCTGTATCGCCGGGATTACCGGCCTGAGACTCCCGCGCAGACGGACGAACCTGCGTGGAAAAAATACGTCCGCCGCTCTTGAGAAGCGGGGGACTGTAGGGGAGGAGAGAATATGATCACTTCGGTGATGTTTGATATGGGCGGTACGCTGGAGGACATCTATGTGGATGAACGCTCGGAGTGGGCCGCCATCGAAAAGCTGGACCGGATGCTGCGCGAGGGCGGGCTGGATCCGCAGGTCGATCTGACGGAGCTCAAGCGCCGTGTGGACGCGGGCTGGAAGCGCTACGGCGCCTTCCGTGACAGCTGTGACGTGGAGCTCAAGCCGATCCCCATCTGGTGCGACTATGCCCTGGCCGATTTCGGCTTCCCGCGGGATGTGCTGGAGCCTCTCTGCGAGCCGATCGCCTATATGTGGGAGCTGACCCACTACCACCGCAGCCTCCGTCCCCGGGTGCGGGAGATGCTGGAGGGCCTGCGACAGCTCGGCCTGAAGCTCGGCATCATCAGCAACACCGCCGCCATGTACCAGGTCTTTGACAGCCTTGAGGAATACGGCATCCGCGACCTGTTCGAGGACGTGACCCTGTCCTCGGTGACGGGGCTGCGCAAGCCGCGGCCGGATATTTTCTTGGTGTCCACGCATCAGCTCCGCGTAAAACCGGAGGACTGTGTTTATGTGGGAGACACCGTCTCCCGGGATATCATCGGCTCGAAGCGGGCGGGTTTTGCCTGCGCCATCCAGATCGGCTCCAAGCTGACCGGGGAAAAGGACGCCGGCGTGCGCCGGGAGTTCGAGCCGGACTATGTGATCGAGGATATTTATCAGGTTTTTCCCATCCTGCGCAAGCTGCTGAACGAGGAGAACCCGGCGTTCGGTATAGGCGCTGCGGGCTCGGTATGAGACTGCACGCGCGAAAGGAGTAAGGAAGCTATGCTGTTCGGGATTTTTACGACTTTTGAGTTGACGACCTGCCCGCTGCTGGACTGCTGCTGCAGGCTGGCCGTGTCCTGTATCCTCGGCATGCTCATCGGCATTGAGAGGAGCAAACGCTTCAAGGAGGCGGGCGTACGCACGCACATCGTG
>ONCI01000133.1 GCA_900316255.1 uncultured Eubacteriales bacterium | reverse complement strand
GGGGAGAGCGGACGGAGCTGCTGGATCTCGATATGGTCAACACATACTTCCGCCTGACCGAGCGGGGCAGGATGACCCAGATGAAGGAGATCCGCCTGGTCTCCCCGAACTTCGCCTGCGCCGGTATTGAAACGCTCTCCGTTCCCGCTGAGGTTGCCTCCGCCTTCGCCATGGACTGGGACACCGTTGTGTTCGACGTCGGCGGCGACGCCGTGGGCGCCACGGCCGTGGCGCGTTACTATCAGGACTTCATGGAGCTCGAGCCCGACGCTCTGGAAGTGCTGAATGTGGTGAACATCCGCCGCCCGCTCGCCGGGACGGTGGAGCGCATCATCAAGCTGCAGGAGGAGATGCAGATCCACTCCCGCCTGCAGATCACCGGCATGATCAACAACACCAACCTCGCCATCGCCACCACCGACGCCGAGCTGCGCGACGGCTACGAGATGATCCGCGAGGTCTCGGAGCGCACCGGCGTTCCGGTGCTCTACACCTCCGGCAAGAAGCAGTTTCTCGACCGCTTCCTCGCCGAGGGGCACGACCCGAAATACATCGGCACCCCCCTTGCGATCGACACCTATATGCAGCGCGACTGGGATTCCTGGATCCACAGTCTGGATCAGAACCCCTCCAACCCCCGCCCCGGCAATTTCTACCGGACCAATATGGACTGAGCCTGCCCGGCCGGGACGAAGCGAAAAGCGTATCCCCATCCGTCGCGTGACGGTTTTTAGAATAGACCTGCTAATCTATCAAGGAAAAGAGGTAAGAACATGGTTAAGGTTACAATCAACGAGATTGTATGCAAAGGCTGCGGCCTGTGCGCGAGAGCATGTCCCAAAGGCGTGCTTGCCCTTTCCAAGACCAAACTCAACGCAAAAGGCTACCATCCCGCTGAAGTCGTGAACCCGGATGACTGCATCGGCTGCGCATCCTGCGCACGCACCTGCCCGGATGTCGCGATCCGCATCGAAAGACTATAAGGAGGAAACGAAAATGGCATTAACTCTCATGAAGGGGTCCGAAGCGATCGCCGAGGCTGCCATTCGCGCCGGCGCACGTTTCTTATGCCCGAAATCGGCGGCTGCTTCCTGCAGGCCGAGAGCGAAGTGGCGGCGATCAACATGGTGTACGGCGCTGCCGGTACCGGCGCGCGTGTCATCACTTCTTCTTCCAGCCCCGGTGTCTCCCTGAAGCAGGAGGGCATCTCCTACATCGCCGGCGCTCAGCTTCCCTGCGTGATCCTGAACGTCATGCGCGGCGGTCCCGGCCTCGGCAACATCCAGGCCTCCCAGGGCGACTACTTCCAGGCCACCAAGGGCGGCGGCAACGGCGACTACCACCTGCTGACCTACGCGCCCTCCTCCATCCAGGAGGTCGTGGACACGATGATGTTCGCCTATGAGAAGGCCGAGAAGTACCGCATCCCCGTTCTGTTCCTGCTCGACGGCATCATCGCCCAGATGATGGAGCCGGTCGAAATGCCGGAGATGGTCGAGTACAAGCCGACCAAAGAAGCCAAGCCCTGGGCCGCCATGGGCTGGAAGCCGGGCGACGACCCCGCCAAGCGCGCCGTCATCAACTCCATGTACATCTCCACCGAGGAGCTGACCGATCACACCAACGTGCTGCAGGCCTGCTACCGCGAGATCGAGAAGAACGAAGTGATGTTCGAGAACTACCGCACCGAGGACGCCGAGATCGTTCTCACCGCCTTCGGCACCGTCTCCCGCGTCGCCCGCAGCGCTGTGGACGAGCTGCGTGAAGAGGGCTACAAGGTCGGCCTGTTCCGTCCCATCACGGTGTGGCCCTTCCCCTACGACGAGCTCAAGAAGGCCGTCAACCAGCCCCAGGTCAAGGCAGTGCTGGACATCGAGGTCAACGAAGGCCAGATGCTCGAGGACGTCAACCTGGCCGTCAGCGGCGCCCGCCCGGTCGAGTTCCTCGGCCACTGCGGCAGCCTCTTCCCGACCACCGAAGAAGTCAAAGCCCGCATCCTCGCCATGCTGAAGGAGGGAAAGTAAGATGTCTGTTGTCTTTGAGAAAACCCAGCTGCTGACCGATAAGCAGTTCCACTACTGCCCCGGCTGCAACCACGGCATCATCCACCGCCTGGTCGCCGAGAGCATCGACGAGCTGGTAAAAGAGGGCAAGCTCGAGGCCGGCAACGTCATCGGCGTCGCCCCGGTCGGCTGCTCTGTCTTCGCCTATGATTACTTCAACTGCGATATGTACGAGGCCGCCCACGGCCGTGCTCCCGCTGTCGCCACCGGCATCAAGCGCGCCAAGCCCGACACCCTGGTCTTCACCTATCAGGGCGACGGCGACCTGGCCTCCATCGGCACCGCCGAGGTCGTTCACGCTGCCCACCGCGGCGAGAAGATCGTCACCATCTTCGTCAATAACGCCATTTACGGCATGACCGGCGGCCAGATGGCCCCCACCACGCTGGTTGGCCAGAAGACCACCACCTCTCCCTACGGCCGTGACGAGGCCTGGTGCGGCGCGCCCATCAAGATGAGCGAGATGCTCTCCCAGGTTCCCGGCTCTTACTACATCGAGCGCTGCGCCGTCAACAACAACGGCAACATCATCAAGTGCAAGAAGGCCATCAAGAAGGCCATGCAGTACCAGCTGGAAGGCAAGGGCTTCTGCATGATCGAGGTTCTCTCCGCCTGCCCGACGAACTGGGGCCTGAACCCGGTCGAGGCTCTCAAGTGGCTGGAAGAGAACATGATCCCCTACTACCCGCTGGGCGTGTACAAAGATAAGGGGGCTGAACAGAAATGACGAAACGTTATCTTTTCGCCGGCTTCGGTGGTCAGGGCATGCTCCTGATCGGTAAATTTGTGGCTATGGCCTGCATGCTGGAAGGCAAGCACGTCTCCTGGCTGCCCTCTTACGGCCCTGAGATGCGCGGCGGCACGGCCAACTGCTCCGTCATCGTGAGCGA
>ONCI01000134.1 GCA_900316255.1 uncultured Eubacteriales bacterium | reverse complement strand
GAGGAATAGCGTAAGCCCGAACGGTTTTTCGGGCACCGCAAGGCGGACAGGTGGCGCGAAGCGCCGGATGAGGTCCCCGCGCAGCGGATCCTTCATCGT
This sequence comes from uncultured Eubacteriales bacterium, assembly GCA_900316255.1. Taxonomy (GTDB): domain Bacteria; phylum Bacillota; class Clostridia; order Oscillospirales; family Oscillospiraceae; genus Limivicinus. The sequence goes on along the minus strand of ONCI01000134.1, from coordinate 2,987 downwards.
AGTGACTGCGAATCTCGTTATCCCAAAGCTTTCCCAGTAATGTGGACAGGTGGCATCCACCGATCTCCCGCGAGGCGGATGACGGATGAGGTGTCGTCTGTTTGAGAGCCTACGTAGGGGCCGACGCTCTCGGCGCCCCGCTGTTGGCTCCGTGCACTCCATAGGGACTCCTGTCATCCAACCGCCCGAAAAGCCTTCTCCTTGAGGAGAAGGTGTCATTCGGCGTGTCACGGTCCGCCGAATGACGGATGAGGTGTCGGGCCGACGCTCCTTGCCGTAGGGATAACATAGGTCGTCCGCTCCCTCCGTAAATGCGTTGACAAGAAAAGCCCATAGGCTGCATTCCGGTCTGAATGCCGCCTATGGGCTTTCCTTTGTATTTGTATTCAGATCCGCTTCCACCTTGCGCCGTGGGGAATGTCGGTGACTTCGACCCCCGCCGCCTTCAGCTCGTCCCGGATCCGGTCGGCCTCGGCGAAGTTCTTGGCCTTCTTGGCATCCTGACGAGCCCGGATCTTCGCCTCCACCTCCGCGTCCGCCTCGCCGCTCTCGGAGATAATGGTGAACTCTCCCGCGGTGACGGCCTGCTTCTTGAGCTTCTCCCGCTCGACGTTTGCCTTTTTCAGCAGACTCAAGCCCAGCACCTTGTCAAAATCGCCCAGGGCGTAGAGCTTGGTTTCTTCGTTGGTCTTGGCCTTCAGAACATCGTAGAGGGCGGTGACGGCGAGGGAGGTGTTCAGGTCATTGTCAAGCCCCGCCTTGAACTTCTGCCGCAGCTGCTCCACAACAGCCTGGTCCACCTCGCCGTCACCGGGCTTCAGCGCCGCGATCTTGGCGATCAGCTTATTGTAGCTCACCTGGGCGTTGTCCAGGTTCTCCCAGGAGAACACCAGGCTCTTCCGGTAGTGGCTCTGCAGGCAGAACAGTCGGTAGGCCAGAGGATCATAGCCCTTTTCCTCCAGCAGGGAGACCGTCAAAAACTCGCCCTTGGACTTGGACATTTTGCCGTTGGTGGTGTTCAGGTGGAGCACGTGCATCCAATAATTGCACCATTTGTGGCCAAGATAGGCCTCACTCTGGGCAATTTCGTTGGTGTGGTGGGGGAAAGCGTTGTCGATGCCGCCGCAGTGGATGTCCAGATCCTCGCCCAGGTGCTTCATGGAGATGCCGGAGCACTCGATGTGCCAGCCGGGATAGCCCACGCCCCAGGGGGAGTCCCATTTCAGGGCCTGGTCCTCGAACTTGGACTTGGTGAACCACAGCACGAAGTCGTTCTTGCTGCGCTTGTTGGTGTCCTCTTCCACACCCTCGCGGACGCCCACGTCCAGGTCCTCGGCGTTGAAGTCGTGGAACACGAAGTAGCGCTCCAGCTTGGAGGTGTCGAAATACACGTTGCCGCCGGCAAAATAGGCGTAGCCCGTGTCCATCAGCAGCTTTGCGCAGTCGGAGAAGAAGGCGTCGGTGTAGAATTTCGCGATCTCCATCACGGTCTTGTGCTCCCGCTGGGCGCCTTTCAGCATCTTGTCCTCGCCCTCGTCGGCGTCGGAGGTCAGATGGCCCACGTCGGTGATATTCATGACCCGCTTTACGTTGTAGCCCGCATAACGCAGATACTTCTCCAGCACGTCCTCCATGATGTAGGAGCGCAGATTGCCGATGTGGGCGTAGTGATAGACTGTGGGACCGCAGGTATACATTTTTACGATGTCGGGGTGGTTGGGAACAAAAAGCTCCTTCTTGTGCGATGCGGAGTTATACAGATACATAGCCTTATTCTCCTTACTTGACGTTACGGAACACGTCGCGGTTTTTGTAGAAATATTCGGCGCCGGAATATACGGTGGTGACCAAAATGACCCAGGTGCAGAGGATGGCGAGGAGATCCGGCGCGGAGTCTCCCGGACCCGGGGCAGGGAAGAGCAGCATGAGACACAGACAGATCATAGTGGCGGTGGTTTTGATCTTGCCGGACCAGGCGGCGGCGATCACCCGCCCCTGTTCCACGGCGATCAGCCGCATCCCGGACACGGCAAACTCCCGCAGCAGCACAATGGCCAGCGCCCAGCCGGGCATACGGCCGCTCTCCACGAAGAAGCACATGGCCGCCATGACCAGTACCTTGTCGGCCAGCGGGTCCATGAATTTGCCGAAATTGGTGATCTGGTTGTAGTGCCGGGCCACATATCCGTCCAGCATATCCGAGAGGCTGGCCAGCACGAACACGACAAAGGCCCAGATCATTCGCCCGGAATAGGCCAGGACCAGAAACACCGGGATCATCAGTACCCGGAAAATGGTGATCTTGTTGGCTGTGGTCATGCCTCCGCCTCCTCTCCGTACAGGATGCCGTCTTCGGCCTCTGTGATGGTGACGGACACCATGTCGCCCTCCCGGCATACGCCGTCAAAGCGGACTTCTCCGTCGATGTCCGGGGAATCGGCATAGCTGCGGCCCACCCAGCACTGCTCCTCTTCATCGTAATCTGTCACCAGCACCTCAATGGTCTGCCCCACAAAGCGCTGGCAGAAGGCGTCCATGATGGGAGCCTGCAGCTGCAGGATCAGGTCGGCTCTCCGCTGTGCCTCTTCTTCGTCCGCATGCTCCATCTTCGCGGCGGGAGTCCCTTCCTCCGGGGAGAAGGGGAACACGCCCACCCGCTCGATCCTGGCCTCGCGGAGGAAGCTGCAGAGTTCCTCAAACTCCTCAGGTCCCTCGCCGGGAAGTCCCGCGATCAGGCTGGTCCGCAGCACCAGACCGGGGATCCGCTCCCGCAGCGTTTTGAACAGCGCCCGGATCTCATCTCCGGTGCCTCTTCGGTTCATCCGCTTCAGGATCTGGTTATTGATATGCTGGATGGGGATATCCAGATACTTTACGATTTTATCGTTCTTTGCGATCTCATCGATCAGCTCGTCGTCAAACTGGTCGGGGTAGAGATAGTGGAGCCGGATCCAGCGGATCCCCTCGATTTCGGAAAGCTCCCGGCA